>CAZWRH010000023.1:0-14396 GCA_964636045.1 uncultured Gammaproteobacteria bacterium | reverse complement strand
TAGGGCCAATAGCTCAACTGGTAGAGCAATTCCCTTTTAAGGAATAGGTTCTGGGTTCGAGTCCCAGTTGGCTCACTATCTTTCATTAAAGCTTCAGATTGTAGAAATTATTTAAATATTCTTTTTCTGGATATTTAGTTCAAATTCTTTATATAGACTTTTCCAATAACTTGGAAATAAATTTTTATCATCTTTTTTTAGTGATTTTGGAATATACTTGCGTATTTCATGTTCAAGAATAACTTCTCCTAATGCATTTGTTAATAATAAATTTGGTTTAGCAGCATGTTTTTTATCTCTTAAAAAACTTGTCATTACTTGAACACAGTCAGAACTGTGATATCCTCCCACAACCACAGTTGACTTTTCTTTTATCTGAAGTATTTCATAGATAGCTTCTAAGTATTCTTTGTGTTTATTGCTTTTCCATTCTAAAGCAGAAACAGGCAAAGGAATTAATTGATCAAATTGACTGATTGGATAAATTGGACTAAAGTTGTTTGGAAATGTATCTTGATAAATAATTCCTTTTATATCATATCCTTGTCTGCTGTATTTACTAAGCATTTTATTTACGGTGTATAAAAAAATTGCTTCTAACGTTCCATCGATATTTTCTGGAGTAATATATTGCCCTCCTGTGGTACGTGAATCAGGATACATAATAATTACTGATTTTTCTGATTTTTTTATTTCAGATTCAATATTTTTATGCGGTAAAATTCGTTCAATCATAATAACAATTATACTATAGACTGTTTTGACAATCTAATAAATGTTATTAAAAATAAAATAATTAATAATGTAAAATTTTACTTATGTTAGAAAAATTAAATAATTATGAAAATATGGAAAATAAAATGAAAATAAATTCGCTTGGAGCAAAAATTGAAGATGTTACCTTAGATGGTAAAAAAATATTTTTTTGTGGTTTAAGAGGAGATGGAAAAAATGGAGTTACACATCCTTGTACTCCTAATTTTGGAAAAGATGAGTCGGGTTTGAATTTGCCTCAACACGGACCAATGCGAAACAGTGAATGTGTTGTTTTAGAAAATGAGCCAAACCATCAAAAATTAGTTTATACGATTGTTCATGAAAATTATCCAAAAGGAGTTTGTGTTGAGCAAGATTTTTTATTAAAAAATAATCAATTTATTTTAGAGACAATTCATAAAAATAATTCAGATAAAAATGTTCCAATAAATTTTGGAGAGCATTGTTATTTTGATGCTCCAAATGGTTGGGTTGGCACGAAAGTAAATGGTCAAGACATTACAGAACTTATCAAATCAAATGGAACAATTAAATTAAATCAAAAAAATATTATTCAAATTCCTGGAAAATCAGATTTGATTTTGGAACAAGAAGGATTGGATTATGCTGTTGTTTGGGTTTATCAAAATCCAGAAACAAAAGAATTTGATAAAAATTATGTTTGTATTGAGCCGCTTCAAAAACCAGTAGAAAGTTTTGGAAAGACAGAAAGTTTTATTGGGGTGGGTGAGATTTTTAAAACCATCTTAAAAATCTCTTTGTAAAGAGATAAATAAAATTATAGATTTTTTGAATGAATAATTTCTTTTTTAGTTTATAATTACTTCATGTCTGATAAATATACAGCTGTTTGGGTATCGCATAGCTCAATTAATGATTTTTTACAATGTCCAAGAGGATATTATTTAAAAAATATTTATAAAGATCCGCGTACTGGTCATAAAATTAGAATAATGAATCCTTTTTTAGCACTTGGTCAAGCTGTTCATACTGTTTTAGAATCACTTTCAATTTTGCCAAAAGATAAAAGATTTAATGATAGTTTAGTTGAAAAATTTTTAATTAATTGGGCAAAATTTTCTGGTAAAAAAGGAGGGTTTGTATCTCAAGACGTTGAAGAAATTTATAAAAAAAGAGGAATGGAAATGTTAAAGAAAGTAATGAATAATCCAGGACCTCTACTTAACAGTGCTATAAAAATAAAACAGGATTTACCACATTATTGGTTATCAGAAAAAGATAATATAATTTTATGTGGAAAAATTGATTGGTTAGAATACTTACCTGAGGAAGATAGTGTTCATATTATTGATTTTAAAACAAGTAAAAATGATGAGCGAGATGACTCTCTTCAATTGCCTATCTATCATCTTCTTGTTCATAATTGTCAAAATAGAAAAGCTACTAAAGCTAGCTATTGGTACCTTGAAAAAGAAAATGGACTAACTGAAAAAGGGCTACCAGATCTTGATTTATCAGAAAATAAGGTTTTGGAAATTGCTAAAAAAATAAAACTTGCAAGGCAACTTAATTTATTTAAATGTCCTTATAAAAATGGTTGTTATTCATGCAGGCCAATGGAAGCTATTTTATCTGGAAAAGGAGAATTTGTAGGTCAGGATGAATATAGAAATGATGTTTATATTCTTCCTGAAAATAATAACGACGAGAAAAGTAGCGAAATGCTTTAATTTGTTTTTGCTTCAACGTATGCACTACAGCTTGAGAAAAAAAGTTTCTTTAAAAGTTTCGAGTCAGTTTTTGACAATACTTCTTTTAATTCTGAAGTTATAGATCTCCATAAAATTAGTTTGTTTTTATTTGATGGATAAATTATTGTTTTGCCAGTTTTAAAATCATCGTCAAAATCAATTATATTATCAAAGATATTTCCAACAGCTGAAAGAGATGTTAAATAATTTTCAAAATTAAAAAAATCTTTTGAATTGTCTTCGGGATTTCTGATTAAACTAGTAAATAATCTTCCAGCAAGTTGTCCTTCTATTTTTGTTTTTTTTGCATATTCATTTATATCGGCTGTATGTTTTAAATTTTCAGACACAACACACAAATGTTCAAGTGTGTTTAAAAAAAGGTTCTGATTATAAATTGGAAAAGACTTAATATCGGACCTTAAATTATTTAAAGAATAAATATTTTTATATCCAAAAACAGCAATGTAGTCGATATTTTTATTTATGTCTGACAAATCATCTTGAATAAAGTCTAAACATATTTTTTCAAAAGCAAATCTTTTTTTGTAATTTTTTTCACTATCAACAACATCATCAAGCCTTTTAATTACTCCCATCATATTTCGCCAAGTATTTTTAGTTTGAAGAGAAATGTTTAAATTAAAAATATTTTCTCCAACGCAAGAAATTATGTCTGCAGAATCTTGATATACCTTAATTAGCCCTTCCTGTCTCTCTTTCATGGTTTTTGTATTATAAAATATTTTTTTTAAATTTCAAAATAGTCAATTTGTTATAATTTTTTAAAATATATGCCAGAAGATAGACGAGAGTATAAAAGAGTTGGGGAAAATACATTTTCAATTTGTAAAAAAAACAAAAATGGAGATATTGGTACAGGAAATTTTTTAAAAACAGAGTGTAGCGGAATTCCTCAATATGAAGTTCCTAATATTCAAAGAAAATCGTATAAAATTCTTGAAAATTATCTTCACATGCCAAAATGCGCTTTACTAAAAAAGGATACTGGTGATTTATTAGTTGTAAACAGAGTTAATGGAACAACTTTTAACAAAGCCATGTTAACTAATAATTATAGCTTTGAGATTGCAGCGCTTGATTTCATACATGATCTAAGTAATATGTGGAATCAGACAACGCGTAAAATGGAAGAAGACAAACTTGAAATTGATTTAAGAAATGACTCAGTCGAAACAATTAAAACAGTATTAAGATCCGACAAGATAAAAATGTTTAAAGATTTTCCAATTATTGTTAATAATATTATTTATCCTTCATTTGAAAATATTTGTAGAAATGTTTTAAATGAACTTCAAAGTAAAAAAGATCCATTGATGGTTTTAGGACATGGTGACGAACATTTTAAAAATCTTCACATTTCTAAAGCAAACGACAAAGATACTTATTCGATTATTGATCCAAGGAAAGCCGGATATTATTCACCAGCATATAGTATTAATACTTTTATTGGATCAACCTTAGCATTTGATTTTGATTATAAAGGAGATTTTAAAATTGAAAATAACAAAGCGATTATTAATTTTGAAATGAAAAACGATTTTAAACAAATAATGCCAGAACTAACAGGTTTCTTAGGGGTTTTTAAAGCAAAATTAGCAAATTTATCTCCAATTTCTTTTTTAGAAGATGAATATATTTTTGCAAATTTAATAAGATCATCTATTGGAAGAGTAGCGTCAAAAAACAAAGCGGTTGCAGAAAAAAATGGAATGTTTACCTTAGGTCTTGCAATAGAAATGTATAATAAATACGGAAAAAATTAAGGACAAATATTTTTATTCCATAATCCTTTATTATTATTTCTTGCTTCATTTTGTGAGTTTAAAAATAAATCCTTAAATTTCACATCAGGCGGAAAAGTCGAGATACTAGCAAATCCTTCTTTAACTAAATAATCATTAACAAATAAATTATTTATATAGACATATCTTAATAATCTTCCATACCTATCAGTATTTGAAATGTCTTTTTCTAGGTAAACCTCTTTTCCTTCGACTAATTCTATATTTTTTAAATATGCTTCTTTGCCAAAACATTCTAATTTTTTATTAGGATGTTTTGTCTCTGGAGTATTTATACCGATATATCTAATTTTTCTATTATCTTCAAGAAGGATAGTGTCTCCATCAATAACTGATTTTACTTTTGCTTTTTCTCTATTGGTCGTGTTAATTGTGGTTGGTGTAATTATTTTTGTTAATTTATCTTTTTTAGGTAAATTATTTTTTGGAAGAATAAGTAGTATAAATAAAAAAAACGCAGCTAAAAGAAATAAATAGTTTTTATTCATAATAAATATTATAAAATCAATTTATGAAAATAAAAAGTTTTTTGAATAAAAAAATAATTATTTTTTTTATTTTATTTTTTTCACTTTTAAGTTTTATTAATTTTATTCCACCTGATACAAATGAAATTATTTTTGGATTTTTATTTTTATTTTTTTTAACTTTAATTATTTTTTTAAGTATTTTTTTTAAAAAAGCAACTTCTATTATTTTAGGATTGTCAGCAACTTTTTTTTTATTCCTAAAATTTTTTAATATTTTAGATTTGTTTAACTTTTTTGTTTTATTGTCAATTACAACAATAAGCGTCTTGTTTTTAAAAATGAAATAAGAAAAAAATAGATCGTGTTTTTGGTATAATTTACGTTTATGGAAAAGATAGTTAAATCAAGATATTTTGAAAGAGCATCTGAAAGTTTTATTCCTGTAATGTCTTGGGTAATGATAACTCTTCCTATTTGGCTTTCACCTTTTCATCCAGCTGTAGTAGCTTATTTAATATTGGCATTTTTTTTGTACTTTTTATATAAATCTATAAAAAACGTTTACTATGCAGGAATTTCATATTATTTAATTGAAAAAGCTGAAAAAATAAATTGGTTTAAAAAGTTTCAAAATGTAAGTAAAAAAATTGATGTTGAGCATTATATTGTTATTACAAACTATAAAGAATCAATTTCTAAACTTAAAGTTACTTTAGATAAAATTAAAAATCAAAAATATATTTTAAAAAAAGTAAATATTGTTTTAGCAATGGAAGAAAGAGAGGGAAAAGATGCTGTAGAAAGAGGAGAGATTTTAAAGAAAAAATATGAAAAAATATTTGGAAGTTTTATCTCAATCTTTCATGTATTAGTTCCTGGAGAGGTTGTTGGTAAAGCAAGCAATGAAACTTATGCGGTTAAGTATATTTCAAGAAAAGTTAAGGAGCAAAATATTAATCCAAAAAATGTTTTGATTACAATCTGTGATGCTGATAGTTTATTGCCAGATCAGTATTTATCATACTTAACCTATGAATTTATAAAAGACAAAGATAGAAATTTTCATTTTTATTGGGCTCCTGTGCTTTTATATAATAATTTTTGGGAATTGCCTCTTCCAGTTAGAATGCAATCGATTTTATCTTCAGTTTTAAGAATGGCTTTTTTATCTCAAAAAGATGATTTAATTCAAATATCTACTTATTCTGTTAATTTATGGATGCTTGAAGAGATAAACTATTGGGATACGGACATTATTCCTGAAGATTGGCATATTTGGCTACAAGCATTTTTTAAATTTGGTGAAAAAGTAAAAACATTACCAATTTACTTACCAATATCTGCAGATGCAGTATTATCTCATGGCGTAATGAATACTTTTAAAAGTAGATATGAACAAGAGATGCGTTGGGCATGGGGAGTATCTGATGTTGCCTATTGTATAAAAAGATCTTTTGAAACTCCTCACATAGATCCATTTTTAAAATTTAAAAAAACAATGATATTAGCAGAAACTCATCTTTTATGGCCAACTTCATTTTTTATTTTAACTTTATCAGCATCTATTCCAGCACTTGTAAATCCAATTTTTAAAAGAACTGTTTTAGGATTACTTTTGCCAAAATTATCGTCTTTTATATTGACAATAAGTTCTCTTTTATTAATTTTTATTTTATATTTTGATTACAAAATTAGAGATAGAATTAAAGTTAAAACAAGCTTAATAAATATTCCAATACTCTTTTTTCAATGGATGTTTTTACCAATAATCTCTTTTATATTTTCATCCCTTCCAGCGCTTGAAGCACATACAAGAATGATCTTAGGAAAAAAGCTTGAATATAAAGTTACAGAAAAAGTATAATGTTTTAATATATGCTAGATTTTATTTTTAATAAAACCCCTTTGTATTTTTTTACTCAAAGTTTTTGGAGAGATGAAGGTTTTACTTATCTTATGGCAAAACAAGGTATTGTTGGAATCTTAACTAAAACAGCAACAGACTTTAATCCACCATTTTATTATTTAATAATGAATTTCTGGATATTTGTTTTTGGTAAATCTGAAATTGCCATGAGGGGTTTATCTTTTATTTTTTACGCAATTAGTATTTATTTTTTCTATTTGATTTTAGAAAGAGTTTTAAAAATTAAAGGGAAAATTATTTGGGTATATTTGATTTTGTTTGTTATAAATCCTTTAGTTTCGTATTTTGCTTTTGAAGCTCGAATGTATTCTTTATTTTCTTTACTTACAATAATGTCTTTTTATTTTTTTCTAACCAAAGACTATAAAAAGTATTTACTTTTTTCGATTTTAGGAATTTATACTCATTATTTTTTCATTTTTGTTATTTTGACACAAATTATTTATTCGATTTTTTTTGATAGAGAACATTTAAAAATTGAAGCCAAATATTTTATTTGGATTTTTATTTTATTTATCCCTTGGTTCGTTTATGTTGCTCCTTCTTTTTTTAGCAAAACAAATAGTTTTTGGATGGAAAAAACTAATTGGGAGTCTTTAGTTCAGTCGCTTGGAATTTTGTATACTGGGTATGAAAAAGTTTATGGTTTTTTTGATAAACAAATATTATTAACATCATTGTTTTTAATCATATTTGTAATTTACAGTTTCTTTTTTATAAAAAAGAAAACAAAATTATTCTATTTATTTTTTTTATGGGGAATATTTTTTTACTTATTAACTTTACTAATTTCTTTTACTAAGCCAATTTTTGTTCCTAGGTATTTAATATTTTCAATTTCAGGATTTTTACTTTTTATTATTTATTGCCTTGAACACTTTTCAACAAAAGCTAAAATTATATTTTTATCGATTTTGTTTTTAATAACATTTTTTTATTTAACCCTTGAACCACTTCATAAAAGAAAAGGAGATTTAAAAGGGACTATTGCAAAAATAAAAAAAATGGCAAACCCAAGGGATTATTTATACGTTTCAAATCCAGCAACTTATTTTGTAGCAGTCTATTATTTCGACGAAAATAAAGTGTTTGTGTATGGAAAAAATTATTCAGAGATTCCAGAATATGTTGGATTATCAATTTTGCCAAAAGATAAGTTTATTAATCGGCTGCCTAATTATCCAAGTAAAGCTTTTATCTTGATTAATGATTATGACTTTGAGGTTCAGTCAAATTTATAAAAATGAAATTTGATTTTAAAAATAATTTTTTTGTTTTAGTATTAACAGTTTCTTTATCTATTATCTCTTTTATAATTTTTTTAACTAGATTACCTCCTCAGATTCCTCTTTTTTATTCAGTTTTAGAAGGTGAAGAGCAAATAACAGATTTTTATATGATTTTATTATTACCTTTAATTAGTGTAGTTTTGTATTTTCTTAATAATTTTTTTCAATCAAAAATTTTTCATGAAAATCATGTAGTAAAAAGAATTTTTTATTTTACTAATTTAGTAATAATTTTATTAACTACATTTATTTTTTTTAGAATTTTATTTTTAGTTGTTTAAAATGGATTTATTTGAAATTCTATTAATGCTTTTGGTTTCTTTTAGTTTATCCTATTTATTTGTATATCCAACTTTGATTTTTGCTAAAAAATTTAATTTAGTTGATGACGTGTTAAAAAGAATTCATCCAGCACACACTCATAAAGGGATTGTTCCACGTGCAGGAGGATTACCAATTTTTTTAGCAATACTTATTTCCGTTTTGCTTTTTCTTCCAATGAATAAAATATTATTTGGAGTTTTATTAGGAGGATTGTTGATTGTAATAATGGGGTTGTTTGATGATTACTATGATTTATCTCCAATATTAAGATTTTTTTTAAATATTTTAGTTGCTTTAATTGTTGTGTCTTTTGGTCTTGGGGTTCCGTATATTTCAAATCCTTTTGGAGGTGTAATAAGACTGGATCAAATTGTTATAGCATTTGATTTTTTAGGACATCATAAATTTTATTTAATTTCTAACTTATTTTCTATTTTTTGGATAGTTGCAATAATGAATTTTATAAATTGGAGTAAAGGAGTTGATGGTCAGCTTCCAGGATTTGTCGCTATTGCATCTTATTTTTTAGGAATTCTTGCTTATAGATTTTCTGGTCATAGTATCCCAGCAGAAGATGTTGCGTTTTTGTCTTTTGCAGTCTGTGGTGCATATCTTGGTTTTTTGCCATGGAATTTTTATCCTCAGAAAATTATGCCTGGATATGGTGGTGGCGCAATGGCAGGTTATTTTTTGGCAGTACTATCAATATTGTCTTGGGGGAAAATTGGTACTATGGTTTTAGTATTGTGTATTCCAATAATTGATGCAATTTACGTTTTACTAAAAAGAATCAAAAATGCAAAATCTCCCTTTAAAGGAGACGCAAGTCACCTTCACCATCGTCTTCTTGAGATTGGTTGGGGAAGAAGAAGAATAGCCTTTTTTTATTGGTTTGTAACTTTTTTGTTTGGGTTTGCTGCTATTTATTTTCAAGGAATTCAAAAAGTTTTAATTTTGACATTAGTAATAATCTCGTTAGGTTTTTTTATTACTCTAATGAATTCTTTAAAAAATAAATAAACTTGAAGATTCTTGATAATTTTTTTATGATATAACTACTTAAATTTTATGAGGAAAAAAATCTTACTTTTTACAGTTTTATTTTTATTATTTACTGCTTTTATATTGGTTAAATTTTTTATTTTAAATGCTGATAATAATTTTGGTAAATTAAAAGTACTATCTTCTCCAACTGCTGGACTTATTTTAAACGAAAAACCAATTGGGAAAACTTCTTTTGAAGATAAGATAAAAGAGGGGGAATATATGTTAAAGCTTATTCCTGAAACTTCATCAACCGAGTCAGCCTCTTGGAGTGAAAAAATTAGAATTTATCAAAATACTTTGACTTATGTAAATGTTGATTTAGGTAAAGATTCTTTAAGTACGGCATCGGTAATTTTTTATTTAAAAAAAATGGAAAATAAACCTAAAAATGAAGACGTTGGAGAAATTGAAATCGAAAGCGATCCTCTTGGAGCAATTGTTTTTTTAGATAACGATGAAAAAAGTATGTCTCCTATTATTTTGTCTGATGTGCCAAAAGGAGAGCATGAGCTATCTATTGCGATTCCTGGGTTTTTTAAAAGAACTGAAAAAATAAATATTGAGCCAGGATTTAGACTTGTTGCCAAGTTTAAGCTTGCAATTGATGCTTCTCAAAAAAGCATTGATGATATTAAAAAACAATCAGATGCTCAAAAAGCTTCTGATAGTGCAAATTTAAAAACAAAAAAAATCGCAATAATATCAGATACCCCAACAGGTTTTTTGAGAGTTAGAGAAGAGCCTAATGTTGGAGCTTCTGAGTCTGCACGTGTTAATCCAAAAGATAAGTTTGAGGTTTTAGAGGAAAAATCTGGTTGGTATAAAATAATGTTTGAAAAAGATAAATTTGGATGGATTTCTGCGCAATATACAGATACAAAACAGGAATGAGCTAGTTCCTAGTTCTTTGTTCCTGGTTATTAGGTTATAATTACAGAGAACAGAGAGCTAATCACCAACCATTAACCACCAATCACTAGTTAATTAGTCACCAATCTTGCAAGTTCTTTAATATTTTTTGCAGTTTTGTAAGTAAATATTGATTTGAATCCAAACCTTTCACATTCTTTCTTTATTTTATCTTCAAAATAGTTCTTTCTAATTTCTCCAAGAAGTCCTATTTCACCACAAAAGACTGATTTATCTTTTAGAGAAATGTTTTTTACTGAAGAAATTACTGCGGCAGCAACTGACAAATCAACAGTAGGTGATTTGATATCAACTCCTCCGACAACATTTACGTAAACATCAAATTTATCTAAGTGAAGACTTAGATTTTTGCGAAGAACTGCTAAAATTATTTGAAATTTATTATAATCAATTCCTTTTACAATTCTCCTTGGAATAGTTAGACTTGTTGGAACAACAAGAGCCTGAATTTCGAAAAATAAAATTCTATTTCCTTCATATACTGCAGCTGTTGATTTTCCAATAATATTTTCATTGTTTTCTAAAAAAATTAAAGGATTCTCAACTTCAACCAATCCTTCATCTTTCATTTCAAATATTCCCACTTCATCAGTTGGTCCAAATCTATTTTTTAAAGATCGTAAAATTCTAAAATAAGAATTTTTTTCTCCTTCAAGATGAAGAACGCAGTCAACTAAATGTTCAAGTAATTTTGGACCAGCTATATCTCCATCTTTATTAACGTGACCTATAACGATAACTGGAATATTATTGTTTTTTGCAAACTCTGTTATCTTCATGATCGATATTTTAAGTTGACTAACACTTCCAGCAGATCCTTCGTTGTCCTTTGAATAAACTGTTTGAATAGAGTCTATTACAAAAATATCAAAATCTTTAATCTGATTTTTTAAAGCATTTAATATTGCCTCAACTTGAATTTCCTCAGTAAAAAAAAAGTTGCTTAAATTAATTTTCAATCTATCAGCTCTGTGTTTGATTTGTTCTCCAGATTCTTCTCCAGATACATATAAAACTCTAAGTTTTTGAAGTGCTTTTAAAATGAGGGTTGATTTTCCTATTCCAGGTTCTCCAGACATTAAAATAACTTCTCCACCAACAAATCCTCCTCCTAAAACCCTATCAAGCTCAAAAATGTCTGTTTTTAAACGGTTTTTTTCAAGAGATGCTATTTTATTTAGAGGTTTTATTTCTGCTTTTTTAAGAGTTTTTTTATTATTATCAATTTCAGATACTTCTTCTTTTATTGTGTTCCATTCATTACATTGAGGACACTTACCATACCATGATTGACTACCAAATCCACAGTTTATACATGAATATTTTGTCATCGGATTATTATATTATATTTCTTGGTATAAGTAAGCTTCGTAAATTGCAGATAAAACAAATATTAAAGTTAAAAGATAAAAAATTCCATGCAAGGATAAATTAGTAATAGAAAGTTGAACTAAAGCGCCAACTACTGTTGGGATAGTAGATGCGTGAAGAGATATTTGAAATACTCGTTTAAAATGAATGTTATGATTAAATGGTCGAGTAAGTAAAAATGCAAAAACAGAAATTGTTATTAAATATAAAGTTTTAAAGAATACAACAAATAAAGGTACGAAGATTATTATTAAAAGGCCTAAAAAAACACTAAAAAAAGGTAATATTGTAAAAAAACTATTTAAATATTCCCTAAATTTTTCAACACTTAATTTATCAATTTCAATATCGCTTTTAACAGTTAATTTATTTATTTTAAAATCATTTTTATCATTAACAATAATATGATCAGAATTAACTAAGAAAATTCCGTTATATTTTTGCAAATCTTGAAGATCGGCTCTTTCATCAATAACAAACAAGGCGTTTGGGACACTATTTAAACTAATCCACATTATGTAAGGTTTATTAAGGTTTGTTGTTAATCTGTTATTTTTTATCTGTATTTTTAAATCTTGTGGATATTTGGATAGAGTTTGGTTGATTTGTGTTTTAAGCTCATCTATTTTTCCTCCAGAAAATATTTTATTTAAAAAAAAAGGAATTGTTATTAAATTGATAATAAATATAAGCATTACAAAATATTTAAAGGAAAAAAATAGTTTAGTATGTTTTATTTGTTTGTAGTAATTTGGAGTTGGAAAAATAGAATTCTTAAAAACATGAATAAAAGTATTGATTTTTTGCATATGTAAGATTAATATATAACAATTGTAATTATCATTTCAAGTAGTTACTTTAGGAGGAAATTCAGCAAAATAGGTATTGCAAAAAATATTGCTGTGGTTTATAATCTTGACTAAGTTCCTATTTTTTATTGGAATTTTTTATTTATTATTAATTTTAAATTTTAAAAATATGGCAGAAGGCGTTTTTCAAAGAAACAAACCTCACTTAAATATTGGAACCATTGGTCATGTTGATCATGGTAAAACAACCTTAACTTCAGCTATTCATACAGTATTAGCAAAAAAAGGACTTGCAAAAGCAATGAAATATGAAGAAATTGATAAAGCTCCAGAAGAAAAAGCAAGAGGAGTTACTATCAACATTCATCACTCTGAATATGAAACAGATAAAAGACATTATGCTCATATTGATGCTCCAGGACATGCTGATTACATTAAAAACATGATTACTGGTGCCGCTCAAATGGATGGAGCTATATTAGTTGTTTCTGCTCCAGATGGTCCTATGCCTCAAACAAGAGAGCATTTGCTTTTAGCAAATCAAGTTAATGTTCCAGCAATTGTCGTATTTTTAAATAAATGTGACATGGTTTCTGATCCTGAAATTTTAGATCTTGTTGAAATGGAAGTTAGAGAACTTTTAAATAAATATAAATATCCAGGAGATACAACTCCAATTATTAGAGGATCAGCTTTAAAAGCTGTTGAAGGAGTTCCTGAATATGAAGCAGCAATTGAAAAATTAATGGCAACAGTTGACGAATATGTTCCAGAACCAGTTAGAGCAACTGATAAACCATTCTTAATGCCTATTGAAGATGTATTTACAATTCAAGGAAGAGGAACTGTTTGTACAGGAAGAGTTGAAAGAGGAACTTTAAAAGTAAATGAAGAAGTTGAAATAGTTGGTGTTAAAGATACTCAAAAAACAGTTGTTACTGGAATTGAAATGTTTAGAAAAAGTTTAAATGATGCTCAAGCAGGTGATAATGTTGGTCTTTTAATTAGAGGTATTGAAAAATCTCAAGTTGAAAGAGGTCAAGTTATTGCAAAACCAGGAAGTGTTAAACCACATACTGATTTTGAAGCAGAAATTTATATCTTAAACAAAGATGAAGGTGGTAGACATACTCCATTCTTTACAGGATATAGACCACAATTTTACATTAGAACCACAGATGTAACTGGTGAACTTAATTTACCAGCAGGTGTTGAAATGGTTATGCCTGGTGATAATATAAAAATCACTGGAAAACTTATTTACCCTGTCGCTATGGAAGAAGGATTAAAATTTGCTATTAGAGAAGGTGGACACACAGTTGGTGCAGGTGTAGTCACTAAAATCTTGAAATAATTAATTAAAAATTTTATCTATTAGGGGTAGAGTAACTCTCTATCCCTAAAGATAAAAATGCACTTTTAAAAAAAATGTCAAAAGGTAGAATTAGAATTAAATTAAAATCATACGATCACAGATTAATTGACGAATCATGTCAAAAATTAGTTGATACAGCTACAAAAACAGGTGCATCAATTATTGGTCCAATACCACTTCCTACAAAAAAAGAAGTATATATGGTTAATAAGTCTACTTTTGTTGACAAAGACGCTAGAGAACAATTTGGTCTTAAAATTCATAAAAGACTTTTAGATATCGTTAATCCAACAAATCAAACAATTGACTCCCTAATGCATTTAGATCTTCCAGCAGGAATTGATGTTGAAATAAAGATGTAATGTAAGTGTAATTGATTTGCTTTATTCTATATTTATCTTATTGTTATTTTTAAAATATTTTTTCGTTTTAATTCCCCTTTTAACTATTAAATCTTATGAATGGATTATTCAGGATTAATTTATTGGTTGATTTTATTTTTGTAATTTTATACAAATAAACTAATATGTTAAAAACTG
>CAZWRH010000022.1:5431-15151 GCA_964636045.1 uncultured Gammaproteobacteria bacterium | reverse complement strand
TTTTTGTATTTTTAAAAAAACTTGGAAATTTGCTTTTTAAATCAATTTTTCCAGTAAGTACAGCTAAAATAAAAATTACAAAAATTAATCCGATCGCTAAAGAAATTATTTTATTTAATTGATCCATGTCTTATAGTATATCAAAAGAAGATTCGTTAGTCAAACTGGCTGTTAAATAATACTTGACAATTATTTTCTAGTTATCTATTATGAATATAAATTATGATAAAACAAGTATTTGCTGAGGACTCTGTCTCAATAAACCCACAGTATGGTTTGCCAATAGTTACACTCGATAATTTGATAACTTTTGCTGTTAGGTCTTTATTTGTGGTTGCTGGTCTTTTAGCTTTTTTATATCTTATTTTAGGAGGTATTAAATGGATTACTTCAGGTGGAGATAAGGCTGAAGTTGAAAAAGCAAGAAATCAAATTCAAGCAGCTATTATTGGTTTAATTGTGGTTTTTGCTTCGCTTGCATTAATAGCTTTAATGGAAAGAGTTCTTAATATTGGTCTTGGAGTTACAGGTCCAATTAACTTTCCAACTTTAATTAAATAAACTTCTTTTTATGAGAGAATGGGGAGATTGTGTTGTAAATGATGTTCCAACTTTAAAATGCCTTGAAGTGGTATTTGGTAATTTAATGACTTTTTCTTCTGGTTTTGTTGTTTTAATTTTATTTGTAATGCTCGTTATTGGTTCATTTAAATATTTAACTTCAGGTGGAGATGAAAAAAAAGTGAAAGATGCTCAATCCACCATAATGTACGCAGTTATAGGGGTTGTACTTTTTGTTTTGGCTTTTTTAATTATTAAAATAATTGATAGTTTATTCTTAGGAGGAACAGGAAAGTTATTTAAATTTACAATAAACTAAATATTTATTTTTTAGCTGGAGTAATAAATATAACTTTAATACCTTCTTTGTCTGGAATTGGAGATTTAATCCTATCTTCTTCTTTAAAAAACAAATAAATAACAAAAACCATTAAACAAATTCCCATTACAATAAACAAAAAACCTAAATTTTTCATAAATTAACCTTCTCTTTAAGTATAAATTGAGGTCTATTTTGTACTTCTTTAAATATTTTTCCAAGATATTCTCCAAGAATACCGATAGAAAAAATTTGTAGTCCTCCAAAAAACATAATACTAACGAAAATAGTTGCCCAACCAGTAACCCAATATTGATTTGGAAAGAAAATTCTTAAACAGATGGCATATGTTATTCCAGAGAAACCAACAAAAGCAGTAATAAATCCAATAAGTGCTAATATTTTCAAAGGTTTAATACTAAAAGACGTTATTCCATCAAGGGCAAAATTGATCATTTTTGAAAGTGGATAGTGAGTCTTTCCATGTAGTCTTTTATCTCTTGAAAATAATACAAAATCAGATTTATACCCACCCCAAGCAACAAGACCTCTTAAAAATTTAGATTTTTCTGGTAATTTATTTAATAAATTTACTACTTTTCCATCAAGTAATCGATAATCTCCTATGTCATTTGGAATAGGAATATCAGATAAAAGATTTATTAATCTATAAAAAAGATAAGCTGTTATTTTTTTAAAAAAAGTATCATTACGCTCTTGTCTTTTTGCATATACAATATCAGCTCCGGACAACCATTTATCAATCATTTCATCAATTAACTCTGGAGGATCTTGTAAATCTGCATCAATTGTTATTACGCAATTACCTTTTGAGTATAGGTATCCAGCTGATAAAGCAACTTGATGACCAAAGTTTCTTGTGAATGATAAGAGTTTAATTCTTCTATTTTTGGGAGTAAATTGTTTTATTTCAAGTACTGTATTATCACTAGACCCATCATTAACAAAAATTAGTTCATATTGGTATTTACTTATTATTGGAATAATTCTTTTAAAAATATGACTAATATTTTTTTCTTCATTGTAAACTGGGATTATGATGGATAGGAGAAAGTTAGTTTTCATAAATTGAGTAAAGTTTTTATATTTACTTATGTTGCGGGGCCGGGAATTGAACCTGGTCTAGGAGATTATGAGCCTCCTGTGCTACCTTACACTACCCCGCGAATATGTGAGGTTATTATACTATTTAAAGATTGCTAATTCAAACCACTTTTGAATAGGCATTTTAATAGGAGTTGGTGTTGGAGTTGGAGATATGTTGATTTTTGGCATTATAATACTTATTTCATTTTCCTTTTGAAGATTTAGTTTTTCACGAATATTATGCTCAATTAAAAAAAAATTTTTACTTTTTACAATCTCGCTTTTTAATTGTTCTTGTTTAATCTTTTCTTTTTTAAGCTCATTTTTAACTTCATCAAATATGATTACTTTACTTTGATAATTAAATATGTTTTTTAGTAAGTAAAGCATTAAAAACAGACCAATTACCCAAAAAAGTATATTTTTTATCCTATTTAGCATTGATTAATTTTAAACTAATGGCTTACTATTTAGTAGTCTTTATAATTGATTTTTGTCTTTATTTATGATATTATAGGGCAATTATGGAAACATTTGATTTGCGTGGCCTCCTTGGAAATTTTATTGAAAATCTAAAAAAACAAGGAAAATCTCAATTTACTATAATCGCATATAAAAAAGATTTAGAACAGTTCATTGGGTTTTTAGTGTCAAAAGAAAAAAACGACATTAAGGATGTAAAAAAAGAAGATATTGAAACTTTTATTGCAAAGTTAATTACAGAAAACTACACAAAAAAATCAGCTTCAAGAAAACTAAATTCAATTAGAACATTTTTTAGATACCTAAAATTAGAAGGAGTCATAATGCAAAACCCTTCTCTTGAAGTTACTCATCCAAAATATACCCAACCATTACCAAGAATATTATCTAAATTAGAATATAGAGCCCTTCGCGACTTTACAAAAGAAGATCCAAGAACATATGCGATGATTGAGCTTTTACTTCAAACAGGTCTTAGAATTTCAGAACTTTCATTTATAAAATTATCTGATATATCTGAATCACATTTAAAAATTGGAGGAAGAGAAATTCCATTAAATAAAGCAGTAAAAAAAGCTATTGATGATTATTTAGTTGTAAGACAAAATACAACAGACGATCATTTATTTATTACAAAAACAGGAAGATCTTTGCTTATTAGAAATATAAGAACAATTATTAGTAGATGTTTTAGGGAAGTAGGTATTCAAAGCGCAAAAGTACAAGATTTAAGAAATACTTTTATTGCTTATCAATTAATGAATGGAGCCTCTATTTCATATATTGCAAAAATAGTTGGTCACAAAAGACTTTCTTCAACGGAAAAATATTTAAATCTAATTAAAGAAAGCACTGAAAAGAAAGACAGACTTGGCGAATTATAATATAATAAACTTCATGCCACTTCTTTATAAATTAAGCATTTCTACTTTATTTCAAATAATTTCTCGTTTTTTTTCAACATTTGCTAATTTTATTGCAATTATTTTAATTGCAAAGAGCTTAGGTAGTTTTGGCTTAGGTCAATTTAATAAAGTTTTTGCAATCATTGGAATTCTGTCTTTATTTATTGACTTTGGAATAAATGCTTATTTTATAAAAAAAAATAAAGAAGAAGATCTTCCAGCCCTAATTCTACTTAGACTAATAATAGCTATTTTTATCTCTATTTTTATTATTCCAATAATTTCTTTTCTACCTTACAACGAAATATTAAAAACTGGTTTTTCAGGTGAAGAAAAAAATTATATCTTAGCAATGCTTTCTATTTTATTTTTATATTCATTTATGTATTCTCAAAATTCTATTTTTCAAAAAAGAGAACGATTTGATTTGATGATTTACCCAAATATATTATATGGAATTGTTGTTGTAATATTTTCTATTTATTCATTTTTTAGTAAAAATTTATTGTGGTTTTTTGCGGCTCAATTTTTTGGAGTTTTTACTTATGTGATAATCAGCTTTTTAGTTTTAAAAATTAAAATCTCTATAAAAGAAGTTAATTTATTAAATTATTTTAATAAGGCAAAAATAATTTTTAAATATAGTTTACCTCTTGGAATAACACTGCTACTAAATGTTTTATATGTAAAATCAGATGTTTTAATACTATCTTTTTTTAAATCAACAAATGAAGTTGGTATTTATACACTGGCATATAAGTTTTTTGATTTTCCTTTAAATATCTCCTTTTTTATTGTTAATGCATTTTATCCAGTTATGTTAAATAAAATAAAATCAGATAAAAAGTTATTTTTAAATTCATTTACAAAAACAGCTTTAATAATTGGTTTATTTGGAATATTAATTAGCATGATTTGTATTCTTTTTGCACCAATAATTACTTATATTAAAGATGATTTTCAAAGTTCTATTGGAGTATTTAGAATATTAAGTTTATCTTATCCAGTTTTCTTTTTGACAAATTTGATACTTTGGATATTAATTGCTCTTGATTATGAAAAGCAAATTGTAAAAGTATATTTGTTTGCTTTAGTTTTTAATATTGTTTTAAATTTAATATTTATTCCAATATATAGTTATAATGCATCAGCTATAATAACTGGTGTTTCTGAATTATTAGTATTTGTTATTTTATTTATTAAATTTATAAAAATAAAAAAATATGATTCTAAAGATTAATACAGATGGAGGTTCAAAAGGAAATCCAGGTCCATCAGCTGTTGGGGTAGTAATTAGACTTGATGATAAAATCGTGGAAAAATATAGGAAAGATATTGGTGTAACTACTAATAATGTTGCAGAGTATACTGCAGTTCTTGAGGCTTTAAGATTAGCTAAATCTATATTAGCTTTAAATAAAAATATTATAAAAATAGAACTTTTTTCTGATTCAAAATTATTAGTTAATCAACTAAAAGGTTTGTTTAAGATAAAAGCAGCTCATTTAAAAGAATATATAGTTAATATTAAGATTTTGGAAAATGATTTGAAGGTTCCAGTATCATATATTCACATTCCAAGGGAAGAAAATCAACTTGCTGATGATATGGTAAATAATATTCAATAAAAAAGTTCCAATTCTTTTATTTTTGTTTCTGGATCAATTTTTTTTGCTGCATTGTAGAAATAGTTAGATTCTTTTTTATTGTTAAGCTTTAAATTTAATAAGCTAAGCATAATCAATGCATCTTTACTTTTTGAATTTTGCTTAAGTATTTCTTCATATTTATTTATTTCAGCCTTAATATGATTCTCATTTGCAAAAACTTCAGATTTTAAATCTTTTTTATATATTTCTTGATAATAACTTAATTGATTTTGAAAATATTTTTCAGACTTAATATTAATTAAAAATAAAATAATATTATTTTTACTTTGTTTTAGGCTAATTTCTGGAAATATATTTGAAATAGTTTGTGAGCTAATAATATTTATAAAAACAAATATTATAAAAATTGAAATAGCTATACTAAATGCTTTTTTGTTCATGAATATATTATATAATTTTAATATCTATATGGACGCAGTTTATATGCAAGAAATCATCGATAGAATAATTAGTCTATTTTTATTCTTTGGAATAATTGCAGTGTCTTTTTTGTTGGCATTTTTAGTTTTTTATATTGTTTTAATTTATTTTAAAGTTAAAAAAAGAGAAGAATTATCTCTTGGAATGGTTACATTAGAAGTCAAAATTCCAAAAGATAATGAGATTAAAATCGATGCAGCAGAGCAAATGTTTTCAGGACTATCTTCTTTAAAACGCGCAGGAAAATTTAGTTTTTTTGAAACTGACGATGTTATAGCTCTAGAGATTGTTGGAAAAAAAACTGATATAAGATTTTATATTTCTGCTCCTAAAAAATATCGAGACTTAATGGAAAAACAAATATATAGTTATTATCCTCAAGCAGAAATTACTGAGACAGAAGAACCAAATATTTTTTCTAAAGAGGGAAAGGTTGCTTATGCCTCACTAGTGCAAAAAGATGCTGCATACAATCCATTTAAAACATATAAAGAACTGCCAACGGATCCTTTATCAACAATATTGTCTGCATTGTCTAAAATGGGAGATGATGAAGGAGCGATAATCCAAGTTTTACTTAGAAGTTCTGATGGTAAATGGAAAAAAGCAGGAAAATCATTTATTTCGACAACTAAAAAAAGTGAAGCGACTCCTGATAAAGCAACTTTTAAGGTTGATTCTAAAATACTTGAAAAAGTAGATGAAAAATGTTCCAAACCTGGTTTTGAAACAGTTGTTAGACTAGTTGTTTCCTCAAATAATAAAGATTCGGCAGATATGCATCTATCAAATTTAAAATCCGCCTTTTCACAGTTTAATTCTGATCTAAATAGTTTAAAAAATGCCAAAATACTTCTTAAAAATTTATTTATGGTTGATTTTATATATAAATTTTTTCCAATAATTGATATTCCTTTTTATAAAAATGTTTCCACTCTTTCAGTTGATGAAATTGCAAGTATTTTCCACTTTCCAAATAAAACAGTCGAAACTCCTCATATTCATTGGTTAAAAGCAAAAACTGCTCCAGTTTCTGGAGAAGTACCAACAACTGATGGTACATTTATTGGATACGGACATTTTAGAGGGGTAAAAAGACCTGTTTGCGTTAGCAAAGAAGATAGAAGAAGACATATTTATACAATTGGAAAAACTGGTGTTGGAAAATCAGAACTATTACTTGATATGGCTGTTCAAGACATTAGAGCAGGTTATGGAGTTTGTATCATTGATCCTCATGGTGATTTAATAGAAGATGTTGTGAGATTTATTCCTCCAGAAAGAGCTGAGGATGTAGTTTATTTTGATCCATCTGATTTAGAAAGACCTATGGGTTTAAATTTGCTTGAAGTTGATGGTGAAGATCAAAAACACTTTATTACAACAGCGATTATTAATCTTATGTATAAATTGTACGATCCTCAAAGAACCGGTATTATTGGTCCAAGATTTGAACATTCAGTAAGAAACGCAATGTTAACAGTCATGTGTGATGAAGGTGCTACTTTCGTTGAAGTAGTTAGAATATTAACTGATACAAACTATGTTCAGGAGATTTTACCAAAAGTTGATGATCCTATTGTTAAAAGATACTGGACTGATCAAATAGCGCAAACTTCTGATTTTCATAAATCTGAAACTTTAGACTATATTGTTTCAAAATTTGGAAGATTTGTTACCAATAAGATGATGCGAAATATTATTGGTCAATCAAAATCAGCCTTTAATTTTAGAGATATAATGGATAAAGAAAAAATATTGTTAATTAACCTATCAAAAGGAAAATTAGGCGAAGAAAATTCAAATTTTTTAGGTCTTGTTTTGATTCCAAAATTGCTTATGGCTGCAATGAGTAGACAAGATATTCCAATAGAAAAAAGAAAAGACTTTTTTCTTTATGTTGATGAGTTTCAAAACTTTGCAACACCAGATTTTGCAACTATTTTATCTGAGGCAAGAAAATATCGACTAAATTTAACTGTTGCCAATCAATTTATTGGACAAATGGACGAAGAGGTGAAGAATGCTATTTTTGGTAATGTAGGTACAAAAATGGTTTTTAGAGTTGGAGTAACTGATGCCTCTTATTTATCACATGAATTTCAACCAGTTTTTAGTGAGTCAGATTTAATAAATATTGAGAGATATCACGTTTATATGAAAACCATTGTTGATAATGATCCTGTTCCACCATTCTCAGTTGATTTAACAAAAGATATGAAGGCTTTTAAAGCTGAAGGAAGTGATAAAATAGCTGAGGCAGTAATTCAACTTTCAAGATTAAAATATGGGAAACCAAGAGAAATAATTGAGGCCGAAATAGTTCAACGTGCCAAACTATAATTTATGCTAAATAAACTTCAAACTGTTTTAACCTCAAAAACGATGCTTAAAGAAGACGTGTGTAGTTTAAGTTTTAAATTAACTGAAGGTGAGATTGATTTTGTGTCAGGCCAATATGTTATGTTAAGAATTGCTAATAATTCAAGGCTTTATTCAATAGTTTCGAATTCAGATGAAAAAGATAAATTTGATTTAATTGTTAGATTAATTCCAAATGGAATTGCTTCATCTCATTATAAGAATATGGAAGTTGGTTATCAGCAAGATTTTTTTGGTCCATTTGGAATGTTTTGTTTAAAAAAGCCAGAAAAACCAAAAATATTTTTAGCAACAGGTGTTGGAATTGCTCCTTATTTTTCTATGTTTTATAAATTAAATAAAGAAATAAAACATTACTTATTTTGGGGGTTAAAAGAGAAGAAAGATATTTATTTTGAAGATAGACTGAAACTTTCTAATTTAGAAGTAAAAATATGTTTATCACAAGAAAAAAATTTTAACTCTTATGAATTGAATTATTTAAAAGGAAGAATAAATGATAATTTAAATATTTTTTCCAATGATTTTGATTATTATGTTTGCGGAAATAATAAAATCGTTGACGAAATGGTTAGTTTTTTAATAAAGCAAAATATTGATTCAAAAAATATCTATTTTGAAAGATATTAATCTAATACATGTTTAAATCTAAATTAATAAAGAAATATTTTTTAGCAATTATTGTTATAGCAGCTCTTTTTTTCAGAGTCTATGGTATGTCTTGGGATGGTGGTACCCATCTTCACCCAGATGAAAGATTTTTAAGCTTGGTTTCAGAAGAAATCAGTATTCCAACAAATATATTTGATTATTTTAATCCAAGTAAATCAACTTTAAATCCATACAATACAAAGTATAAATTTTTTGTATATGGATCATTTCCATTAACTATTAATAAATTTTTTACAGTTTTATTCGATTTTAATAATTATGATCATTTTTATCTTTTTGGTAGGTTTTTGTCTGCTTTTTTGGATACCTTAATAGTTATTTTAATATATAAATTATGTGAGATTCTTGAAAAGAATCTTAATTTATCAAAGAGAATTAAATATTATGCTTCATTTTTTTATGCAGTAATGGTTTTACCCATTCAATTATCCCACTTTTACACAAATGATATTTTTTTAAATTTTTTTTGTTTTCTTTCTTTTTATTTTGCAATTAAATTTTATTTTTATAAAAAAAATAAATATTTATTATATTCAGCTTTAGTTTTTGGATTTTCTATTGGTACAAAAATAAACGCATTGTTATTTGTATTTTTACCTTTATTTTTTATTATTTTTGATAAAAAGATAAATCTGCAGAAAATTAAATCTGTTTTTTTTAAAACTATAATATTTATATTTGTTAGTTATATAGGTGTTAGAATTGCAGATCCAAAATTTTTTCAAAACCATAATGTGTTTGATTTAAGAATAAATTCAATCTTTTTAGAAAATTTATTTGAATTAAATTCTTTTAATTCGTCTATTTTTTATCCTCCTGGGGTTCAGTGGATTGATAAGCCAATTTGGTTTCCTTTGGTAAATGTGGCATTTTTTGGAATGGGAATTTTTATGTTTTTATTGTCTCTTATTGGTTTATGGAAATTTTTTAAAAATAAAAATATTGAATTAAAAATTATTTGGATTTGGTTTATAAGTATTTTTATTTTTTTATCCTTTCAACATGTAAAGACTTTGAGATATTTTATTTATCTTTATCCATTTTTAGCTATTTTTACTGGTTTTGGATTTGATTTTTTTCACAAATTTAATATGAAGTATAGGATGGTTTTATTATTTTTAATTTTGATTTGGCCTATTAGTTTTTTAAATATTTACACTAAACCTAATCCAAGAGTTGAAGCATCAAAATGGATTAATGA
>CAZWRH010000022.1:0-5331 GCA_964636045.1 uncultured Gammaproteobacteria bacterium | reverse complement strand
CCAACCAAAACCAGTTGTTTTAACTAAATATCTAAGTCCAGGAATATTTGAGGCAATTATAGGTTTATTTTCAAGCATTGCTTCAGCTTGAAGTAGGTTAAAACAATCAGTTCTTGAAGGAACAATTAAGAAATCGATTTTTTTAAAAAAAATAGACATTTGATTGTTTTTTAATAAACCTAAGAATGTAATTTTTGACTTTAATTTATTAATAAGCTTTTTTTGTTTATCAAAAAAATTTTCATATGCAATATTTTTGTCTCCGGCAAAAATAAAATGAATAGGGGTGTTGTTATCAATTTTACAGATTGCATTAAGTAAAATATCAAATCCTTTTTCTTCAACAAATCTTCCTCCAAATCCAAATGTAGGGATTTTATTAATTTGGTTTTTATTTATTTTAAAAATTTCTATTGGCAAAACTAGAGATGTGTTTTTTTTAATAAATGAATTCATTATTTTTGAATTTTGTGCATAATCGTCTGTATAAGTGCTTATTTTATTAGCCATAAAAAACGATAACTTAGTTGATGTGTTAAATATTTTTTCTATAATCCAGTTTAATGGATTTCCACGAGGTAAGATTAAATCTCCTTGATGGAAAATAAGTAATTTTTTGTTAAACAGTTTTGCAATTATAGAAATAAATAAAATATTTGAGCACGGAGAATTTATAAGTACAATGTCTGTTAAAAAAATTCTTTTTATAAATTCCAAAACTATTAAAAAGGAATAATGTAGTCTACTTATTTTAAATTGAATTTTTTTTCTTATAACAACAGATCCGTCAATAATTTCAAAAGATTTAAGCTTCGGATTAAATTTTGATGTAATTATTGTCGTATTAAAATAATTATTTAAATATTTATTTAAAGTAAAAAAAGACTTTGATATACCTGTCCAATGAGGGAAAAAGTAATCTGTTATTATGGTAAGTTTTTGATTTGAATATATTTGATTAAAAGCTTCTTTTAATCCAGGAAATTTATATTTATAGTTAATTCTTTTATCTAAAATATTATAAATCCAAAATATTTTAGTATGGAATTTATCTTTTTTTAATTTAAAAAATAAGTATTGAGCAATATTCCAATTATCTTCAACAAAATAATCAAGATTTAACTTTTTAACCATTCTTTCTTTAAAAAGGTGGGGTTGTTCATCTTTTTGATTATAAAAACATCCTTTAAAATAAACGTTTGCTTTTGATTTTTTAATAAAATTTTCAAAATCTTTTTTTAAGAAGCTGTATCTTGCTGTAATAATATATACTTCAATTTTATTTTTTTGAGAAAGTTCTATTATTTCTTGGAACCCTGGAGCAATGAATAGACTTGATTTGTGAAAAAATCTCCAAAGCGTTTTTTCAAAATTACTTTTTGGAAAATAGAATTTTAATTCTTTTTTTTTAAAGAAAATTTTTTTTATAAGGGCTACTATTGGTCTAATTATTCTTGCTGGGTTATATAATATAACGCCATCTAAATCTAAACCAATTTTAATTATTTTATTCTTCATTAAATTTTTTCAACAATTTCAATTCCAAGAAGATTTAATCCAATTTTTATTACATTGGCAACTTTTTGGGTAATTTTTAGTCTTAAGTTCATTTTATCTATATCTTTTTCGTTTAAGATTGCACATTTTTCATAAAAATAATTATATTTTTGGCAAAGCTCAAATATAAAGTTAGAAATTAAATGAGGAGAGTAGTTTAGACTAGCGTTTTGTATGGCTTCATCAAAGTGAATAAGATGTCTTAATATAGATTTTTCTTCTTCTAATAGATTAGTCTTTGCAAATTCTTCTTGAGGAATTTTTTTTGTGGTAATTGAATTACATCTTGCATATGTATATTGAATATATGGCCCTGAGTTGCCTTGAACAGAGACTGATTCGTCTATATCAAAAGTAATATTTTTTTTGTAATCAGATTTTAAAAAAGAGTATTTTACTGCAGATAAGCCAATTTTTTTGGTATTTTGCGCTGAAGTTTCAAAACTATTACTAATAATTTCATTAATTCTATCTATTAATTCAAATGCAGTAAAAATAACACCATCGCGAGACGACATCTTACCAGATTTTAAATTAATCATTCCAAATCCAAGGTGTAAAATTTTTTCTCCAATTTTTGGGTATATTAATTCTGCTGCTTTTTTAACTACTTTCCAATATGGAGTTTGTTCTGAGGCAGTTGTTACGATTGATAAATCATATTTAAAATCTTTATTTTTAAGACTAATTAATCCAATATCTTTACCTTCATAGGTTGGTATATTTTGGTTGTTTATAAAGACTCTTGTATGAAGACCATAATCTTCTCCTTTAAAAATTATTGCACCATCACTTTCTTCAAATATTTTTCCAACATTCTCTTCAACTATTTTTTTGCCTATTTCAAATGTTTGACTTTCAAAATAATATTTTTCATAAGTAATTCCAAGTTCTTTTTCAAATTTTTGATCATATTCTAAAGACCAATCTCGAGTCTCTTTCCAAAGTTCAAGTACGCTTGGATCTTTATTATAAATAGCTTTATTAATCTCAACAATTTCTTCTTTATTTTTTGTATTTTCTTCAAAGGCACGAGATCCTTCTTGATATGCTTTTTGAAGAAAATTAATTTTGTCTTTAATTGAATCTAATTTATTTTTTTCAGCTAAATTTTGTTTTATATACCATAAACACTTTGCAACATGAGGACCAACGTCACCTTGATAATTAAGCCTAATTACTTTATATCCATTAATTTCTAAAATTCGTGAAATACTTTCGCCAAAAATATAGGAAAATAAATGTCCAATATGAGGAGTTTTGTGTGTGTTTGGTTGTCCAAATTCAACTAAAATTGTTTTATTTTTATTTTCAAAATTAAAATCTTGGTTTGATAGATTATTAATGAGTGTGGAGTCATTTATATAAAAATTAATAAAAGAATCTTTTTTTTCTACTTTTTCAAAAATATTTAACTTTAAATCTTGGATATTTATGTCTTTTTTTTGAAGTTGATTTATATTTATTGCAAAATCTCCAAAGTTGTTATTTTTTGGAGTAAGGATATTTGCGTAAATTTCTTTTTCTTCAAAAAGCAACTTAATATTGTCCTTAAGCATGGAAATATTATATCACTGTTTGATCTTAAAATGAGGTGACGAAAAAGTCGGCAGGAATTTGAGGGTATGACTGAAATAATTGTACTTTTTTGGTGACATTAGTATCTTTAGTTGTTGCTTCAGAGGTGATGTATTTTCCTTGGTCTTTTAAATTAGCACTTCCGACTATTTTTATTTTTGTATCAGAGAAAACAGTTCGGACAATTAATATTTTTTTATTTGTTAAGGAACTAAGTCCTGATATTGTGACTTTATGTTTAAAGTTTCCGTCTTCTGAGTCAACTGTAGTAAGATTAGGAGTGCCTCCGACTCTTGAAGTTCCACATGGTTCAGCTACATATTTTTTTACTGTTGGAGTTGATCCGTAAATTAAAGTAAATTCTAAAGCTGATTTTGAAGTGCTGTCAGTACTACAACTCGTTGACTTATTTGATTCAAAGTAAAAAGTTAGGGAATCACCATTGTACTCATTTGAAAGTGATGGATAATCGCTTAAGTAAAAAGTATATTGTTCATCTTTTTTAATAAGTGGAGTTTGGAAGCTATTTGCTGAAAGGTTAGTTGTCTTGCTTACATTAACAGTTACTCCAACATTTAGGTTTTCAGTTGTTCCGCCAGTTATTTGAATTTGTTTTCCTGCTACGACATCATCTTTAATTGATTGTTCAATTCCTGCCTCAGCTGCTTTAAAAGCTTTTTTTGATTCTTCTTCTAGTTTGGCAATTTTTGTTTCATTTGTACTTATTTGAGAGATTGATAGTCCAATAGTTAAGAGTACTGAAGAAACTAAAACAACAATAAGAAGGATTTGGCCAGATTCTCTTTTTCCTTTACTCATAAAATTAATAATATACAATTTTTAGTAATTTGCAATATTTATTACATAGCCATTTTATTGTCAAATTTAAAGATTGATTATATTTTCATACTTACTCTCAATATTTTTATAAACTATTTCATTTATTTCCATAAGACTTAATGTTTCTAAAGTATTTTCAATCGATTCATTAATATTAATCGCAATTTCGTCTTCAGTAAGTGGCTTTGTTTTTAATAAATTTACAATTTTTTCTTCATTTTTAGATAAATTTATATTGCTAGAAGTTTTGCTATTTTGTTTTGAATTTGGAAAATCTTCCAAAATGTCCTCTGCGCTCAAAACAGGTTTAGCTCCATTTTTAATTAAATAATTTGGTCCTTTTGAATATTCGGAATTAATAGGACCTGGAATTGCATAAATATTTTTATTTTGCTCAAGTCCAAATTTGGCAGTAATTAAAGCCCCAGATTTTTCATTTCCTTCTATAATAACTACTCCTTTTGAGAGTCCAGAAATTATTCTATTGCGTCCAATAAAATTACCTTTATTTGGAATTGTTTGAGGTGGATATTCGCTAATAATTAAGCCATTATTCTGAATTATTTTTTCATAAAGACTCTTATTAGAAGGTGGATAAATTATATCTATACCTGACCCTAAAACCGCAATTGTAGCACTATTTGACTCAATAGAAGTTTTATGTACAATAGTGTCTATTCCAATAGCCATTCCTGATGCGGTAATTAAGTTAGAACTTGCAAGTTTTAATACAAGTTCTTTTGTAATTATCTGACCATAATGTGTTGGATTTCTAGTTCCAACAACAGCAAGAATATTTTCTTGATTATTTAGAAGGGAAGTGTTTCCTATTGCATATAAACACATTGGAGGATCATAAATTTGTACAAGTTGACTTGGATAATTAAAGTCTTCTAAAGTTATAAGTTGTATACTTTTTTTATACATATTAGACTCAATACTATCGGATAAAAAATTATTTTTAAAATTAATGAAATTTTCAGCAATTTTTTCTCCAACTATTTCATAAAGTTGATTTTTGTTGAGGTTAAATATTTTTTCAATACTATGATATTTTTTAAATAAACGTAGAAATCTCACCGGACCAATTCCATTAAAATATGAGAGTTTTAAGTATAATTTTTGAGTTTTGGTTAGCATTTATTTTTATTTTATAAAATAAAAATTTTATTTTAAAATAAGTATTTAAAATCATACGAAATAGATTACTTATTACATTGTCTTTAAATAAGAAATAATAATACATATTTCTTAAAATCATAATTATTGGATATTTGGAGTATTTTTCATGTTTGTCTTTTGTAGTTTTGTACCATAGAGACCCAGAATGTTTTCTATAATATCCCAAAATTTGAT
>CAZWRH010000021.1:0-15529 GCA_964636045.1 uncultured Gammaproteobacteria bacterium | reverse complement strand
ATATTCTTACTTTCGAAACTTTCCATAGAGTAATATCATCTTAGCCTTTTAGCTGTCCCTATGGGACGAAGTTGGAACCTATTTATTTACTCAGATGAGCCCCCGCAATCTGAATGTTTCTCGAATAACAAAAGAAATATCACCATCGGAATTAGAACTTGCAGGACTTGGGTTATGATGGGGCTCATGTAGTTTGTGGATGATACTATCGAATTCCATCGCTTTCGAATTGTCGTATATCTTCAGTCTTTTTAGCTCCTCAACATAAGCCCCTAGGCTAGCCTCTCTTGGTAAATCCTTTAGTTCTAAATAGTACTTGGTCATTAGTAAGTTCTCGAGTATAATCCTACATTTTGCATGTGCATCACTTGGGACGGGAATATTCCCGTCAAGAATCTCTTTAAGTTCCTCGGTATATTTTCGAACTATATCTTTGAGTAAGTCTTTTTTTGGATCACAGTCCATAATCTCGCTCTCTTTGCATCCATTTTCCGATACGCCACTGTTAACAATTCTAAGATATTTAGCAGAAGTAAAGTACGGATTTCTAGTAAGTTTATCTAGAAAATCAAGCTCATGAGTTAAAATAATAATCTGCTTTGGCGTCTGTTCATTTTCAGAAGATATTCTAGATAGCATATACACAGTTGCTTCTTTTCTTTCGTTATCAAAACTTGAAATTGGATCATCAATAACAACAATCTTTTCTTCTAAATTTGCATCATTCCAAAGGGAGGAGATGAAAAATGCAAAAGCTAATAAGTTCTTGTCACCCTGGCTTAAAGTGTTATGGAAACTCGGTCCAGCTGGCGCGGTGGGATTCAACGGTACCCTATGTCTCTCAAAAAATACTAACTCAAACCCACAAAAGACCGCCCCCTGCTTTCTCCTATCTGTTTTTTCGCTAAAGTCAGTTATGCAAAAGTCAGCACCGATAGCAACCAATGTTTCATTAATCTTATCCTGGTGGGTCCTAAAAGTCTTTTCAGAGTAAGCGGTTAGCTCTTCAATTACAGCATCTCGCTTGGCACCCAATTCTAGAGCTTCTTTTTGAAGCTGTAAGTATCTACCACATAGATCAATGTATTCTTTTGAATACCGATCTTTCGTTTTCAATGCAACCTTGAGATTTAGTTGAAGATTGTTGATATCCCCTGTGCCTAACTTAGCTTTATAAGCAACTATCTTTTCATTTAAATCATCTGCCATTATTGCTAGCGCTTCCATCTTCTTGTGTAGCTGATCCAGACTTTGAAAATCAACTTCATGATGTTCCAGATTAGCTAGTTTATTCTCACATTGTTGATCAAAATCACTCTTACTCTGTAAAATACTTTCCTTGTTAGCTTCTAACCAAGTAGATATCTCCTCGCATTCATCCGGGAGGTATTTTTTCCAATCTTTTATAGTTGACTCCAAGGAAGTTATCTGAGCATTTAAATTCCACGATCTAAATTTAGCTGTAGCTTCGCGTAAACTTTTTTCCCATATCCTGTATGCCTCATCAAAAAATGTTGAGTAAGCACCAATCAAATCTTTAACAGCGTCAAGGGGTTGGCTACAGAAAGGACAGCAACCACTGTCATTAATAAGTTGCAATCCCTCATCAAAAAATTCTCGTCTATGAGAGCCATTTTTCCAGTGTTTCTTAACATGGGTTTCTATACGTTCCTTTGCAGCAGCATGCGCAGTCTCTGAGCTACCCTGTAATGCCCTTTTAGTGGAGGCAAAGTCATACTGATAGTTCTTTGGAAGTTCAGGTTTTCCAGCGAGACCAGCGAATTCAACATCGCTTTCTAGGCTTTTTATTTTATTATCAATATTTGGATCCTCTTTAAGAGCCAAGAACTCTTCAAATGGAAGCTCTCTTAAGGTGTTTACTCTACTGTATTCCTGAACTATTTGATTTTTCTCAACCGTCCTGTTTCGTATTTCATCACCTATGTGGTCGATTGTGTCCGCTAGTTTTTTCCCAACTTCTCCTACAATCACTCTATGAAGTTTTGATTTATGAATATCCTCAAGTTTTTCTCCATCAAATATATTTTCTGAAATAAACTTTGAATCGAATACTCTTATTTCTGGTACGGCCTCACTCCAAGTAGTATCAAACTTTATATCCTTGTTTGTACCACTCTTTTCAACGACTACCTTTACTGTTGGTTTTCCAGTTTCTCCAAAAGTATTGCGTTCATTTATTAATCCCGCATCGTTTAAAGAAAGAGATCTAAATATAGCTGTTAATGTACTCTTGCCGTTTCCATTATTACCAAAAATAATAGTTTTTTGTTCAAAACTTCTACCGGCTGGAGATGCCGACCGAAATCGCCCAGTATTTCTAATTTCTTTAAATCGCAAAAACATATTTTCTAGTGGAGTTGATGTTGTATGGTGATTCCTCTATAATGGCCTAAACAACTGAAATATAGGCCTAAACCCCGCTTTATACAAGCGTGGCATGGCTTTAACCCTAAGCAATAAAGATGGTCTCACGACCAGTACTTATTGCTTAGGTCAATAGTCGAAAGGCTATTGGGTATCCCGAAAGGGCTGCCGCTGTCGTGGGACCTTTTTTGTTACCAAAAATGAAGAAAAAACCTGTCGATAAAATCCTATATCTCAAAAACGATTCTTTATTGACCAAGTCAGAAAAGAAATTCTATTTCGTCCTCGCTGAAATTTTAGAAGCCGATTTTCATATCTTTTCAAAAGTTCGCATTGCCGACATCGTTCACATTCCAGAATGGTACAAACCGTACTATTGGGCGATTTATTGGTGGAACAGAATCAAATCAAAGCATATTGATTTCCTTGTTTGCGATAAACTATCCTTTGAGCCCATACTAGTAATTGAGGTTGATGATCCCTCCCATTTGTTGCCTGATAGAAAAAAGCGAGATGGCTTAGTAAACTTTGTTTTTCGGAAAGCTCATCTACCAATTCTTCACCTGACTGATAGATCTCTTGAAAATAGAGAGGCATTAAAATCATCAATCAAAGCTGGTCTTGACAAAAACCCAACCTTAGAGTAGCTTGCTAGTGGAAACTTAAAAACCTGAACTCCCGCAAATTATACCAAATAGAGACGACTATTTAAGAAATTTAAACGTGGAAAGAAAACTGTCAAAAGTTTGATCAGAAACATTTTTCTCGCTTATAATGAACACCTTGTTGTTATTATAGGTCAATACTGCAGTACTTCCGTTGCTCTTGATCCACATCGCGCGCTTTCCATGAACTAAGGTTTCCTTAAAAATCTCTCCGGACCCGAAGGGCAGTTTTGTGAGATATTCTTCAAGTGAACTAGCCCCAGAATAAACGTAACCTAAATTGGGAGAAGTATCTCTATACTCAACTCCTAGGAAAACTTTATTTATATGTAAACCGTCCTCCGGTGAAATAACGAACTCTGGATCTCGGGTGTCACAAGATACCGGATTACCCAATGCTCCCATCCTGCTATAGGTATTCCAACCATTTGGATACCTCACTTCGTAGCCGACCACCTCATTCCGACATGCTTCCCACTTTTCTATAGGTTCATCAATTACAACCGTAGTGCTTTGATTAGTTTGTTGAATCGCGCCTTGTTTTGGTGAGTTTTTCCGTATTGATCCAACTATAACAGTTATCATATCGTTCTGCCCTCTCTCGTACACCCACACAAAAACTCCGACCGTGATGGCGATGATGACGAGGATGACTGTTCCCGTCACTGTTCCGACCCGGTTGTTGAGTTTCATAGAATTTAATTTTTCTTATACGCCAAATATATCATGAAAACAAGTGAATCAAAAACCGCCTCGGAGAGCGAAATTTTCAGCTGGGGAGGAAGGGTATCCTACGCTTCGCTTTCCTTCGCCATTGGCTTCGGAACAGCATGCTTCGGAGTACCTCTCGGTATCCTCCCTAAAGTTAAATCCTTCTTTAAAGCTACGGAAATAAGTCGCTTGTATGCAAATGATTTACCTGATCCCTTCTTGAGGTATTGTTCAAAATCACGAGCCTGTTTTTCCGTTTCGAAAGCTCCATACCAAACAAGCTTCCAGGGTAGATGAGGTTTAGTAGATTTGACTCTACCTGAATTGTGAAGTAGTAACCTCTCCTTCAAATCATTTGCAGATCCGAAATAAAAGACATGAGATTTGTCACTGAGCAAGATGTAACAAGATGTAGCAATAATGCATATGCGCGCTATCCCGTAGCTTTAGCGAAGGATAGCTGAGAGTGTGGGTTGCGGGAAGGAATGGGTATTGCCCTAGTATTTTGGCAAAATGGATGGAAAATGGCAATCGGTTGGATCATCTGCGGGAACGAATGGAAAGGGTCATGGCGCGCTAGAATTTGCGTCCTGCGCGGCGTTTTGGTCCCGGTGGTGCATCTCTGTGCTAGGCACTGGAAAACAACTTTGAAGTGTCCTATACTCGTGTTGAAAAGCTCTTTGGAAAGCTGGCGAGGATACTTTCGGGCCCTCTTCTTTTGCTAGGTTAAGTCGCCTTCACTCTCCTCCCTAGGCGCTCAGTCAATGGGCTACTAGAGGGGGGTAGATGAAGTGTCGATTCCCTCGTAATAAGTAAGAACCTAGAAAGGAACCATGTATATGGCTAAGTTTGTCATCTACAAGGACGTTGCCGGCTCGTATCGCTGGCGACTGGTTGCTGGAAACGGCGAGAAGGTCGCGGCGAGCGAAGCGTATGTCTCCAAGGCAAACGCTAAGCGGTCAGCCGAGAATGTCCGAGGACTCGCGTCTTCGGCCACGATCGTTGACTCCGAGCAGGAAGCGCTCTCACGCGCTATCGCGACGCTTCTATCCAAGAAGTAAGCGAGAGTGATTAGAATTCCTCGTCAGCTTTTTGGGAGTTTTTGTATTAGCTTTGCTGTTCATCTCTTTGGAAGAGGGTTGAAAACAAATCGACCCCTCCCCGTTTTCCCAATAATCCCATCCAAAAAATTTCCCTATTTTTCACTTGGTACGAGTGGGGTTAAGATATTTTCTAATTCCAGGAGTGTCGCTTCGGAGTAGTGCGGTTCGCGATGTTCCTGAATGAGCTTTCGGAGAAATCCGCGTCCGATGACGAAAACATCATCCAGAGGCTTCAGTCCAAAACGCAATGTCGCGCTCGGGTGTGAGAATGCAAGGATAGAATGGACCCACGAGATGTTGACCGCTTTGTTTTTCAGATAATCCGCCACGGATCGCGCTTCGCCCTTGGCCTGTTTGAGAAAGTCTTTTTCTTGTGGAACAAGGCCATTGATAGAAATCCGGCTATTTTGATAGTCTATTTTCCCGGCATGACTTTTGACTTCGATAATAAATACTCCAGTCGGTCCCGCCACGACAAAATCGATATTGTACGGAGGTTGGATTTTCACATCACAGAAGACCCGAAATTCAGCCGGGAGTTTTTGAAGTTCCTTCAGGATGATCCGCTCCCCTTCTCGTCCACGGAAATAGTTGTCCGAAGCTTGGTCGTCTTCTCGGTAGAATTTATAGGCCAAAACTGCTACGACCGTGATCAAGGTATAGGTAATCAAAAAACCAATTGTCTTATTGGAATAGAGTAATGATTGCGCTTGCGAAAGGACGAGGACTAATGAGAAACCACCCAGTGCCATCAGGATTGATTTGTAGAGGTGATGCAAACTCCTCTCCCGCAGATAGACACTTGGTACCCCAAATACTTTTGCCATACAGTTTTTGATATTAAGCTCGCTTTGGTTTTTTTGCAGGATCTAACGACCGTATCCCCCGCTGTCCTGTTATTGTTCCCGGTCGATCATACTTTCCTTTCTCGGCATCCCATAACTCATAAAGCTGTTCAAAGAGTTTTGTTGCGCCGAGATAAACATCTTTATATTTTCCTGAAATAATCCAGGCGAGAGGAACTTCATCCCAAGTTCCAGCATCACCATTATAGGTGCGTCGGGATGTTGGATGATTAAAAGCATTTCGTCGCTGTTCAATTTCGGCAAGGGCGGCGTATTCTTTTGTTCCAAGTATATCCGCTCTATTGAGAATTTTTTTTATAACATGGTGTACTCGCCTGAGCATCTCGCTATGATTCCATACTTTTCGTTGTTCAGTATTATCTTGATAAGCAATCATCAGGATATCTAACGCAAGATGATCGAAGGCGAGATGAGTATGTACTATGGCATCGAACCCATATCGATAAATATCACCAATAAAATCAAAATCCGTAATCATCCGTCCATTATCCGTACCTATCGGACACTCAAGAATTTTTTCTTGAAATGTTTCCAATTTTTCAAAAGCGACATTGGCCTCATGAAAATGATAGGGGTACATCTTTGGTGAAAGATAATGGATAGCCCCAAATTGTAAATGGAGTACTGGCTGGATAAGCTCAACAACCGCCCCAGCCTCATGTGGTTTGGCAAGCGCTGGATCTGAAATAAAACGAAGTTTCTTTGCCATCTCATTTCTTTTTGAAAAATTGAGCCTCTTTTCTTTTCTGAGCACTGGAAATATGTTGACTTAGAGGCTCATGAACATCCCGGAAAACTTTTCCTGTTTTATTATCCTTGACGGTTTCATCGTACCAGTTATTTTCACGATCTATGTTCTGGTATCTTTCTACTCCTTCCGGATACTTCTCCTTATTTCTGCTGTTTTGATGGCCCTGAAACATCTTCTGTAAATAATCTTTAACATCTGATCGTCTTTTTTCAAGACCTAATGACTCTTGCACCCTTACAGTTTCGTGTAAGTTGATTTTTAATAGATTACCCGTTTCTTTTTGGCAATAAGTACAGTATCGAGTAGTCTTTTCTTTTTCACATTCAACACAATAAAATATTCTTTTTTTAAAGAAGCTTTTTATTTTTTCTAGATAAGCTTTGAGATTGTTTGTCATAGCAATTTACTTGAAACTATACAGCCGCTAAAGTTCCACTTCTAGTTTGGACCAACACTGTTCAGGAGATAGTGGAAGCTTGAGAGATTGCCAAGGCCGAGCATTAGTTTGTATGAACTCTTTCTTTAAATCATCCTTTGTTAGCATGAGTTTTTTATTAACACGCCTTATAAGGTCTATAACCCCTGGGGCAAGAAAAGCTGCTTGTGTGGGATCAAAAGCCGGAAATTCAATTAGAATTTCTCTATCGCCAGAATCCATAATTCCACCTCGATTGTTTGGTCCATTTAAATCTATATAACACACCTCCAAATAAGTTTTTAAAGCTTGATTAAGTTTTATTTCGCGTCGAAGTATTTCAGCCATTCCAAATCTCGCGTTTCTGTAGAAACCCCAATTCTCATGACGGGCATGTTCAAGCAAACTCTTATTTAGAAGCCCCCATCTAATATCGTTCTCTGCCGGTTCTTTCCCAAATCTTTTCTTTAGGATCTCGCGCTCTTTTTCAAATGCGGCTTTCTCGGCGATATAAGTGTCATGTGTACCAGACACAACTGCCCAGTCTTCCTCAATCTGCTCTGCCTCAGCTTTTGTTACAACAACCCGGATATTTCCTTGTGGCCGCGTCCGAACAAACATTACCTCCCCGCAGTATGGGCAAGTTGTTTTTTTAGCCGGTATTTTTTCGAGTATTTTATGACAATATGGGCACTCAGCCTTTCTCCCGTCTTTTGTTTCAGGTAGTTCCCTTGTTTTCCTTTTTAAGAAGTCAAATATGCCCATAGCTTCATGATTTATCCAGTTTACTAATCGCATCCTTGAGAACCATAGTTGCTTTACAGTCGTCTTCGTTATAAATCAAAATCCTTTGAAGAATCTTCTCGTCACGAGTCTCCAAAAACTCGTTAAACCATTGTATTGATAAAGCCCCAGAAGGTGTTTCATCACGCCATCTAAAACCTAGATATTGAGCAAGTTCTTTTAGAGAATAGCTCCCGACAGGCCAGTCAGTATACTTTAATACAATCTGATATAGATCAATTGTATTTGTATTATCAAAAAATGACGCAACCTCTTCTGTTGAAACTATATCGGGATATTGCTTCTGCATCTTTCGGTAGGTTGTCTTTTCGTGATGAGAGTAATAGTAAACAGCAAACTTATCTTTTGGAAGTGAACGAATATATTCCCAAAATCGTTTCCACGCATCCTTTTCTGCCTCTCTCGTGTCGCTCTCTGCGGTAAAGTGGATATATCTTTCTTCGGTACCTTTTCGTTCGTAAACACCATGCATGTATACAAACTCGCGCGTCGGATCATCTTCTATGTCAAAAAATAATTCATAGGTCACGGATGGAAACACAACATCTTGGTAAATAACCGGTTGTTTTGTGATGGTCAATATTTTAGCCCGATTAACTAGCTTACTAACCATTTCTGTACCCATACCCTTTAAGAATGACTTGTCTTTCTGTTTCTTATGCTCTATGTCTTCCAAATCGATATTACAAAAATCAGATATTTTATCAATTCCTAAATCTTCATTTATAGTGTCTCGTTTACTCCTTCCTAGATAAAAGATTTCTGCTAAATCCTCATTATCCCCGCTCCATTTCTTGCAACTTTTGTACCAAGGGCAAAGTTTACATTTACTACTAATAGCAGGTTTATTCTGCGCTTTATTTTCCAGCAAGACATGAACATTACCCTTCACCTGTTCAAAAAATTCCCACCATGTCATTGGCGTTCTCTTCCCCATTGCCTGATTTAGATTGTATTCAATTTCGTTACCGTGAATATCAATAATCTTCGCCGTGCCAGTGTTTGGAATATCAAGTTTTTGAAGTAACTGAACATACAGACAAAGCTGCACCGCATAATTCTTTTTTGGCTTACCCTCCTCAGTATCATCGTCCCCGTTATCCTCAAGACCCATCCCAGATTTTATATCTACTGGAATATACTTTCCATCAGGCATTCGTTTTAGTAAATCAGGAATACCTAATGTGTTCTCAAATTTTAAGACACCCTGATAAATTAAGGGCGTCCCATCTTTGAAAGCCTGTATTGTTTTTTCAAAGCGATCTTCTAATGAACCGCTCGAGAGATCAAGGAGTTCGCCGCCAATCCTGCTTACAATATCTTTTTCATGGGCCACCCCTTTTTCCCACAGCATTTGTACAAATGGATTTGCTTCATCAACCTTCTCATCTTGTGGTCCGTGCACATCGCGCCACACTTTATGTGGACACTGTAGATAATCGTATAGTTTTGAGGCAGTTACGTACATGACATTTATAGTTACTCCTCATTCCACCCTATTCCATCACGTTTCCCCTTGGATACTCGTCCAATGATAGTTTGTTCCTGAAGAGAGTAGAGAAGCCCCACATAGCGCGTTTTTAACCCTAGTAAAGTCTTCACCTCTACAGAAAGCGCTAGACACTTTTTGTTTGGAGAAAGTTCCGAAGTCTCTATTTTAGAATGCTTGTTTTCTAAAGCTGCAGCAAGACTGCTATTGATAGCTGGCCAAACTTCAGCTCTATCAGATTTCCTCTTCATACCATCGAGTAATGCCTTGAGAGGCGCAAGTATAGAATTTTCCTTCGTCATGTACTTAAAGTAGATGGGCATGCCGGTCAGTCTACAACTTCTCAAATCGTCTGGATGGCAAACGCGGTCGCTCCATGTGCAAAGTTCGGATTCTGCAGGAACGCAATATTTCCCGGTAACAGATCTCAAGCCTTCATCTTCCAAAAGAAAGGCCCCAGAAATACTGCTAGCAACAAAAAACTTCTTTAGTGCCTTTTTGCCCGTGACTGCACTTTTTTCAATTTCAGAAGGCAGCACTTTCATCCCACTTACCTGACATCTTTCCAGAATTCCTGGCATAACAATTTTACTTGTGACTTCGCATTTCTCTGCCTCGGTTGGCAGTAAATATTTTTGAGTTATTGAACAAGTTATAAATTCTTGCCTATGTCCTGTCTTGCCTGAAACCGCAGATTGTATCCGTTCATCAACACGATAGCGTTTTCCTGAACACTGACTCACTGCCGATTCGCTTTCCAGAATTTCCGCAGAGGTAAATTCGCACCTAGTAAAAAATGTTGGTTCAGCCCGCTTACCGCTTAAAGCCGAAGTTTTGAGCAAGCTTTTGGTAACAAGCTGACCTGTCAAATCGGACTTTTCTACTTCATCGACTAGGACCCGCTTATTTGAGAGCGAACAAAGAATTGTATTTTCCGGAAGTGCAAGTCGACCGCTTATATCCGAAGATACGAGAAGATGCTGCATTGCTTTTTTCCCCGAGATTTCACATTTCTTGAGACACTCTCGTGGCACACTCTTTCCAGTCACCTCGCATATTTCCATTTCCGGTTTGCTCCCAATTTCACTCCGTGAAGGGTTGACCGTAAGATGACTTTCATAGTCGAATTCGGAATCGACGTTGTACGTTACTTGAACTTCTAATGTTCGATGCATTTCGCCCTCTAAACCAACCAGCGTGCCAATAACTTGAGGGGTAAATTCATCCTCAAGTCGTTTTCGTTTTCTATCATCACTGCCCGCAGATTTTAGTTCGTATACAAGTCTCTCAGAGTAGAATCTGCAAAATTCGCTAATACCAGGATCGAGCAAAGCCTTGTTCGCTAAATGTTCAACTATTACCCCGGTAACTTTTGCATCTTGAATAAAGCTATTAAGTTGTTGGAGAGATGAGGCATCCTCCCTAATACATCGATGATCCTTTGAGGGACATTCTACTTCGACAAGCCGTTCGTAGCTATCATGGGCAACAGTGGCTCTGACATGAATGAGGGCCTTCCCATCAAAACAGCACCACACCTTATCAACGTTAAAAAATTTCAAAGTCGCTCCAAAACTGTTAGTCCACTTACGCAATACTTCATCAGCCCCTTCCTGAATATCTTTATCCTTATCATGAACCAAATGTTTTCCTGAAATAATCAGACTTTGAACAAGTCTATCAAATGCTGGTGTACCAGGCTTGAGAGAGGAAAAGAGATTATCGCCAGAAAAAACGTCCTTACGATTGGCCAGTACAGCTTTTATAAAACTCTCGATATCCATTGATCTTTGAGGCTGAGGTAGTCTTGGACACTGCGGACCATTATCAATGTTGTCCATCCCGCCTAAAAGAGAGTTGATATTTTTTTCTTCTGTTTCAAGAATATTTTTTGCCTCAGCAATGCTTTGCTCAGCAAGCTGAGTAGAGACATTCATATTCTGCCCCGCAAGAGAAGAAACAACGAGTTGTCTAATTTTTTCTTCAAATCCTATTGAGTGCTCATCCTCATTTTCATTTAATCCTGATGCTTCAAGTAGGGCCTCAATATCTCCAATCGCATGAGACGCCATTTGTAGTTTCTCCATGAGCCGGCCAACTATGTACTCTTCAAAGGTTCCATCGAGAATGATGTTAAAAATACACACACTGGCATGTTCTGAAGCGAGCCTCTGAATACGCCCGATTCGTTGTTCTACAATCATTGGATTCCAAGGTAAATCATAGTTCACAAGTACATTGGCCGCTTGCAGGTTTACACCTTCCGATCCAGCTTCAGTTGAGACGATGACGTGAATTTCTGGAACCCTCTTTTTGAACTTAGCTATAGTTTCTTGATTTCGAGAACCAGAGCCACCATTAATTAATCCGCACTGTATGCCTTGTTCTTCTAAGAAAAGTTGAATAGTAGTCTGTGTTTCTAAATATCTTGTAAAAATAAGCACCCTCCAGTTTTCTGGCTTCTCCTTTCTTAGTTGATCAATAAGTTTATGTAGCCCTTGTAACTTTGCCGCCATAGGCATTTTCTCAACTATCACTTTCACGCTTTTCGCAAATGAGACCGGTACAGTACCCCGATCTGCCATACCGAGGAGCGTTTTTGATAAAGCCTGAGGACTACTCACCAGCATTTGGAGAATAAGTATTTGAGTCAAAGGATTAAGGGATTGTATGGGTTCTGCAATGGCTGCAATAAGCTCAAGTTCCTGAGTAGTTGGAGTCACTTTGTGTAGTTGCACAATTCGTTTAGGAAACTGAAGATTGGCATCGTCCCTTCGAATACGGGACATATATCCATAAACGATTGAGCGAAACTCCTCTTGTCTTTCAGGTACTAATTTTCGTGCCTGTGCTCGGTTGTCAGCAATAAACCGACGAGCAAATGTTCCCTCACTTCCAAAGGGATTCTGGTGTCCTCGAGCAACTGTCAGTAAATCCACTAGTGAATAGATATCCCACAACCGATTCTGGATGGGAGTTGCCGTAAGCATTAAGACATACTTAAACAGCCGATCTGCCAAAGCTTGTCTGAAACGCTTCGCTATTTGAGGCACCGGGTCAACACCGTAAAGATTTCGAAGCTTATGTGCCTCATCAAGAATCAGCATCTCGAATCCGGACTCTGCTACCTTGTCTAGATACAAACGTGCTGAGTGATAAGTGGTGATAACTGCCCCTCTATCATCCGGTGGCTTTGCAGAGACTAATTCTCTTCCGATGGCTATTACAGATGGAATTCCAAATTTAGTTTCCAATTCTTCTTGCCATTGTTGTAAAAGAAGTTTCGGACAAACGATAATTGTTTTTGAAATACGGCCGCGCGACATTAATTCACTCATCACGAGGCCTGCGCTAATCGTTTTTCCAAGACCGACGTCATCAGCTAGAAGCGACACAGGAAGTCGACGGCAAAATGTAATGAGGTTCGTTACTTGGTGACGATAAGGCTCGATTCGATCACGCCACTCATCTTTTGACTTAAGGTCTTCCCGGCTTTCAATGACAATCGGATCAACCAAGCTCCATTCCAAAGCAGCCCGGTAAAGTTTATATTCGTCCAAATCCGAAGCCTTTCTTAGGGCCTTTGTTTGAAGAGTTGGATAATTATCCATAATGATGATCTACTCGCCGAAAGCTCCATTAGCTAATCAAATCATCCACCCCTACTTCCAAAGCCCGGGCAATCCTGCCTATCGTCTCAATCGTCGGATTGGTATTGGCCCCGGATTCAATCTTGATCAAAGTATCGTAAGCCACGCCGGATTTCTCGGCGAGCGCACGCTGCGAGAGAGCGTGTTCATCGCGAAGTCGCTTGATATTGTCCGCGATGGCCGAGCGTTTGACTGTTTCCATATAGTAATATAATACTACTAAAAAACGACTTAAAGCTCAACTTATGCCCCAGAAACGAGCCAAAGGAAGACCCCTTCAGTTTTGGGTTCAGTTGGTGAATATAGATAGCAGCTTATGTCTTTTCCCACGCTCTCTCCTAGAGACTGCATTAAAGACCAGCCTTCCTTTTCAGTTTACTAAACTGCCGATGCAAAAGCTGTTCGTGAAGCCTGACTTCACTTTGCAAGGCATCCTCGGCGGTGGTCGGAAACAAATTATCCCGCATATTCAACAGATAAGCCGAGACTACATCGATCCGTTTGGTAATGTGAACTTTGGATCTGAAAGACTCGTCGGACACCGTGTGTACACAGATGTTTTGAATCTCAAGACACGAAAGTCGCTCGATGGTTTTCTTGAGGATCACCCTAACTTTTCTATCTTTCCCACTACAAAGGAATGGGCAAATCTGGTAAAGCGATACAATGATGCGGGAGTAAAATCATCCCTCATAAAGTACATGAAGATTCACTTCCCTCCAAACAAAGTGCCAGAAACTCCACCGAAACCATTCATCGCTATTCAAGAAATTAACAAGGAATTCATCTGGGATAAAATACTGGATTTCAAAGAACGAGCGAAACAACTGCTTGAAAAAAATGCTGAAGAAAGTGAGTTAGCTTGGTTGAATAAAGAACTCGAGAATGTCTCCCCTTGGCTCATGACCTATCGTGGGTATCTGTCACGTGGAGTGCGCGAGCAAAGGATACCGAAAGCAACACCGGAACAGATGATGGGTGCCGAAAGAATAGACGACTTGGTACCAATGATTGGCTATCGCATTTATGGGTATTTGGCATTCTGTTGTTTCGAACTCCTTCACGACATAAAAGCACGCCGAATTTCTGTATTTGTCTGTGAGTCTTGTACTACATTACAGAACAAACCACCAACGAGTAAGCGTAAATATTGTCTCAAATCACAGAACAGGAAGTGTTTTCTCGGCCGGAATGCTGAGGCTCAAAGAAAGCTTCAAATAAAGCAAAAGTAGACTCTCTCCAGCTGAAATCTCATAAGAATCCTCATACGAATTCCCGCGAGGATTTTTTAATTTAGTCTGCGTAGGTAGTAATTACCGAGAGTTATGCAGGCTGTGTTTTCACCTGAACTCATTGAGCGATGCCGCCGTATCTTCGAAAAAAGATCGGGTAAGGCTATCAGTGCCGATGAAGCCGAGTTGTACTTGGAAAAGCTCGCTCGGCTTGGTTTACTCATGGTCAAACTTCATACCCAGACCAAGAAAGGGGGTGAGAAAGTATGAACGAACTCGCGAAGAAAGCAAAACAGTGGGCAACGAAAGAAACACGCAAAGCGAAGTCCACCCGAGCAGCGACCCCAAAGACAGTGCCACCCGAAAAAGTTAATGAGGCATTGGCAGAAACTACCCTCAATCGGATGGGATACCATCAAGGTCCAAAGCCCAAGGAGATCAGTCCCGCTGCACAAGCGATAGCTGACAGCGGGTTAGATACCATGGATTGTCCGCTTTCCAGGAAGCCGGATTGGGATTGCAACAAGGTTAGAGAGGGTGAAGAACTCGGGCATCCGGTGTTCAGTAAGGGCGAAGAGTCGCAGTGCAAAAATGGTCGTTTTGTCCATTGTCCAGCGTATCATCGCTACTTTAACTGGCGCATAAAGTATCAGGCGAGATTGCGTGGCAAGGGAGAATCGAGCGAGTAAAGAAAGAAGAAGCAAGAAAGAAAGGTAAGTAGTAAGTACTTACTCTTCTCTCTTATCGATCTTTTCTCTTCGAAGAGTAAGAAGTAATTAGTAAGTAACGAACAGCACGAAAAATAAAAGCTTATGCCAAAATCATTTTGTCTCGCGACAGACAATACACCGAGAGATAAAAAATCAAACAGATCGACAATTCAGAAAAATCGGATGAGAACCCCATAACGGTATCGACGAGAGAGGGAGAGTATGGGTTGGTCCCCCACCCAAAAGCGCCGTCGGCCGCCCGCCCGCAAAATGTCCGAAGCCCGCGTCCGCGCGGGCAAGTCAGGGCGGCCGGTACGGCAAGAGGAAAGAGTCGCCATTCCCGAAGGGAAGGCGGAAACCGTCGGGCCCCCCGGCCCAAGGGGTGGGGGTTCGGCGGACAGCCGGGACGGTGGCCGCCGGATGAGTGGGCAGCAGGTCCCGCAGCGCCGGGACCGATGCCCTCCCCTATGAGGGGAAGGGGGATGCCGGGGGAAACGGCGGCAGCCGAGGAAGTCGGTGCCGGTCCGTGTCCCCCAAGGCAAAGCGCAAGGAGGCAGGTGTGAACCATGGGCACAAAACTGAAACGACGCGCAGTCTGTATTCGCTCTCAGGGTGATGGAGTCCGCGGAGAAGGGCCCGCGATGAGAGAGGAGAAACAGGCACCATCCAGAGAGGCGTGTGAATGGATGGAGAGCGTGTCGGTTTGGGTGAAACGAAATCGCGGAACCCCAGTAGAGCCCCTCTAGTC
>CAZWRH010000020.1:0-16330 GCA_964636045.1 uncultured Gammaproteobacteria bacterium | reverse complement strand
GCTGCCCAGCAGGGATTCGAACCCCGATAAGCAGATCCAAAGTCTGCTGTCCTACCATTAGACGACCGGGCAAATATCAATTTGTAGAAATCTATTTTACCAAATTTTTTGATTAAATAGCTGGTTATAACGTTTATAATATAAAAATAATGAATATTATTAATCAGCAAAAAGTTTATGAGTTAGTTAAAAAAATTCCAAAAGGAAAAGTTTCAACTTATGGAATTATTGCTAAAACACTAGGACTAAAAACTCCAAGAATTGTTGGAAAATATTTACATGAAAATAAAGATCCAAAAACAATTCCATGTCATAGAGTAATATTTTCATCAGGAAAATTGTCCAATAATTATGCATTCGGAGGACATGATGTTCAAAAAGAAAAATTAAAAAATGAAGGAGTTGAGCTTAAGAATGATAAAGTATTAAAAAGTTTTATTGACAAAGGATTGTCCTGGTAATATAATGCCGTTAATGATAAAAGAGAGGTCTTTAATGTTTGCAGAAACAGAAAGAAAAACAAATCCATCAATTATTCAAAGAATTGATATGGAATCAAAAAAAGGAAAAAGAATTTTTAATATTAATTTATCTCAAGAAAATTTTGATTTCTTTTGTGGAGGATGTGAAAGAAGCGGTTGCTTAATAGGAGCAACAGAAAATGGAATTATTTTCAAAATTTTTCCTGACGGAAGCAGAATGCCAACTTCATTTGATTCTTTACCAAACAACGAAGGATATTATGCATACTTTGGACTTCCTATTGAAAGAGGGGAAATAAGTTATCCAATTACTTTAGAAAAATTAAAAGAATTTTCTCAAAAACGTGATATAAAACTAAAAAATTCAATTAATTCTATAAAAGAAATCCCGATTTTTGATAAAAAAATCTCCGATGTCCTTAACTTAGGTTTTGTAAATATGCAAATAATAGAAAAAGATAAGTAAGCTATTTTTATATTTTGGTATATTTAATTAATCAAATATATGGAAGGAAAAATTGTTTACATTGGTAAAACCAAAACAGGAAAAGAAATCGTCATCAGATATATAAAAAAAGAAGATTATAAAAATATGGCTGATTATATAAATACTCTTTCTGATGAACAGACCTACATCACCTATCAAGGTCAAAAACTAAACTATAAAGATGAAGAGAATTTTGTGATAAATCAGATAAAAAATATTGACAATAAAAAATCAGTAATGCTTTTGGTTACTCATGAAAATAATATTATTGGAGTTAGTGGCATAGATTTGAAGCCAAGAGTGGAAGATCATGTTGGTGTTTTTGGAATAACTATTGCTAAAGAATATCGTGGAGAAGGTATTGGGAAAAAAATTATGGAAATAATTATTGAAGAAGCTAAAAAAAACCTAACAGGTTTAAAAATAATTATTCTTGGAGTTTTTGCTAATAATCCAATTGCTCAATCTCTTTATAAAAAACTAGGTTTTATTCAATATGGAAATTTACCTGAGGGAATAAAACACAAAGATAAATACGTTGACCATTTAGAAATGTATCTAAAAGTATAATTATTTTTCTACTTTATTTATATTTGTTAGAATGAGTTAATGAAAAAAAAGATTTATAAAAATAAACAAAATGATTTTCATTTTGGAATCAATTCTCCAGATGGATATGAAGAGAGTACTTCGCAAGAGTTAAATAAATATTTAGAGACTTTAAATAATAAAAAACTATGGAGGTGTATTGTGTGTAATGATTTGCAACTGGGTGAGTTACCACTAGATATTTGTCCAACCTGTTTTGTTAAAGATGCTTATGTTGAGATAGATTTACAAGAGTTTAAAAAGTTAATTTCAATATTATGAAAAAAATAATTATGTTTCATGGAAGAGAATGTCCTCACTGTGCTGCTATGCATCCTATTGTTGATAGATTAATTAAAGAGGGATTTGTTTTTGAAAAACTTGAAGTATGGCACAATAAAGAAAATGCTCAAGAGATGCGTAATAATTCAAAAATTATTAGAGAAATGTGCGGTGGTGATTTAAGCGTTCCAACATTTTTAGAAAAAGAAAATAATCGAGCCATTTGTGGAGAGATGTCTTATTTAGAATTAAAATCATGGATAACAAAAAAATAAAAATAGTAATTGAAAGGTGGAAAGATTTTGCTAAAAGAAATTTTATTAAAATTAATAAAAATTCTAATATAGTTGATCTTTTAGCAAACGGAGTCATGAATAATGAAAAAAATTATGGTTTTAAATATTGTCCTTGTAGATTAAATTCAGGAGATGAAGTGATTGATTCAAAATTAATTTGTCCATGTAATTTTAAATCTCAAAAAACCTGGAAAGAAAAAGGAGAATGTTGGTGTTCTTTATTTACAAAAAATTAATTTTGTATGAAAAAAAATATATTAATTATTCTGGCACATCCTGCTAAAAAAAGCTTATGCGAATCGATTGCAAATGAATATTATCAAAAACTATTAAATGAAAAAAATACAGTTAAATTAATCAAATTAAAAGATCTTAAATTTGATTTAAATCTATATGAAGGATATAGTGAGGAGCAACTTCTTGAAAAAGATTTACAAAAAATTCAAAAAGATATTTTGTGGGCAAATCATTTAGTTTTTGTTTTTCCAACTTGGTGGGGAACTTATCCAGCACTTTTAAAAGGATTTGTTGATAGAGTTTTTTTACCAGGATTTGCATATAAATTTCATAAAGGTTCAATTTTTCAAGAAAAATTACTTAAGGGAAAATCTGCTCATTTAATTACTACAATGAATTCTCCATCTTGGTTTTATAATTTTTATTATTTTGCCTCTGGAGTTAGAAGTTTAAAAACTGCAGTTCTTGAGTTTTGTGGAGTGTCTCCTGTAAAAGTAACTATTATAGATAATGCAAGAAAACTTAAACCAGAAGATTTTAAAAAGATAAAGATTTTTAATAAGTAAAATAAAAAACATGTTGCAAAAAGAAGCTCTAAATATTTTGAAATTAGGATATAACGTTTATTTAACAGGGGAGGCAGGATCTGGAAAAACATATTTACTTAATAAATTTATTTCTTTTTTAAAAAAATATAAAACTGAAGTTGCAATAACTGCGTCAACTGGAATTGCTGCAACTCATCTTGGTGGGGTTACTATAGATTCTTGGTCAGGCATGGGGATGAGAGATGATGTTGATCAAGCTGATATTATAAATATTTGTCAAAATCATCATCTTCAAAAAAGAATAAAAAAAACTAAAGTACTTATTATTGATGAAGTATCAATGCTTCACGGAAAACGTCTTGATGTAATTGATAAGATTTGTAAAAAAATTAAAGGAAATAATCTTCCATTTGGTGGAATTCAAATTATTTTATGTGGTGATTTTTTTCAGTTGCCACCAGTATCAGAAAAAAGATTTAATTATGATTATATTTTTAAATCCGAAATTTGGAAAAAAATGAATCCTCATATCCTATATCTTGAAAGTCAATACAGACAAACAGATCCAATTTTTAATGACGTATTATCAGCTATTAGAAATAACAAGGTTGATCAAAATATAAAAAATATTTTATACAAAACTTCAAATCAAGAATTTAATGGGTCAATAATTCCAACAAAGCTTTATACACATAATATTGATGTGGATATGATTAATAAAAATCAACTTGATCAGATTAAAAACGAATCGCATTTTTATGAAATGGTTTCCTTAGGACATGAAAATTTGATTAATGCTCTAAAACGTGGATGTTTAGCTCCTGAAAATTTAGTTCTAAAAAAAGGAGCACAAGTAATGTTTGTTAGAAATAATTATAAACATGGATTTTTTAATGGAACAATTGGTCGAGTTATTAATTTTGATAAAAATAACAATCCAATAATAGAGACTTATGAAAAGAAAAAAATAATTGTTGAAAAAACTAGTTGGAGTATTATGGAAGATAACAAAATTATTGCAGAAATAATCCAATATCCATTAAGACTTGCCTGGGCAATTACAGTTCATAAAAGTCAAGGTATGACACTATCTATTGCAGAGATTGATTTATCAAAATCTTTTGTTCATGGAATGGGGTATGTAGCATTATCTAGGGTTAAATCTCTAAAAGGGGTTAGATTATTGGGACTAAATGAAACGGCCTTAAAAGTTGATCCAGAAATTATTGAATTTGATAAAACACTTCAGCAAAAATCACAACAAGAAGTTGAGGTTTTAAAAAATATGAGTTGGTTACATAAATTCTTTGCAAAAAGAAAATATGTTTATTATTTAACTTCTTAAAAAAATTATCTAATTAAACCAAGTGGAAAATACCAAGTAAATGGTTTTGTACAAACTGGACAAACTTTAGGTGGTTGTTTTCCTTTATGAATGTATCCACAGTTTACACACTTCCATTCAAGCTCAACTTCTGAATCAAATAAACTTTTATTTTCAAGTTTTTTTGCAATGATAATATATCTTTCTTCATGTTTTTCTTCAACTAATTTTAAATGACCAAATAGTCTTGCGGCTTCATCTTGTTTTTCTTCAATAGCAATTTTTTCAAAATCAGGATACATAGTTGTCCATTCATATTTTTCACCGTCAGCTGCCATTTTTAAATTTTCAATTGTGTTTTTACTAAATGGTGCTATTTTTAGATCTTCATTTGTTGTTGTAATGTCAGAAATTTGCTCAAATAGTTCCTCAGCATGAGCTCTTTCATTATCAGCAGTTTCTTCAAAAATTCTGGCAATCATTTCTTGGTTTTCTTTTCTTGCCATTTTTGCAAATATTGTGTATTTATTTCTTGCTTGGCTTTCTCCTGCAAATGCTTTAAGTAGGTTTTGTTGAGTTTGTAACATAGGTTTATTTATTAAATTATTAATCGAGTTAATTTTAACAAATTATTTTTTATAAATGAAATATTTTCAATAGTTAGTTGTATTAATAATATAAGTTTTAAATATTTTTATGAAAAATAATATTTTTAAAAATTTAATTGTTAATTATTTTAGTCTTATTACTTTAATAATTTCTTTTTTTAGTGGAATATTTCTATGGCTTTTTATTCCAAGAGGAGAACATTTTTTATTTTTAACAAGAAGTGATTGGAATAATATTCATTTAGTTTTTAGTTTGATATTTGGATTTTTGATGGTAGTACATTTGCTACTACATATGATTTGGATTAAAAATTCATTTAATCTAGTAATGAAAGGAGGTGTTAATAAATGAGTCCAATAACAAAAGGCATATTAATAGGCGGATCAACAGTTTTAGTTGTTGCTGCCATAGCTTTTTTTTCTATTTTTCAATCTCCAAGAAATATGATGAGATTTGGGGAAAACGCTAAACAAAATTTAAAAGGTGAATTTAAAACAGAAAGAAATTTAGGTTGCCAAAATCATAAAGGAGGAGAAAAAGGTTGTGGATGTGGAGCAAATAAAGCCGGTTCGTGTAATAGTTCTTGTCAAAAAGATAATTGTTCATGTGGTGCCAAGAATGAAACAACCCAACCTCAAGTTAATTAATAAATAACTTTTGTCCGCGGCAAAAGTTATAATAATGAAAATGAAAATAAATAGTAATTTATCTGATGAAGAAATAGTAAAAAAAATTCTTAATGGCGAAAAGGAATTATTTCATTTTATTGTAAAAAGATATGAAGATAAACTATCAAGATATGTTATTAGAATAACTAATAAAAAAGATGTAGTTGATGATGTATTGCAAAATGTATTTATAAAAACTTATAAAAATCTATATTATTTTAATAATGATTTAAAATTTTCTTCTTGGATATATCGCATCACTCATAATGAAGCTTTAAATTTTGTAAATTCTAGTTTTATAAAAAAATTTATTTCACTTAATTTTTTTTATAATTTTGGAAGTTTTGATGAAAATGACGAAAGAATTGATGATGTAAGAAAAATAGAAAAGCTTAAAACATTAATAGATAAATTAGACTTAAAATATAGAGAACCTTTATATTTATTTTATTTTGAAGAAAAAAGTTATGAAGAAATTTCTGATATTTTAAGAATACCAATTAAATCAGTTGGAACTTTAATACATAGAGCAAAATTAAAAATTAAAAATAATTTTTATGAAAAAAAATAAAGAAAATAATTTTTTAAAAGATATTAATTCCGGAAAACTAAAAATAAAACCTAAATTTCAAATTTTTTTAGAAAAAATTGGATTAGGAGGATTATTTTTTTTATCAATAATTTCTTTAAGTTTTGTTTTTGGGTTTATTTATTATTGGTTTATTTTTAATACAGAAATATTAACCAATGATTTTATTTTAAATTTTAAAATACTATTTTCTTTAGCTCCAGTATTCTGGATTTTTTTATTTCTATTTTTATTTTTGATTTTACTTCTATTTTTGCGTCAATATGATTTTTCATATAAAAAGCCTTTTCTAATAATAATTTCAGTTTTAGTTTTTTTAGTTTTGATTTTTGCTTATGGTTTTTATAAACATCCACCTGCTAGGCGTTTTTATCAAAAACAATGCAATTGTATGGAAAGGCAAAAAAAGATGATTGATTTAAAAAAACAAGGAATAATTATTGAAAAACAAAAAGAGGAGTGTCCAATGATGAAAAGATAATTTTTTATATAATACTTAAAATGAATATTCAAAAAAAAGAAATAGGACTTATTGGGTTGGGTAAAATGGGAACAAATTTATTTTTTAGATTAAAATCTAAGGGCTGGAATATTATTGGATATAATCGCAATGAAGAAAAAATTAATTCCTTAAAAAAACATGGAATAATAAAAGCAACTTCTATTAATGATTTATTAGTAAAACATTCAGCTCCAAGAATTATATTTTTATTAATAACTGCTGGAAAAAATATTGATGAAATTTTATTTAATAGTTCTTTTTTAAAACAACTTCAAAAAGGAGATTTAATAATTGATGGTGGAAATTCTTTTTATATAGACACTCTAAAAAGAGTTGAAAAATTTAAACAATATGGAGTTTCATATTTTGATATTGGTTTTTGTTGTGGTCCAAAAGAGATATTAAAAGGCGCACCAATTTTAATTGGTGGAGATAAAAAAATATTTTTAAAATATAAAGAGTTATTTTCTGATATATCTGGAGGTAATTATTATTATTCAGGCGACAGTGGTTCTGCACATTTTTTAAAAATGATTCATAATGGAGTTGAATATGGAATGATGCAGTCAATAGCAGAAGGATTTTCAGTTATTAAAAATTCTGATTATAATTTTGATTTGAAAAAAATAGCAACATTTTTTAATAAAAAAAGCTTAATCAAATCTGATTTATTAGGATTTTTAGAAAAATCATTTGCAAAATATTCAAATGATTTAAATGGTGTCAGTTCGGTAGTAGATCAAACAGGGGAAGGCAAATGGACTGTAAAGGTTGGAAAAAAACTTGGTGCAAGTGTAGATATTATTGAAAAATCTGTTAAATTCAGAAATAAATCTAAACATAAAAAGACATTTGCAGGAAAAATTTTGTCTGCGTTAAGAGGAGAATTTGGAGGTCATAATATTTAATTAATTCAGTTTAAATTCAGCTGTATAAGTATAATTAACCTATGAGAATTCTTATTGTTGAAGATGAATATTTAATTGCAACATCTATTAAAAAAGGTCTTGAGCAAGAACATTTTATAGTTGATGTTGTGCATGATGGAGAAAAAGGATTTGATTTAGCTATGGTTGAAAAATACGATCTAATAATTTTAGATCTTATGCTTCCAGTTATGGATGGATTGTCAATTTGCAAAGAACTTCGAAAAAATAATATTTATACAAAAATATTAATGCTTACAGCAAGATCTCAAACAAAAGAAAAGGTTGAAGGATTAAATGCAGGAGCTGATGATTATTTAAGTAAACCATTTTCTTTTGAAGAATTATTGGCAAGAATTAAAGCATTAACGAGAAGACCTGATAATTTAATTGAAGAAAAATTAACTGTTGCAGATTTAGAAATGAATTTAAAAACTTACGAAGTAAAAAGAAATGGAAAATTTATTAAATTGTCCAGCAAAGAATTTTCCTTACTAGAATTTTTAATTAAAAATAAAAATAGAATCTTAAAAAAAGATGAAATTATCAATTATGTTTGGAATTATGATTCAGATATTTTGCCAAACACAATTGAGGTTTATGTTAGAAATCTAAGAAAAAAAATTGATGTACCTTTTTTGAAAAATAAAAATTTAATTAAAACAATTAGAGGATTTGGTTATAAAATAGAAGATTAATTATGTTTAAAAAAACTAGATTTCAACTTACTGCTTGGTATTTATTAATAATAATGTTAGTTAGTTTTTCTTTTAGCTTTTTTATTTATAAAGGATTGGCTTCAGAAGTTGACAGATTTGCTCAAATGCAAAGATTCAGGATTGAAAATAGAATTAAACATGATGTATTTATTCCAAATAGCAATAATCCAAAACCTCCTCCATTTATATTATTATCTGATCCAGATTTAGTTAAGGAAACTAAAGAAAGAATTTTATTTATTTTGTTTATTATCAATAGTATTATTTTTGTTATGTCTGGAATATTAGGTTATTTACTTGCTGGATTAACCTTATCTCCAATTAAAAAAATGATAGATGAGCAAAATCGTTTTATAAGTGATGCTTCTCATGAATTCAGAACTCCTTTAACTTCATTAAAAATTGCTATGGAAGTTTTTTTAAGAGATAAAAAATCTAATATAACTGATGCAAAAAAATTGGTTTTAAATAGTATATCGGAAGTTGATAGGCTTAGTCTGTTATCAGATGATTTATTACATCTTTCTCAATATCAGAATAATTCTAAAAAAAATGTACTTAAAAAAAATTCTTTAAATGAAATTATTAATATAGCTATTGAAAAAATTATGCCTTTGATTTATCAAAAAAAAATTAAAGTAAACTCTCAAAAAACTTCAAAAGAGGTATTAGTAGATAAAAATGAATTAATAAATTTAATAATAATAATTCTTGATAATGCTATCAAATATAGTAAAGAAAATTCTTCAATTGAAATTAAGTATAAAAATGATGAAGATTATTTTGATTTGCATATTATTGATCATGGAATTGGAATTGCTAAAAAAGATTTGCCTAATATTTTTAATCGTTTTTATAGAGCAGATAGTGCAAGAGTTAAAGGTGGCTATGGTCTTGGTTTGCCAATTGCTTCAAAAATTGCTAAAAGAAATAATGTACTATTATCAATAAACAGTGTTTTAGGAAAAGGAACAGATTTTGTTATTAGATTTTTACAATAATTATTATTTTCAGTTAGTTTTCAGAAATTTTTTTTAAAATAATTCAATGAAAAAAATAAAAACTTTTTATTTAAATCTTAAGAATGTTCAAAAAATATTTTTAGTATTAATAATGTTGGGAATAGGTTGGTTTGGATATCAATATTTTTTTAGCAGTTCTTCAAATAGTGTTAAATATACAACTGAAAAAGCTAAAAAAGGAAATATTATAGTTGCTATTTCTGGTTCTGGAACAATTGCAACTTCAAATAATGCACCAGTTAATACAAAGTCTTCAGGTGTTGTCAAAAAAATTTATGTTAAAGATGGTGATACGGTTAAAACTGGGGATAAAATTGCAGATATAGAACTTGATCTTGAAGGAAAACAAAATTATGCACAAGCTTGGAGTAGTTATCAAAATGCACAAAATTCTCTTGAATCCGCAAAAGCAAATCTTTATACAACTCAAGCTACGATGTTTGCTGACTGGAAGAAACATAGAGAAACTTCAATGAATTCAACTTATGAAACATCAGATGGATCTCCAAACAATGAAAATAGAACTTTACCTGAATATAAAATTATTGAAGATAATTGGCTTGCTAGTGAGGCTAAATATAAAAACCAACAAAATGTTGTAGCGCAAGCAACAACTGCTTTGAGCTCAGCTTGGTATTCATATCAACAAGCAGCTCCAACTATTATTGCGCCTATTTCTGGAAAAGTTTCAGGGCTTTCGATTCAAGTTGGATCAATTATTGCATCTAATGCTTCAACAAATTCATCAAATCAAAGCAATAATAAGATTGCAAGTATAAAAACAGATGCACTTCCAATTGTCTCAGTTAATTTAACAGAAATAGATATTTTAAAAGTTAAAATTGGCGATAAAGCAACAATTAGTGTTGATGCAATGCCAAATGATACTTTTACAGGAAAAGTTATCAGTATTGATACTGTAGGGGCAAAAACTTCAGGAGTTGTAAATTATCCAGTTGTTATTCAACTTGATTTAAATTCTCAAAGCTTATTTCCAAATATGAATGCTTCTGCAAATATAATTACCCAAACAAAAAATGATGTTTTAGTTGTTCCATCAAGTTCCATTATTACTCAAAATGAACAAAAATATGCAAGAGTTATGAAAAAAGGAAAAGTTGAAAATGTTGCAGTAGAAACTGGAATATCTTCTGACTCAGAAACCGAAATTATATCTGGGATTACTGAAGGAGTAGAAGTGGTTACTAGCATAACTCAAGCATCAACTACAAAATCTACAACAACAACTTCTCCGTTTAGTATTATGGGAGGAAATAGGAGCACTGGTAACGTAACCAGGCCTAGAGATTAAAAAATCTTATGATTAAACTAGAAAAGATTTCGAAAATCTACAAAACCGATGTTATTGAGACTATTGCTTTAGATAATATTTCTTTTGAAATAAAAAAAGGTGAATTTGTAGCCATTATGGGTCCTTCAGGAAGCGGAAAGTCAACATTAATGCATATTTTAGGGGCGCTTGATAAGCCAACTTCAGGTAAATATTTTTTAGATGGAAAAGATATATCAAATTTAACCGAAGATGAGTTAGCCGATATTAGAAATAAAAAAATTGGTTTTGTTTTTCAAGCATATAACCTTCTTCCAAGAACAAGCTCTTTAAAAAATGTTATGTTGCCGATGGCGTATGCTGGAGTTGATAAAGAAGAGCGAAAAAAAGTAGCTGAAAAATATTTAAAATTAGTAGGTCTTGCTGACAGAATGGAGCATTTAACTAATCAGTTATCTGGAGGTCAACAACAGAGAGTTGCAATAGCACGTGCACTGTCTATGAATCCAAGTATCTTACTTGCTGATGAGCCAACTGGAAACATTGCAAGTAATCAAGCCGATGAAATTATGGCAATTTTTACAAAACTTAATAAGGAAGGTCATACTATTGTCATGATCACTCATGAACCTGATGTTGCAAGATATGCAAAACGAACAATTTTTATAAGAGATGGAAAAATACAAAAGACAAAATAAATATGAATATTAAAGAACAAATTTTTGAAGCAATAGGAACTTTAAAAATAAACAAAATGCGAACAACTCTTGCTATTTTAGGAATAGTGATTGGTATTGGTTCTGTTATTGCTCTTATTTCTCTTGGGCAATCAAGTCAAAAAAGTGTTGAAAATCAAATTCAATCTTTAGGCTCAAATTTATTAACAGTAATGCCTGGATCACAAAATTCATCAGGTGTAAGGAGTGCAATGGGATCATCAACAACATTAACTTTAGAAGATGCATTAGCTATAAAAGATTCAAAAGAGCTTCAATATATAAAAGATGTGTCTCCAGAATTTTCAAAAAGAAGCCAAGTCACTGCTGGGCGTAATAATTCAAACACTAGTGTAATTGGAGTATATCCTCAATATTCAGAGATTAAAAAAATTAGTATGAGTAGTGGTAATTTTATTACTCAACAAGATGTATCTTCAATGTCAAGAGTAGCTGTTATTGGTCCAACTACAGCAACAAATCTTTTTCCAGATATTGAAAATCCAATTGGTCAGAGTATAAGAATTAATGATCAAATATTAAAAGTAATTGGAGTAACAGTCTCCAAAGGAGGATCGGGAATGCAAAATCAAGACGATATAATTTTTACTCCATTTTCAACTGCACAAAAAGTTTTGTTTGGAGCAAATTATCTAACTACTATTTCAGTTGAAGCAAAAAATAGTGATGTTATGACAGATGCTCAAAATGAAATCGGTTATTTTTTATTAAAAAGACATAAATTAGATTCACCTTCAGATGCTGATTTTTCAATAATGTCCCAAAGTGATTTGTTAAGTACAGTTTCACAAGTTACAGGTATTTTTACTGCTTTACTTGGTGGGATTGCAGCTATTTCATTATTAGTTGGTGGAATAGGAATAATGAATATTATGTTAGTTACTGTTACAGAAAGAACAAGGGAAATTGGTTTAAGGAAAGCATTAGGTGCAAAAAGAAAAACTATTATTACTCAGTTTTTAATTGAAGCAATTATTTTAACTATCGTTGGAGGAATTATTGGAATGATTTTTGGAATAATAATTTCATACATATTATCTATATTTATATCTTTGCCATTTACTATCTCTCCAGTCTCAATTGTTTTGGCTATTGGAGTGTCTGGTGCAATAGGAATAATTTTCGGATGGTATCCAGCAAAAAAAGCTTCATCTCTTCAACCAATAGAAGCATTAAGGTATGAATAATATTCAGTTTATTTTAAGAAATATAATTTAAGATTATCTTATAAAGGAGGTGAAAAAAATGAATAAAAATCAAATAGGAGCAATGGTTTTAATTGCAGGAATTTTAGGATATTTTATTGGTGTAAATTTTCCATTAGGAAAAAAAATCGATAATTTACCTAACCAACAAGGATTTAAAAATCAAAATGAAAATCAACTAAACAATCAAGGAAGAACAAATTCACAACGATTAGGTCAAAGATCGGGTGGCGCTAATAATGCGTCAGGACTTAGACCGGTAAATGGGGAAATAATAGCAGTTGATGATAAATCTATTACTGTAAAATTGCAAAATGATACTTCTAAAATAATTTTACTTGATAGTAAATCATCGATAAATAAAACAGCAACTGCAACTGTGGCTGATTTAAAAATCGGTGAAAAAATTGCTGCTTTTGGAACTGAAAATTCTGATGGAAGTTTAACTGCTCAGAATGTTCAATTAAATCCAGCGCTTAAAGAAGGAGTAAATAAAGAACTAAAATAAATTTAGTTTTTTTTAAGTGGTTTTCAAATTATATTTGAAGCCACTTATTTTTTTGCAGATTTATATATAATCAATATATATGAAAAATCTAAATTTTTTAAAACTGTTTTTATCAATATTGATTTGTTTTATAGCAGCAGGTATTGGTTCTTATTTTACAACTCCATCAATTGGTGGATGGTATTCAAGTTTAAATAAACCTTTTTTTAATCCACCTAATTGGATTTTTGGACCAGTATGGACTTTATTATATTTAATGATGGGGATATCTTTATATGTTATTTCAAATTTAAAGTTAAAGAATAAGAAAAATGCAATTAAATACTTTTTTTTGCAATTGATTTGTAATGTTTTGTGGAGTGTTGCTTTTTTTGGATTTCATTCACCATTGTATGCTTTTTTGTTAATAGCTATTTTATGGTTTTTTATTTTTAAAACAATAAAAGAATTTTCTAAATTATCTAAAACTGCTGGATATTTACTTTATCCATATTTAGCATGGGTTTCTTTTGCGTCAATTTTAAACCTATCAATTGTTTTATTAAATTAATGGAAAAAATAAAAATAGGTAAATACCAACACTTTAAAGGAAAGATGTATGAAGTTATTGGAGTTGCAAAGCATAGTGAAACTTTGGAAGATTTAGTTATTTACAAAGCTCTATATAAAAGCAAAAATTTTGGAGTTAATGCATTATGGGTTAGGCCAGTTTCTATGTTTTTAGAAAATGTGGAATTTAATAATAAAACACTGCCTCGATTTAAATATATTGGCTAAATTTTTCTTGAGTCATATGCCCAATGAAGCAATGCTTGTCTTTGGATTCTTCTACAATTTAAATCTTTAGTTTTGCAATTTTTTCTAACTTGGACAATATGTCTTTTCATATTTTTCCATCTTTTTATTTGGTGCAAATCAACATCATAAAGTCTTCTTCCAAGATAGTATCTACAATACCATTGAAACCATCCTCGAGGATCTTCTTTATATATCCATCCTTTTTTTCTCCATATAGAAAGCGGTTGACTAGCATTAACTTTAAAAAAATTTAAATTTGGGTCATGTTTTTCATGGTTTAGCTTTGCTTTGGTAAACCAATTTTTTGGAAATTCATCTTTACAATCTGTTAAATATTTTCCACCAAATATTCCAAGTTCTAACATTTCTTTTGGAGTAAGTTCTGGTTTAAATTCTGGATCAAAATTTTCTCCAATTTTTTCTGTTATAAAGTATTCATATCCTTTTTGCATTAAATCATTTACGATAATTTTTTTCATATCAATATTATAAAATTTAATTATCAATAATTTATTTCAATGATTAATAAAATTCTAAAAAATTCTAATTTATTACTATTAATAATAGTATTTATATTTACTATTTTGTTAAGAGTAATATATGTTTACTTTAATTATGATCCAGTAATTTTTAATAAATTTTTACCTTTTCAATTTGATAATAAAGCGTTGATTTTAGTAAGTGGTGGTAAAGTTGATAATCCAACAGCATGGGGTTCTTATTATTTATTTATAAGTTTTTATTATTTCCTTTTAAGAGTTTTTAATTTGCTTGAATATAGGCTAATTTTTGTTGTAATGATGAATATTTTTTTGGCAGGAATAAGTGTGTGTATTTATTACAAAATAAATCAAATTATCTTATCTAATAAAAAATATTTATCATTTTTTAGTAGTCTAATATTCAGTTTATATTATCCGTTTATTTATATTAATACTTTAAATATTTCTGAGAATATTTTTATTCCTTTATTTCTTTTATTTTTTTACATAAATTTAAGAAATTATAAAAATGTGTCAATGGTTAGCGGTATATTACTTGGTTTAATGTTAGTTTTGCGACCAATAATATTAACATTTATTCCTTTTTATTTATTTTGGATTTTTTTCTTTAAAAAAGAATTTAAAATATTTTTTTATACTAAATTAATTTTAAGTATTTTTGTTATAGTTTTTTTTATTTCTTTAATTAATTCTTATTTTGATAAAGATAATAAAGTAACATTTTCCGAATCTAGTGGAGTAAATTTCGCATTATCCTGGTGTAGTTATAAAAAAATTACTTATGAATATAATGGAGAAAGATATTGGTTTTCTCCTCCAGTATTTTGGAATGATAATTTAAAAGGCGAGGTAGTATTTAACATTCCTTTTTCAAATCAGCTTTTTTATTATAATTTAGGGTTTGAGTGTCTAAAGAATAATCCAAGTAAATTGCTTACTAATATAAATAATATAGTTAATATTTTCTCAAGTAATTTTTATCCAAATTTTATTAATTCTTCTTGGCATATTTATTTAATTAATTTTTGGAAGTATTTGCTTTTACTACTAGTCCCTTTGTTTTTTTTATATTTTTTTGTAGAGAAAAATATAAGTCAAAAACATAATTGGTTTTTAGCTTTATTTGCAATTTTGTCTTTATATGTATCAGTATATTTAGGGAATCCAGGTGAAGAAAGATATTTAATTCCTTATTATTTTATATTTTTACTTTGGAGTATTGCAACCCTTTATAAGGGTAAAAAAATATTTTATTTTTTTATATTATTTTTATTTTTAGTAGTAATTTATATTTTTAATGTTTTTTTTGTTTCTGTGAATAACCAAAGATTTATTAATAATTATTTTCATCAAACTAAGTATGTAATTTCTCAATTAAATAAAGAAGGTTTTTTTAATTCTTCAGAAAATATGACAAGAAAAATTTTAACAATTCAAGGACTGGTTAATTCTAAAAAATATTTTATTTACAACATTGATCAAGAAAAAATAAATCAAAGTATTGAAAATTTAAAATCATATATTTCTTTTGAAAAAGATTTTGCTTATCTAAATTTTGGAAATCCAGTTGGAGAAACAAGTTTTACAATAATGACATTGATTGATGATTTTGATAAATCAAATAAAAAAATAATATCTGAAATGGGGAAATATATTTTAAGTGTTCAAAGTGAAGATGGTTTTTTTGAAGAAGAAATTTATGAAGATTTTGACAAACAAAGATTTATTTCTGGACAAGCATCTTTAACTTGTGTTTATTTATTTAAATATTTAAATGATCCTAAATATTTAAAATGTGCAGAAAAGGCATATAATTATTATTCGAAATTTTATAAAAAAATAAATAATGCATCATTTTATTCATGGCAAATAAATTTTCTATCAAAATTTTATGAGATAGATAAAAAAAGAAAATATTTAGACGACATAAAGTATATGAGTAATTATTTAATTAGTATTCAAGAAAAAAATGGAGGTTTTTCTAAAAAAGTTAATTGGTATACTTCTTC
>CAZWRH010000019.1:5469-16926 GCA_964636045.1 uncultured Gammaproteobacteria bacterium | reverse complement strand
GGTGACGCTACGGGGAATCGAACCCCGGTTATCAGGATGAGAACCTGACGTCCTGCCTCTAGACGATAGCGCCATTTTTGACTTTTGACTAATTTTGTAGTATATTTTACCAAAACCTCGCACTAATTTACATCTACTTTGAGGTTCCTTTTTTTTATTTAAAATAAGTAGATTTTGTACCATATGAAAAATACAATAATATTAACAACTGATGGATTTGATAAATTAAACATTGAACTTAATGATTTAATCAAAAACAAAAGACCAACTGCTATTGAAAGACTTAAGAGAGCTCGTGAAATGGGTGATTTATCAGAAAATAGTGAATATACTGCTGCTAAAGAAGACCTATCATTTACTGAAGGAAGAATTCAAGAGATTGAGGAAATTATAAAAAGAGCTGAAGTAGTAAAAAATAATAATCGCAATAATATTGTTGATGTTGGAACAAAAGTAAAAGTATTAAATAATGAAAAAGAAGAAATAATCGAAATAGTAGGAGAACTTGAAGCTGATCCAATAAATAAAAAATTATCAAGTAAATCTCCAATTGGAAAAGCACTTATTGGTACAAAACCAGGAGATAAAGTTAATATCTCAATACCAGCTGGAACAATTTCTTATAAAGTATTAGAAATACTTTAATTTCCACAATTCGCAGCTGCTCCAGATCCACCAGCACTTACATCTGTTTTTGATAAAGATGTAGCAATATTCTCTGTTGAGGCATTTTGATTACAATATGCAAGCTTATTATCCGCTCCACAACATAAAATATCTTTAACCGCCTTGACATTTCTTCCACCAAAATCAAATTCTGAAACAACATCTTTTTCATTCAAAAGAAGAGTTGGCGAACTTGCGATATTATATTTTGCTGATAAATCAAAATCTACTTTTGCATATTTTTGACCTTTATTTTTATCATCCATACAAGATTTCAAGCCTTGCATATTAACACCAGTTGAAGCTAAACATTCATCGGTTTTACCCTCTTGCATATAACATCCTAAGTAAGGGTAAAAAAGATTTTTTTGCTCTTCTCTAATACAAATCTGTCTTAAATTCTCAGCTGCTTCTTTATCTCCATGCATTGATGTTACTTTTCCATCAACAATCTCTCCAATATATCTAATATCTAAATTTTGGGAAATTTGATCTAATTCATTAGATGCTTTTTTGAAAAGTCTTTGCATTTGAAGACCAAATGGACAATCAGCAACTACAAAAGCAGTAAGTTTTGGATTATTATTCTTTGGAATATCCTTACAAGTCATTTTTTTTGCTTCTTTTTGTTCAGTTTCATTTTTTATGCCTAATTTATCAACTTCAACTCCAGAAGTAAAAAACATTTTTCCAGTTTTTGTAATAAAAGATACATATTTTTGCTCATTTGCTCCAGCTTTTATTTTCACATCAAATTGATATATTCCATCTACTTCTTTTACATTTTCAACTTTAAATTCTGTTTTTTCGCTATTTATAAGTTTTTTAATTACGCTTGGAATAGTTGTTTTTGACAATCTATCCATTCCAGATTTAACAATTAAAGTGTTATAAATAAAATATCCAAGAATTAAAACAACTAAAACATAAAAACCCTTTTTATACATATTTTCTTTTGTACAATCACAACCTTTTGAAGATTCGCAATTACATTTTGAAGATTCATCTATAACAGCATTCTTTGGGGTTATTTTTTTTGTTTTTGTTGTTTTTTTCATAATGGGTAAAGTATATATTAAATAAAAGTTAAAAATCAAGAGACGAGATTGGGAATTAGTGATTAGTTTATTAGTTCTCAGTTCTCAGTTCTCAGTTCCTTGTTACTAATAACTAATAACTAGGAACTAGCAAACCAACCAATTGAGAATAGTTTTATTCCTCTATGCTTTCACTGCAGGAAAATTTTATTTTTGGAATATTTTGCACCTGATCTAAAAAACCAATATATTTTTTAATTTCATCAATAGTGGCTAATCTTTCCCAAGCTGGAACAAATTGTTGATTTAGAGTGCATTTTCTATTCATCTTCTTTTCTTTTTTAGATTTAACCCATGCATTTAAACCATCAAAATAAAAAATTGCGTCTAAATTAGCTAATGATATTGAAGTTATTCCTAAGTATAATGGATATTTACCTTCAGAGTTCTTATCTCGAAAAACTATGTCAGGATCTTCGTCCCCACAGTCAACATGAAATTTCTCAGACTGGCCAAATGAAGTTAAGATTGAATCTACTTCTCCAATACCCTCAAATTTATTTGAAGATCTTGAATATATATTTATCGATATTCTTTTATCCTCTCCAAGAAGATAATCTGTTTTTTTTGGATTTTGATAATTAAGTTGAAAAAAATTATTGATTGCAAAATCTAGTTGCGGAATAATTCTATTTAATTCTTCTTTTTTTTGCTGATTTTCAACATTCTTTTTACTTTTTTTATCAAGAAACTCTTCTGTTTGCCCTTCAAAAAGGGATATTTCTTTATACATGGAAGGTAGTATACAACCTAGTGAAGCGAAGTTCCAGATGGAATACTTGATGATACTTGTGTTAAGTAGATGATTTCTTCACCACCAGCAAGCATCATTCCATTTGATACTTTTCCCATCATTGGACGCGGTTCAAGATTAGCAATAAAAATATACTTATTTCCAATCAATTGCTCTGGAGTATATGAAAGTGCGATGCCAGCTAGTATCTCAACAATTCCATAGTCCGTACCAAAATCAACTGTTAAAAGTAAAAGTTTTTTAGATTTTTCAAGATTAACTGCTGTTTTAACCTCACCCACCCTCAAATCCAACTTATCAAACTGTTCATAATTTATATAATCTTTTTTCATAAAAATGTTTATTTTTTAATTTTTGATATTTTCTTAACTAATGCTTCATTCAATACTTGATCGATATGATCGACAAATACTAATTTTAAATCTTTTAAAACATAATCTGGTAGTTCTTCTAAGTCTTTTTTGTTTTCTTTTGGCATAATTACAGTTTTTATTCCGGCTCTATGAGCTGCAATGACTTTTTCTTTAATTCCACCAATTTCAGTAATTCTGCCTCTAAGGGTCATTTCACCTGTCATTCCAACTTCTTTATTAACTGGAATTTTTGTCAATGCAGAAATCATTGCGGTAGTAATTGCTCCACCTGCAGATGGACCATCTTTTGGAACTGCACCCTCAGGAACATGAACATGAATATCAATTTTTTGAAATAAACCTTCTTTTAAACCAAAATCTTTCCATTTTGAACGAATATAGGATAATGCTGCCTGACAAGATTCTTTCATAACATTTCCTAAATGACCAGTTAAAGTTAATGCACCTTTTCCAGGCATGATTGCGACCTCAATAAATAGAATATCTCCTCCAGCTTGAGTCCAAGCTAAACCAGTTGATATTCCAATATAATTTCTATCTTCAATTAAAGAAATTGGGTATTTAAAAGGACCTAAATACTTCTGAACTAATTGTGAAGTTATTTTTTGACTTTTGATATTATTTTCAACAAACTCCCTTGCTACTTTTCTAAAAATTTGAGCAACTTGACGCTCTAAATTTCTAACTCCAGCTTCTCTTGTATATCGTCTTATAACGACTCTTAAGGCTTCATCCTCTATCTCAACTTTCTTATTAATTAGTCCTGAAGCATCAACTTGCTTTCCAACAAGATAGTTTTTAGCAATATGAAATTTTTCATCCTCTGTATATCCTGGGAAATGAATCACTTCAAGCCTATCAAGTAAAGCATCCGGAATAGTATCAAGTATATTTGCGGTTGTTAAAAAGATTACGTCAGATAAGTCAAAATCAACTTCAAGATAATGATCTGAAAAAGCATGATTTTGCTCTGGATCAAGCGCTTCAAGAAGAGCGGCTGATGGATCTCCTTTATAATCAGCGCCAATTTTATCAATCTCATCAAGCATAAAAACTGGATTTTTTGTACCTGATTGTTTAATACCTTGAATTATTCTACCAGGAAGTGCACCAACATAAGTTCTTCTGTGTCCTCTAACCTCAGCTTCATCTTTAATTCCACCAAGAGACATTTTGACAAATTTTCTACCCAATGCCTTAGCGATAGATTTACCCAAAGATGTCTTACCAACACCTGGAGGGCCAACAAAGCATAATATAGTAGGCTGTTTGGCTTTAGAAGCCTTCTTAACGGCCTTTTTAAGCTTTAGAACGGCTAGATACTCTAAAATGCGCTCCTTGACCTTTTTTAGGCCAAAATGATCGCTATTTAAGACATCTTCCGCTACCTTTATATCTACATTATCATTTGATCTTATGTTCCATGGTAATTCAACTAACCAATCAAGGAAAGTTCTTATATATGAAGTCTCTGGGTTGTACTGAGACATTTTCGATAATCTTTTAAGTTCTTTTAGTGCTTTTTCCTCTGCTTGCTTTGGCATGTTTGCTTTTTTGATCTTTTCTCTATATTCTCTTATATCTTTATCGTCTCCTTCTCCTTCACCCAATTCTTGTTCAATCGTCTTTAATTTTTCTCTTAAAACGGCTTCTTTCATGCCTTTATCAAATTTCTTTTGCGTTTTTGCCGCGATTGTTTTTTCAATCTCAAGTATTTTTACTTCATTAGCAATATATTCAGCTTGTTTTTTAAGTCGTGACAATAAATCAAGCTCTTCAAGTAAAGCTTGTTTTTCCTGAGGTTTCAAATCTAATATCATAGCAATTTGATCTGAAAACTCTCTTCCAGTTGCACCAGATAGTATATTCATTAAAAATACAAAATCTATTCCTTTTCCAAGTGAAACAGCATTTTTAAGTTCATTTGTTATGAGTTTGATTAAAGCTTGTGCTTCCTCTGTTTCTTCACCCGTTTCCTTTAAATCCTCAATTTCAACCTCAAACATTGGACTCAAACCTATAAACTTAGTTACTCTGACTCGTTTTAATCCTTTTACTAATGCACTTACCTCTCCTTGATCACCCTTAACTATTTTTTGAATCTTCGCCAATACTCCAATCTCATATAAATCTTCTTTTTTTGGATCATTAATGGTTGAGTTTTTTTGCATCAATAAAACAACCTCACTATTTCGCTTTGCTGCCTCATTAATTGCCATAACACTCTTATCCCTTCCAAAGATAAGAAAATTTTCAGTAGATGGAAAAACAATTCCATCTCTAACAGCTATTAATGGATAATTAGATTGTTGTGACGCTCCAGATATTGTTGTCATAATTGCTAGCAGTATATCAAAGTATCTGCTAATTGTCAAGCGATATTGTGTTTAGATTGGTTCAAAAGCTTGAAAACTAATAATAGTTCAAATAAGTTATTCAAATTAGATAAAATCAGTTGCTATCTCATGAAGATCTCTAATTATTGTCTCTTTATCTGGATTTTTTTCAGATAAATTCTTAGATTTTATTTGAGATAGATTTTCAGTAAATATTGATCTTTTTGTCTTATATAAGACTCCCACAGGGTACTTGCCGTTTTTTATTGGGTCAAATGATTTTTTAATTGCTTTATCAAAATCAGCTAAATCGTAACTTTCTGGCAACTTATATGAGTTTTTATCAAAAAAGTCATAAGAATGGGTCTTGTTAAATGTTACACATGGTTGAAGCACATTTATAAGAGAAAAACCTTTATGGTTTATTCCGTCTTTAATTAAACTAGATAAACCAAGCACATCTTTAGCATAACCTTGAGCAACATATGTCGCACCTTGAGAAATGGCTAAAGCAAGGGGATTGATCTCTTCTTCAATTATTCCTGATGGAGTACTCTTTGACTTATATCCCTTTTTTGCTGTTGGAGCAACTTGACCAGTGGTTAATCCATACACGTTATTATTATGAATAATAACTGTAATATCATGGTTACCACGACAAGCATGTAAAAAATGATTTCCCCCTTCTCCATAAAAATCCCCATCTCCAGCAATAACTAAAACAGGCATATTATGTGACGCAATTTTAATTCCAATTGCAGCCGGAAGAGATCTTCCATGAAGACCATGAAAAACATTTACATTCAAAAAATCATTCATATTTCCTGAGCAGCCAATACCAAAAACCATAAAAACATCGGAAGGTTTTAAACCTAATTCATCCAATGATCTTTTTATCGAAGCTAATATTGCATAATTACCACATCCTGGACACCATGTTGGCTTGTAACCGTCAAATAAACTCATTTGTTTTTGTCTAAATTAATAACTTTCTCTACTATTTCGTTAGTAAAAATTGGCCTTCCATCAAATTTAAGTATTTTTTCATAAAAATCTATTTCAAACTCTTGTTTAAGAAGCTTTCCAAATTGCATTTCACTATTATTTTCAACAATAATGTATTTTTTATCTTTTTCAAATATTTTTTGAACTTTTTCAACATTTAATGGGTAAATATAAGAAAAATGAATCAAGGATGTTTTTACCCCATTATCTTTTAACTGTTCCATTGCAGAAACAATAATGTCATGAGTTGATCCAAAAGACACAAAAACATAATCAGTATTTTTAATGTCACCAATAACTTTTGGAAGCTCAAAGTCATTTTTTAGATATGTTTTCACTTTTCTTTTTCTTTTATCAACTTGCTTTAACCTTTCAAAAGAATCTTCTGTTGTGTGACCGTCTTGTAAATGTTCGTAAGAATTAACTTGATAGGCTGGGTTTTTTGGGTTTGGAATAGCCAAAGTTGATATTCCATCAGCAGACAATTTATATCTTAAATAATTATTACTATCCTCTAATTTATCAACAATTTTGCCTCTATTAATAGAAAAATCATTTAAAAATTGATTAAATTTTGACAATTTTATACTTTTGTGACTTTCTGATAAATATTTATCAGATAAAACAATAACCGGACATTGATAAATATCTGCCAAATTTAATCCCTTAGCTGTCAATTCATACATTTCTTCTTGGTTTGCTGGTGCAAGAACAATTTTTGGAAACTCTCCATGACCGGAATTAACTGCAAATAATAAATCACCTTGCTCTGTCCATGTTGGCATTCCTGTTGCTGGACCTGGGCGTTGTGCTAAAAATACTAAAATTGGGATTTCTGCAATACCAGCAAGTGAAATTGATTCGACCATTAAGGCAAATCCACCACCTGAAGTTGCAACTGATGATCTAAGCCCTGCATATGATGCACCAAGGGCATTTAATATCGCTGCTATCTCATCTTCGCTATGTCTAACGACTGTTTTTATTTTTTCTCCATAATTTGCCATAACTGTTAAAACAGATGAAGCAGGGGTCATTGGATATGATGCATGGAATCTTAATCCACCAACCATAAGCCCCAATGAATGAGCTTCATTTCCTGTTACAACAATTTGATCCTCAATTTCTTCTTTTTTCTCAAATCCAGAAATAATATATTTTTGATAATTTCGTTTTACATGATAAAAACCAGCTGAAGCAACTTGTTTGTTTTTTTTAATAATTTTCTCATCTTTTTTCTTGAATTCATTTTCAATTATTTTTTCAAATACTTCAAAATCCCAATTAAGCAATGCAAGTGAAGCACCAAGAGCAATGTTATTTACCATAATGGATGATCCTGCTTCGTCTGTAATTATTTGTTTAAAAGGAATATTTACTATTTTTGGTTCAAATTCAAAAAACTTTTCATCAATTAAAAATTCTTCTTTGTCGAATATTATTAACGTATTTTTGGTAATTCTTTCTTTATTTAAAACTAAAGTTTCTTTATTTAAACATACCAATATATCAATTTCTTTTTTTGTAGTTAATGGATCAGATGAAGAAAAAATAACTTCGTAAGTATTATGTCCACCTCTAATTAAAGATGGATATTCTGTATAATCAAAAACTGAAAATCCTTGTCTTGTACAAATTTTAGAAAAAGACAAACCAGTTGTCATTATTCCAAAGCCAGCTTCTCCACCAATTTTCCAAAGTAGCTTTTTTTGCATAAAGATATTATAGCGAAAATTTTCTTAATCAAAAGTGGTAATTTTTTAGCTAAAATTAAATGAATTGACAAATATTTAAAAATTTAATAGTATGATAGTATATGAAAAATAAAATAAAAGAACTTATTTATACTGCTGTTTTTAATCCTGATAAAAATCTTCAACTTAAACAATTTCAAGAAATCCAGAATATCGCAAAAGAAAATGGCGTTTATTTAGATTCAATAAATGATCTTTATAAACAATTTGGTAAAAACGAAATCTCTGGTTTTTGTGTTCCTGCTATTAACGTCAGAACACTAACGTTTGATTTTGCAAAATTAGTTTTTGAAATAGTTATTACAAAAAAAATTAAAGCAGTAATTTTTGAAATTGCAAAATCAGAAATCGATTACACAATGCAAGACCCAATTGAATTTTCATCATCTATCTTAGCTGGTGCAATAGCAGCAGGATATAAAGGGCCAGTTTATATTCAAGGAGATCACTATCAATTTAGTGCAAAAAAATTTACACAAGACAAAAATGCAGAAATAGAGAATATAAAAAAATTAGTTAAAAAATCCGTGGATGCGGGTTTTTATAATATTGATATTGATGCCTCAACTCTCGTTGAACTTGATAAAACATCACTCGACGCACAACAAAAAAATAATTTTGAAATGACTGCTGAAATAACAAAATATATTCGAGAAATCCAACCAAGCAATATAAACATTTCAATCGGTGGCGAGATAGGTCATATTGGTGGAAAAAACAGCACTGTTGAAGATTTTGTTGCTTTTATGGAAGGTTATAAAACTATAACTAAAGATATTTTCGGAATCTCTAAAGTAAGTGTTCAAACCGGAACTTCCCATGGAGGAATAGCACTAGCTGATGGAAAACTTGCCGATGTAAAATTGGATTTTTCAGTTTTAGAAAATATAAGTAAAGTAGCACGAGAAAAATATCAAATTGGTGGAGCAGTCCAACATGGTGCATCCACCCTTCCTGATGAGTATTTTGGTGAATTTATTAAACACAATACCTTAGAAATTCATCTTGCAACTGGTTTTCAAAATATTATTTATGACACAATGTCGGTTGACTTAAAAAATAAGATTTACGAATGGCTTAATATTAACTGTGCTTCTGAAAAAAAAGAAGGTGAGACAGATACTCAATTTATCTATAAAACAAGAAAAAAAGGCTTTGGACCATTTAAGTTTGAAATATGGAATATGAACGAAGATGAAAAAGAAAAGATTTTAAATGCACTAAAAACAAAATTAGAATTTTTATTTGAAAAATTAAATATATGTTTCACAACATAACTACCCTAACGCAATTTATCATCGAAGAAGAGAAAAAAAACCCTCAAGCACATGGAGATTTTTCACTATTACTAATTAATATTCAAGAAATTGGAAAAATTATTGCAAGTCACATAAAAAGAACAGGTTTAGTAGATATTATAGGCAAAACTGGCAATGTAAATGCATATGATGAAGAAGTTCAAAAGCTCGATGAATATTCAAATAAGTTGTTTGTTGATGTTTTGTCAAAAACTGGTCTTGTTTCGTGGATAGCTAGCGAAGAATTACCTGACCCAATACTAGTTAATAAAAATGGTAAATATATGGTTTTTTTTGATCCACTTGACGGATCATCTAACATTGATGTAAATATAAATATTGGATCGATTTTTTCAATTTATAAAACAGAAAATAACCCGCTTCAACCTGGAAATAAATTAATTGCTTCAGGATATATTTTATATGGACCATCCGTAATGCTTGTTTATGCAACTGAAAATTCAGTTAATGGATTTACACTTGATCCAAGCATTGGATCATTTATCTTGTCACATAAGGATATAAAAATTCCTGAAAAAGGAAATATTTACTCAATTAATGAGGCAATGAGTAACGATTGGTCTGATAAAACTAAAAAATACATAGATTTTTTAAAATCACAAAAATATAAAGCTCGATATGTTGGTTCAATGGTGGCTGATATTCACAGAACCTTAATTAAAGGAGGGGTTTTTTTGTACCCAGGAAATAAATTAAGACTTAATTTTGAAATAAATCCAATGGGATTTTTAATTAAAGCTGCTGGGGGAGATGTTATTTCAGAAGATAAAAATCCACTTGAATTAATTCCTGATAAAATAGACCAAAAAATACCAGTTATAATTGGAAGTAAATTTGAAATTAAAAATTATTTAGAAACATAATGATAAATAACGGATTCAATATAAAAACAATTACTGATCAGAAAATCGAAAATAAAAAAATCATTTTAAGAGTTGATTTTAATGTCTCATTTACTGATCATTTAACTATTGCAGACGATGCGCGTATCAAGCAATCACTTCCAACTATAGAATATTTATTAAAAAATAATAATAAATTAATCATCATCTCTCATCTTGGTAAACCAAAAAATAGAGAAGATAAATATTCTCTAAAAATAGTTGCAGACCATTTGCAATCATTAATTGCAGGATATAAAGTAAAACTTGTAAATGACTTCTTAACACTTGATGGAAAAAATGAAATTGAAAATCAAAAAGATGATGAAATTATTATGCTTGAGAATATTAGATTTTACAGCGAAGAAAAAAACAAAGACGAAGCCTTTGCTAAAACAATCTCAAGTCTTGCAGATATTTATGTTAACGATGCGTTTGGTGTGTCGCACAGAAATGATACTTCAATTACTTTAATTCCAAAATATTTACCTCACTTTGCAGGATTGCTTCTTGAAAAAGAAATTGAAACAATAGGTCAAATAATAAAGAAACCAAGAAAACCATTTGTTGCAATAATTGGAGGAGCTAAAATTTCCTCAAAAATTAATCTGCTATCAAAATTATTTGATTTGGCAGATCATGTATTGATTGGTGGTGGACTTGCAAATACTTTTTTAAAAGCACAAGGATATAGTATCGGAACTAGTTTTTATGAACCAGACGAAGTTGAAAGTGCTAAAAAACTATTATTTTTAGCTGCACAAAAAAATACAGTTGCTGTACTTCCAACTGATGTAATTATTGGAAAAAAGGACGATAAGATTATTGGAGGAACTATGTGTAAAATTGAAAACATCCCTAATGATTCTGCAATCTTAGATATAGGGCCTGAAACTCAAGCTAAATATGGAAGTATAATCGCTGCTGCTAAAATGATTGTTTGGAATGGACCAGTTGGATACTGTGAAAATGAACAATATTGTCGAGGTACTGATTTTTTATACTATTTAATTGCACAAAATAAAAACTCATATTCAATTGTTGGTGGAGGAGACACGCTTGCTGCAATTTCTAAAAAAGAGTATTTAGACAACATAACTCATATTTCAACTGGAGGCGGAGCAATGCTTGAATTTATTGAAAAGGGAACTTTACCTGGAATAGAAGCACTTAAATAAACTTAAAAACGCCAAAATCAAAAAAACTCCAGTTTAAAAAGTATTTATTTTAAATGTCTTAAGTTTTTTTTGAATCTTTTATAGTTTTGTTTG
>CAZWRH010000019.1:0-5369 GCA_964636045.1 uncultured Gammaproteobacteria bacterium | reverse complement strand
TTTTGGAGTTTTGGAGTTTTTATTAATGACTCTCTTCTACTGGCTTTATTTCTCCATCATGACTACAATCAACACAATAGCTTGACCATTTATCTTTAATAACCATCTTTTCCTTCATCTCAGCAGCAGGATCATCTGCTTTTGTTAATTTTCCTGTATCTCGACTAACAGGGATCGTTTCTTTTTTAACCTCAACTCCTTTTGGATCAGCTCCTTTTATAAAGTATTCAAATCTAGATTGACAATTTTCATTTCCATCTTCTCCTTTTCCAGCTAAATTTCCGCTATCCCAACAAACTTGCTTTCCAACAACTTTATCTGGTTTTTTTGGAAATAAATCTGGCTGATTTTCTAAAACTTTTTTCATAACTTTATTCCAAATTGGCGCAGCGCCAGTTATTCCAGAAGCTAAATATGGATTCATAGGAGTATTATCATTATTACCAACCCAAACTGCTACTAAAAAGTTTGGAGTATAACCGATTGTCCAATTATCTCGTTTATCATCAGTAGTTCCGGTTTTTACAGAAACTGCTTTTTTTGGAATAACAAGCTCGCTACTTGTTCCAAAAGCCCAACTCCTAGCATTATTATCAAGTAAAATATGAGAAATAATAAATGAAGTTTCGGGACTTATAGCTCTTTTTCCTTGAATTGCTAAAAAGTTTGGATAGTTTAGTGGCTTACTTACATCTTTTACAAAATTAGTATCTTTATATTCATAAAGAACATTACCCTTTTTATCAATTACTTTTAAAATAGATACTGCTGGTTTTGGAATTCCTTGATTTGCAAAAGTCGAAAAAGATTGTGCGAGTTCAATCATAGTCATTTCAGCTCCTCCTAAAGTTACTGATAAACCATATTTTTCTGGATGATTAAAACTAGAAATTAAAAAAGCAGGTGATGATGCTGCAAAATTCTCAACTCCATTTAGGGCCATCATTTTTACTGCAGGAATATTTAATGAATTTCCAAGTGCAAACCTAAGCTGAACAGGACCGTGCAATTGCCCATCATAATTTTCTGGACAATAATCTTTTCCTGACGGATTTGGAAAACAAGTTTTGGCATCTAAAAATACTGTTGCTGGAGTAACAATTTTTCTATCAATTCCAATAGCATAATTTACTGGTTTAATAGTACTTCCTGGTTGTCTAAGTGCGGTAACTACATTAAAAGCTCCTGATGGAGTTGCAAAATAATCCTTTGAACCAACCATAGCAAGTATTTCGCCAGTTGATGGTCTAGTAACTACCAAACCACCATTTGAAACATTTAAATATTTAACTTTATCAATTTCACTTTTTAAAATTGCTTCACTTGATGATTGAATATCAAGATCAAGCGAAGTAATGACTTTGAGACCTCCTTCTTCAACAGTTTTTGTATCATATTGTTGTTCTAAAATAGATTTAACGTAAAAAACAAAATGAGGTGCTTTTATAGAATTGTTTGGTTGAATAATATTAATTTGTTTATTTTTAGCTTTCTCATATTCATCTTTTGAAATATATTTTTGTTCAAACATTTTAAGAAGAACTTCTCTTTGTCGTGCTATTGCTCTGTCTGGATTTATGTATGGAGAATATAGACTTGGAGCTTGAGGCAAGCCTGCTAAATAAGCACTTTCTGCTACGTCTAAGTTTTTGGCGTGTTTTCCAAAAAAAGTTTTCGCTGCCTCTTCGATTCCGTAGGACGATCCTCCATATGGAACTTGATTTAAATATAACTCAAGAATTTCTTCTTTATTAAATATTTGTTCTGTCCAAACTGCCAAAATAACCTCTTTTATTTTTCTCTGAATTGTTCTTTCAGGTGATAAAAGTGCTGATTTTACAAGTTGTTGCGTAAGAGTTGATCCACCCTGAACACTTGAACCTTTAAATACCATGTCTTTTATAGCTCTAAAAATTCCACCAAAAATAGATACTCCAGAGTGTTTATAAAAATCCTTATCTTCAATTGCAATAGTTGCTTGTTTTACATAATTTGGAAGTGTAGATATTTTTATTGGGACTCTATTTTCGTCTTTAAAAATTTCAAAAAGTGGTTTTTCATTTCTGTCCAGAATTTGAGTTGAAACAGGAACGACTTTATAGTTTTTCAAACTTGCAGGATTGGGAAGGCCATGTAAAATAAAAATGTAAAAAGGTATAAAAAAAACAATAAAAATCCAAAATGCCAAAACTCCAAGATTCTTTTTATCTTGAAATGATTTTGGAACAAATTTCCTTAAATTTTCTATAAATTTTTTCATAATTTTTTATTTTTCTATTTCGCATAATAATTTTACCATTTATCAGGACATCAGTGACACAAAAACCATTAGCTGAATATACAATGTTAGAAATAAGATTATGATTTGGTAAAAGACCAATATTGTTAACATCAAGCAAAACCAAATCTGCAAGCTTTCCCACCTTAACCTCTCCTGCATTAATTTTTAAAGCAGCTGCAGCGTTTTTTGTTGCACAATCAAACAAATCTCCTGCTTTTGCATGAGTTGGGTCAAGCATTGATAACTTTGGAAGTAAAGCACCAATCTTCATTTCAGAAAATAAATCTAAACTATTATTTGAAGCAGCGCCATCAGTCCCTAGAACAATATTGCATCCTAATTTTTTTTTCTTCTCAAAACTCATTGCGCCTGAAGCAAGCTTCATGTTAGATGATGGGTTATAAATTAAAGTACATTTATTTTTTGATAATAAATTTAATTCATTATCGCTAAACCAAATAGAATGAGCAAATAAACAATTTTCTCCTAAAAAATTAATTTTATCTAAATACTCAACTGGTCTAAGTTTATTTTTTTTTATACAATCCTCAACTTCTCGCTTTGTTTCAGATAAATGCATGTGGATTAATAACTTATTTTTATCTGCAAATTTTTTTGCTTTAATTAGTGTTTCTGTCCCAACAGTATAAATTGCATGAGGTGCGACGGTAAGTTTAATGGTCGATGGAATTTTTGTTTTTTTCTCTTTATAAAAATTTTCCAAATCATTAATTCTACTTCCAATACTTCCATCAAACAAAACCATTCCAACACATGCTCTCATCCCCATTTCTTCAATTGCTTTTATTTGAGCCTCTCGAAATAAATACATTTCGTTAAAAGTTGTAGTACCAGTCATTATCATCTCCAACATTGCCATTTTAGTCCCCCAATAAACATCTTCATCAGTCATTTTTGCCTCAATTGGCCAAATTTTATTTTGCAACCAATCCATCAAATCCATATCATCTGCAAGACCGCGAAGCATAACCATAGCTGAATGAGTATGACAATTAATTAAACCTGGAATAATTGCTTTTTCACACTTACCATCAATAATATCATCAGCTTTAACATTAATATTTTTACTTATTTTTTTAATTAAATTATTTTCAATTAAAACATCAGTTACTTTATTTTCTAAAAAAACATTTTTTATTAATATTTTCATAAAGATATTTTACTATAATAAAATTATGAAACGTCCAAAAATTGGTTTAGCATTAGGAGGAGGAGGAGCAAAAGGAATGGCTCATATCGGTGTTATAAAAGTATTAGAAGAAAATAATATTCCAATTGATTTTATCTCTGGTACCTCTATTGGCTCTCTTATTGGTGGATTTTATGCTTTTTCAAAAAATATAAAAGAAATTGAAGAAATAGCTTTAAAAAATAATTTCATGGAATACTTATCTATTTTTTTAGACCCGTCACTAAACCAAGGTTTAATTAAAGGTGAAAAAGTTACTAAATTTATAGAAGAATATATTGGAAAAACAAAATTTGAAGATTTAAAAATTCCACTTACAACTGTATCAACTAATATTAAAAATGGATCTCCGGTTATTGATTCTACAGGACTTGTGTCAAGTGGAATTAGAGCTAGCATTTCTATTCCTGCCCTTTTTAAACCAGTTGAAAGAAATGGTGTTTTTTTGGCTGATGGAGGACTTTCAATTCCAGTTCCAACTCAAATTGTCAAAGCTATGGGAGCGGATATTGTTATTGCAGTTAACCTTTATAAAAACTACATAAATACCGATACTGACAAAATTGGTTTTTATAAAATTGTCGATAATTCAAAAGATATTTTGCTTCACCACCTAGCAAATGAAAATTCAAAAACTGCAGATATTATAATAAATCCAAAGGTTGATGTTTTTGGCTGGGATAGTTTATTTACACCTGAAAAAAGTAAAAAAGTAATTCACGCCGGAGAAATAGTTACTAATGAAAAAGTCCAACAAATTAAAAGATTATTTAATAAAAAATCAAAGAAGTGGTATTCGTTTTTTACCGATATTTTCAAATAATTAAGTTAATCCTTCTAAAAACCAAGACACAACAGAGATTATAATACTAAATAATACTGCAGTTAATAATCCATCGACTGAAAATCCTGGAACTAATTTACTTACTAACAAAACCAATGCACCATTAATAATAAATGTAAACAATCCAAAAGTTAAAATGTTAAATGGCAATGTAAAAATAAGTAATACTGGTTTAATAATTAAATTAACTACTCCAAGAGTCACTGCTACAACTAATGCTGGCATCCAACCAGCCAATTTTACTCCTGGTAAAAGATATGAAGTAATAGAAACCGCAAGTACTGATATTATTAATTTCATCATATTATTATAATACAAAAAAAATTACTTAATTTTAAATAACAATTTATTTTATAATTATAAAATCATGAAAAAAATAGGAATTCTTTTTTTAATATCAGTTGTTTTTATTTTAAGCTATTTTTACTCCAAGATTGACCAGTTTATAAAAAATATAACCTCAAATAACAAAAATCAAACTAATCAACAAATAGTTGAAAAAAAAGAAATTTTTAATTATGCATTACTTGGATTTGGAGGAATTAGTCCTGAAGGAATCGTTCACGACGGAACATACTTGACTGATACAATTATCGTTGCAAATATTGATTTAAAACAAAAAAAAATAAATCTTATTTCTGTCCCAAGAGATTTATGGGTTAAAGTACCAACAAAATCAGGAGAAGATTTTCATCTTAAAATAAATTCTATTTATCAAAATGAATTATTTCCTGACACTTTTCCAGATATAAAACAAACAAAAAATTTAACTAAAGAAGTTTTAAAAGAAGTTACTGGTCTTGAAATTGATTCATTTATAACTGTTGATTTTTATGGTTTTACAAAATTCATTGATATTTTAGGTGGAGTTGATGTTCAAGTTGAAAAAACATTTGACGATACCCAATATCCAATTGACGGAAAAGAAAAAGATCAATGCGGAAAAACTGATGACGAATTTCAAAAACTTTTACCTGAACTTGAAGCAACAGATAGTCCAGAACTTGTACTTCCATGTAGATATGAAACTCTTC
>CAZWRH010000018.1:0-19280 GCA_964636045.1 uncultured Gammaproteobacteria bacterium | reverse complement strand
GCGGAGAGAGAGGGATTCGAACCCTCGATAACCTTGCGGTTATATACGCTTTCCAGGCGTACGCACTAGACCAACTATGCGACCTCTCCAAAATATTAAATATAAGCTTGATCATCATCCGCCTTGGGCGGATGCGACCTCTCCATGAATAAATATTTTACCACGTATCCAGTATTTTATCCTCGCCAACTAAAATCATAGTCAATCTATCAATTCCAAGCCCAACACCTGCAAATTCTTTACCTGACTCATCCATTTTTTTTAAAGCATCAATAAATTCAAAGTCGAGTAGGGGAGTAGTAAGATTATTTTCTTGTCTTTTTTCTATCTCTTCTTTCATGTTTTTTTCTATTTTTTTATAGTCAGTGTTTTCATTATTTCCATTAGCAATCTCAATTCCATTTAAATAAAATTCAAATCTTTCTGCAAGATAATTCTTTTTTTTCTGAACTTTACAAAGAGGAGAAGTTTTCGCAGGAAAATCTATTAAAAAAATAGGGGAGTGGGGAAAATTTGCTTCTATCTCATTTACAAAAATCTGATCAAATATTTCTCTCCATGTAGTATTTTTTATACTATATCCTTTAGCTTTTGCAATCGGATATAATTCTTTTTCATTCTCAATTATTTTTTTATAATTTATTCCAATCTTTTCAAATTCTTTTTCAAGCGAAATAATTGAAAAATTATTATTTAATTTAATATTAAAGTCTATATTAAAAAAAAGATTCAATTTATTTTTAACAAATTTTATATATTTTTTAATATCATCCATTATTTTAAAATAATCAGCGTCTTCTCTATACCATTCAAGCATTAAAAACTCAGGACTATGTAACCTTCCAGAATTCTCCAGATTTCTAAAACAATGTCCAATAGAAAAGCAATTGCCCATTCCTTGAGCTAATATTTTTTTTATAGACCTTTCAGGAGAAGCCGGTAAAATAAATTCAACTTTTTTATTTAGAGTTTGCCAAGATGTTTTAAATGGAAATAAGTTTTCCTCAGCCGGAATAGACTTATTTAAAATCTCAGTAATAACTTCATGAAATTTTTGCTTATAAAAAAATTCTCGAGTTGCTTTGATAACTTGTTCTCGAGCAATTATGTAATTTAATTTATTCATAAAAATATTTAGAAACTCCGCACATAAAATCTTTTTCTACACATCCGATACAGTAATTATTTGAAAATACTCTTTTTTTTAAATTATCTATTAAAAAATCAATCGAATCATTAATATTACCAATTGGTTTTATACCTTCACAACAACCAAATATTTTTTTATCTGAAAATAAAGATATTTGATAACAACCAAATTTCTTTGGTGGAAAAACACTTTTACTTGTTTTATATATTTCCATCATCTGTAATTCAGTTAAAAAATCAAAATTTCTATTGTCTAAATTAATATTATCAATTGGATGATTTTGTAAATATTGAATTGGCTTTTTTGGATGATAGGTAATTTCTATTTTTCCAAGTTCTTTATTAATAAAATTTTCAAAATCTTTTCTTTTATCAAAATTTTGCTTAGTTAAGATAGAAAATACTTCTATATGAAATCCTAATTTTTTAGCTTTTTTAATAAAAAGCATGCTTTTCTGAAAATTGCCCAAACCTCTATTTTTATCATGATAGTCTTCTAATCCATCAACAGAAACAATCAGATTGACCAAATTTGGATTATTTATTTTTTCAATACTCCCAATTGTTCCATTAGTAATTATTTGTATAAAAATATTTTTATCAGTTAGATAATTAATTAAATTAATAAAATAAGGCAATAAAAATACTTCCCCACCACAAAATGTAATTACTTTTAAATCGATTTTTGCAATATATTTTTCAACAAAATCAATAATTTCTTGCTCTAACAATGTTTCGCTGTTTTTTTTAACATAACACATCTGACAATTTAAGTTACATTTTCTAAGCGGACTTATGTATAAATGTTTAAGTTTGTTAATAAAATTTTTATCCATAGCTAATATGGGTTTAATTGTTGCAATAATCTATTTTACCAAAAATACTAATTATTTTAATCTTAAGTTACAATTAATCCTATGAAAAAAGTATTAATTATTGATTTTGATAGCACGTTTATTAAAACAGAAAGTCTAGAAGAATTAGCTAATATTTCTTTATCAAAAAACCCTCAAAAAAATCAGATTCTTTTTAAAATAAAAGAAATAACAAATAAGGGGATGAATGGAGAAATTAGTTTTGATAAAAGTTTAGATTTAAGAATTAAACTTTTACAAAGTAATAAAAAAGACATTAAAGAAGTGATTAAAAAACTAGAAAATGAAGTGACTCCTTCTTTTTTAAAAAACAAAGAATTTATTAAAAAAAATTCTCAAAATATTTATATTATTTCAGGTGGATTTACAGAAATAATTTTTCCGATAGTTAATAAATTTAATATAGAAAAAGAGCATATTATGGCAAATAGTTTTATATTTAAAGATAATAAAGATATTGTTGGAGTTGATAAAAAAAATTTATTATCACAAGAAAAAGGTAAAGTAAAAGCTGTAAAAAAACTTAATATAAAAAATGAAATTATTATAGTTGGCGACGGATATACAGATTTAGAGGTAAAATTAAATAATACAAACTGTAAGTTCGTATACTTTTCAGAAAATGTTTTTAGAGAAAAAGTCGCAAATAATGCAGATTACGTTGCCAAAAATTTTCAGGATGTAATAAACTACATAAATAAAATATGAAAAAAATACTAATAAGCCTAATTATTGGGTTTTTATTTTTAATAAACGTTGGTAAAGTGTGTGCACAAAGCAATAACGATAATATTTTTGAAGCTAAAATTACAAAAGTAATTGAAGAAAAAGAAATATCTTTAAATAAAAAAACTCAACTTTATCAAAAAATTGAAGTAAAAGTTTTGTCGGGTGAAGATAAAGACAAAACACTCATTATTGAAAATGGAAATATGCCACAAGCTAATGTTTTAAAATATGTCACCAACGATAATGTTTATGTTGTTTCCCAGCAAGATCAAAATGGTAAAAGTATTTATTACATAAAAGATTATATAAGACGTTTTCCTTTATTTATCTTATTTATAATATTTACCTTTTTAACAGTTTTTGTAACTGGCAAAAGAGGAATTAGGTCTATTTTGGGAATGGTAATATCATTTTTAATGATTTTTTATTCAATAATTCCTAATATTTTAAATGGCGCAAACCCAATATTAACAGTGATTCTAGCTTCAATATTTATGATTCCAATCACGTTCTACTTATCACATGGTTTTTCAAAAAAAACTTCAATAAGCGTTGTTGCGACAATAATATCAATAATAATTACTGGACTTCTTGCAACTATATTTATCGAATTAACAAAACTAACTGGATATTCCTCAGAAGAATCAAGCTTTTTACAGTTTTTTAAAAATGACAGCATTAATATGAAAGGAATATTATTATCAGGAATAATTATCGGTGCTTTAGGAGTTCTTGATGACATTACAATTTCTCAAGCATCGGTTGTTGAAAAGCTTTACAAAACCAATAAAAATTTGAGTAGAAAAGAGCTTTATAACAAAGCTATGGACGTTGGAAAAGATCATATTTCTTCTATGGTAAATACATTAATATTAGTCTATGCCGGAGCATCATTACCTTTATTTTTATTATTTAATTTACAACCACATAGTTTTTTAGAAATTGTTAATTATGAAATAATTGCCGAAGAAATTGTTCGAAGTTTAGTAGGAAGCATAGGTTTAATTTGTGCTGTTCCAATAACTACATATATTGCTTCTAAAAACTGCAAATAAATATTACAATTGAAGTTATATGAACTGGATATTTTATGCATTAATGTCTGCTTTTTTTGCTTCCTTAACAGCAATTCTTGCTAAAATTGGAATAAAAAACATAGATTCAAACCTTGCAACTGCAATTAGAACTGTAGTAATTTTAATCATTGCATGGGGAATAGTTTTTTTTCAAGGTGGCCAAAAAGAAATTGTTAACATTCCCAAAAACTCATTATTTTTTTTAATTCTTTCTGGCATTGCTACTGGATGTTCCTGGCTTTTTTATTTTAAAGCCTTACAAATGGGGGAAGCAGCCAAAGTTGCGCCACTTGAAAAAATAAGCTTGGTTTTTACAGTTATCTTAGCTGCAATTATTTTAAAAGAAAAAATTTCACTAAATATTATTTTTGGAGCAATATTAATGGGAATAGGTGCGATATTAATTGGTTTTGGTAAATAAAACTAATATGAAGAAAAAGATCATCATTATCGGAGCAGGACCAGGAGGACTTACTGCAGGAATAATTCTAAGCAAAAGAGGGTTTGATGTAACAATTTTTGAAAAAGAGAGTGAAGTAGGTGGAAGAAACGCTCCAATAAAAATCAATGGTTTTACTTTTGATACAGGTCCAACTTTTTTGATGATGAAGTTTATTCTTGATGAAATGTTTGAAGAAGCAGGTAAGAATATTAATGATTATCTTGAATTTATAAAAATTGATCCAATGTATCGTCTTCATTTTCCTGACTTTAATTTTGATGTAAATACTGATGTAAACGAAATGAAAAAACAAGTTAAAGAAAAATTCTCTAATGATGAAAAAGGATTAGAAAAATTTTATTTTAAAGAAAAAGAAAGATTTGAAAAATTATTTCCCTGTCTTCAAAAAGATTATGTTAATTTTTATACTTTTTTTCACCCAGACTTTATAAAAGCATTGCCAATTTTAGGGATTGGACAATCACTTTTTGAAAATCTAGGTAATTATTTTAAATCTGAAAAACTCCGACTTTGCTTTACATTTCAATCAAAATACTTAGGAATGTCTCCTTGGGAATGCCCAGCTGGGTTTACCATCATCCCATACATTGAACATGAATATGGAATATACCATGTTAAAGGAGGATTAAATATGATTTCCCATGCCATGAAAAAGGTTTTTAATGAAAATGGAGGTACTTTATTGCTTGAAAAAAATGTTAAAAAATTAATTCTTGAAAAGAAAAAAGTAGTCGGAATAGAGCTTATTAACGGAGAAAAGCACTTTGCTGATGAAATAATAATTAATGAAGATTTTGCATATGCTATGACGTCTTTGTTAGATAAAAATCAATTAAAAAAATATTCTAAAAAAAATCTTGATAAAAAAAACTACAGCTGTTCAACTTTTATGATTTATCTTGGATTATCAAAAAAATACAATATTCCACATCACAATATTTATTTTGCAAATGACTATAGAACAAATGTTGATGATATTTTTAAAAGAAAAATAATGAGTCTTGAGAATTCTTTTTATATTCAAAATGCTAGCATAATAGACGATTCTCTTGCTCCAAAAGACAAATCGGCACTTTACATTCTTGTGCCAGTACCAAACAATTTTTCCAATATTGAATGGAAAAAAGAACAAAGTAATTTTAGAAATAAAATCATTGAGCAGGTTATTAAAAAAACAGGATTTAATGATTTAGAAGAAAATATTGAGGTAGAAAAAGTAATAACTCCGGCTGATTGGGAAAATGAATTTAATGTTTATAAAGGAGCAACTTTCAATCTATCACATGAACTTCCTCAAATGCTTTACTTTAGACCAAGAAATAAGTTTGAGGAACTTGATAATTGTTATTTAGTAGGAGGTGGAACACATCCAGGCTCAGGTTTACCAACTATATATGAATCAGCAAGAATATCAGCCAACTTAATTTCCAAAAAATATAATATTCCATTCATAAAACCAAGTATCCTAAAGAATAAATCAAAAAATAAGCTTTAATATTAGCTTCTTTGCCCAAGGAGCTAGGTTTTTATAAATAAATCCACCTTTGTCCATTATCATATCTTTACTAACAAGCATTGTTCCATAGGCAAATTCATAATTTGGATTTAAAGGTTTGGTAAGCTCTGCTTCATATATATAATCAATTTCATGTTCTGTAAACTGTGATTTTTTGTCTTTTTCTTTATAATAAATTTTTCCTAAAAATCTTAATTCAAGATCATTTTCCTCAAAAATAAATTCACGTTTTAAATTTCTAATAATAGAATCTTTATCTGACTCTAACTTTCCATCTATATAAAGTTGATGCGAAGAAAAAGTTAAATCAAAAGTATTGTCAAAAACTAAATGTTTTCTATGTTGAAGGTAGAATCCACCATTATATTTTAAAATAACAGTGAATCCTCTATGTAAAGTTGCGTTTTTATGACCTGTCCATTTGTCAACTACACCCAGAATCTCATCTTTTTTATTAACTTCTGCCAAGTTTTGATCTATTTTTAAATAATTAGTATTTTTCATAGATTTTTAGCAAATAAACGTTTAGACTGTTTTAGAAATCTTTTTAATGATTTAATTAATTACAAAGCCGCAATAAATTTATTTGTTTTTTCAATAAACAAATCAGACATTACTTCTTTAGTTGTAAGGGGTAGGGTACAGATAGGTTTTTTGCCTACCAAAGCCTCCATGTGTTCAAATGCCCTATCGGCACCTGACCCACCTTGAACCGCACAGAAAGCTACCCTTTTGATTTTAGCTTTATACAAGGCCAAAAATGCTCTAATTGGAGATGACATTGTAAATGCCCAAATTGGTGTTATAACAATAACTGCATCGTAATTTTCTACTTTTGATTTTAAGGGGTTTATATTGATATTTCGCTTTAAACTAGCTTCTTTACCAGACTGCAAATAACCCAACAAACCACTTCTATCAACACTATCCTCAATCATTTCAATATCACAATTTAGTGTTTTTTTTATATATTTAGCCAACTTAGTACTAGTACCGGTCCTTGAATAATAAATTGCTAAAATTTTCATAAAAACATGATAACAAAGATTTTTATAAAAAAATAGGGTAATTGAGTAAATTTTTATAACCCCAAAGAATAACTGAGTAACTAATTTACTCAATGGATAACTAACCTATCAAGTAAAGAGTAAGGTGGGGTAATAAAAAGATTGTCAGAGCAATATAATTGTCTTCTATAAATATCCTATAGACTATCAAAAACCTCGAAAACAGCCAAAATAGAGACATCTGGGTAAACAGGGTATTATTGGTGATTAAATTTCTTAATCAATTATTAATTAGATTAATTTATCAATTTAAATACCGATTAATTACACATTAAAAAAACAACACTCCCCTCGAAGTGACCTTCCTTGACGTCGTAAAAGATACAATTTACGACGTTATACAATTCCCTCACCTAACTATTAGATATACTCATAAAACAAAGATTTAGATTTGGAGAAATATGGACATATTTGCAAATAGTAGATCCTCTGCTAACTAGATAACTACCTTCAAATAAACAAAAAATTATTTTAAAAAACTTATTTAAAATACTAAATAATTAACAATTAATAAATAATTAACACTACTATTCAGATAAAATTAATTCAAATTAATTCAGAGCAATAAATCAACCCAAACTACTACTTTCGTGCTTAGATATATAATTATGAACACAAATATAAATAGATAATTTAGCTTGATTTAATAAGCTAAATATTATTTTTTGATCTTAAAAAATTAACTTAAAACAGACCATACACTATCACTATTTAGACTGTTATATTAGTCTAAATATCATTTTTTGTGCTTAAAATATATAGTTTATTAATTGCACAACTAGTACTATTTGGAGCATATACATAGTCTAAGTACACATTTTTGAGGCTAATTTAATTTACTTATTTATAAATATAAACAACAATTTGTACTGTTAAATCAAGCTAAAGCAGCAATTTTAAGCTCAAATTTATTTAATCAATGCAACAACAATTATGGTAGTAGTAATTTAGGTTGATATATAAAGCTAAATACAATAAAGTGAGCTTATAATTAGCAGTTATCCACATATCTTGATAAATTTCTTGATAAATTATGCTTAAGTATTATTATTTACTATAGGATATATACTATAGGATAGTATAAATATTCACGTCTGTGAGTTTTATGTATTTTACTTACTCTTCTCTCCTACCCATTCTTTACCAAACCATTGTAAAAAGAGCCATCACAAAAATAAATATTAAAACAAAAATAAATTCTTGAATTCTTTCTTTAAATAATCTTTCTTCTATATATGCTTGAATAAGTCCACCTATACTATAAAAGCAAGTCGTGAGAAGAAGTGCAAAGATGTTTGATTTAAGTGGTAAAAAAGATAAAATCATTGCCAACTCCCCTACTATTAGTGCAGTAATAAAAGAATAATCAAAAACGTGTTTTTCGATAATTGTTTTTGGATTAATACTCCATAAAAAATGCATTATTAATGGATAGATACTTAATGATATTAAGAAAAAATTAAATAAAAAATTTAATTTTAAGGACAAAACTAGATTGCAAAGCAAAAATGACGTTACGATTAAAAATAAAAAATTTACTGAAAAAGCAGCTTTATATAACTGTAAATTTTTCATTTCTCCAACATTAAAGATATTTTGACAGAGTAATATTGCGTAAATTGAAATTGAATAGATTAAAACAAATGGAATTCTTGTAAGCCATCTTCCAGGAAGAAGAAAGAAAAACATACAAAAAGTAATTGTAAAAATTATAGGCATTAAAAACAACATTAACCACTCTGCCCCATCTATTTCTTCTAAAACAGAAAAAAACGTAAAAAAGTAAACAAAAAAAGAAGATAATAAGATAAAAATAATTGCCTGATTAAAAGATAAAAAAGATGAAACAAACACTAATACTGTCAAAAATAATGTACTTAAAATAAATCTTTGTCTCTTATCTATCTTTACAAATGCTTTTAACAAAAAACTATATATAGAAAATTTCCATTTAAATATTTTCATAAAAAGAATCAACTGCCTCAAAATTACTAAAAACCTTCACAACATCTTCCATTTCTTCTAATACTTCAATTAAATTAATTAATTTATCAAAAGCTTCTTTAGAAGCAATTTCTATCGTCGCCGTTGGCCGATAAATCAATTCTGCATTCTCAACTAAACCAATCTGTTCAAAAGGCAAATATAAATAATAATTATCACTATCAGTTTCAAGATCTTTTCCGTTATGTTTATCAAACATATCAAAAATTTCTTCTTCAGTTTTTTCAGTTTTTGAATATACTACTATGCCACATCTATCAAAATTAAACATCGTTGATCCTGGAACTCCCATTTTTCCATTATGTTTTTCCAACATTGTTCTTATCTCTGCAAATGTTCTGTTTTGATTATCTGTTGTTGCCTGAATTATTAATGATACTCCATCCGGCCCAAAAGCTTCATATACGACTTCTTTTAAAGAGTTAGACTCATTACTTGTTGCTTTCTCAATAGCTTTAGTGATGTTTTCTTTTGGCATATTACTCTCTTTAGCTTTTTGAATAGCCAGCCTTAATTTTATGTTCTTTAAAGGATCAATAATTCCTCCAGATTCCTTAACCGATAGCGTTATTAATCTAGATATTTTTGTAAAAATTTTGCCTTTTTGAACGTCTTTTATTCCTTTTTTTCTTTTTATTTGTGACCATCTTGAATGACCTGACATATGTATAATTATAACACGCACTCCATCGGTTGACTTTTGAAATAATTTCTTTATACTTAAAAGTTATTATGGACTTTAACTTACTCAAACTTCAAGAAAAAGCAATAAATCAAGCCCTAAAAGGTAGTTGGGAAGAAGCTATTAAAACAAATCTAGAAATTCAAAAACTTACAAAAGATAATATTGACGTTTTGCTTAGACTTGGATATTCATATCTTCAAGTTGGAGAATATGAAGAAGCAAAAAAAAGCTATCTTAAAGCCCTAAAAATCCAACCAGGTAATCAAATTGCAAAAAACAATTTAGAGAAAATAAAAATTTTATCTTTAAAAAAAGGAAAACACGTAAAAAATACAGGAGAAAAAGAAAATTTAAATCCAAGTTTATTTTTAAATGTTTCTGGAAAAACAAAAATTGTTGCCTTAGTAAATATTGGACAAGCAAATGTACTTGCAAGACTTGAAGTTGGTGAAAAAACAATCCTAAAAATTAAAAAAAGAAAAATTGAAGTCAGAAACAAAAATGATGAGTATATTGGAGCTTTTCCTGATGACTTATCAAAGAGAATAATGTTTTTTTTAGAAAATGATAGTGAATATCTTGTATATATAAAAGAATCCTCAAAGAACTGTGTTGAAGTATTTATTAAAGAAGAAAGAAAAGGTAAAAAAGTAGAAAAATTTATATCTTTTCCTAAAGATATCCAAGAAAATTTAAAAAATATTACTGATGAAAATATTGAGGATAATAAAAAAACTGATGAAGATTCAAATGATGAAGAAGTGCCTTTTGATATTGAAAAACTTGCTGAAGAACTTGCTGAAACAGAAAAAGAAAATTTTGGTGCTCAAGAACATTTTGAAGAAGAAAAAGAAGAGTTTGATGAATAATGAATCACTTTATCTTTTGTAAAGACAATAGTTCCTTTTTTTCTTTTCTTATTATTCTCCCTTTCAAAATCCTTACTAACATTTAAATCTCTCATTGAAAAAACTGCTAAAAATAAAGAGGTAATAAATATTAAACAAAAAATTACAAAATTTTCCATATTATTTAATTAATTAGCCATTCTTTCTCTTCCTTTTCTGACAAAAACAATTTAATATCGTATGTATCAATAACTTCTTCTTTTATATTACATTTTAATAAATCAAAAATAAAATCAACGCTTTTATTCTTTCCCATCATTGTTTTTTTTTGTATCAAACATTGTTTATTTGTGTTTTTTTCATTAGATAGATCGACTACTCTAATACCCTGCCCTTCAAGTATTCGGGATAGGGTTAAAGCGGTTTTTAAATTATCTTTATATATTATCTGCACATTTTTTCTTTCATTTCTATATTCTTTTTCAAAAAAATAACCTAAATATTTTTTTGAAAATTTTTCATGGTCAAATTTATTATTTTGATCAGTAAAAGTCGCATAATCAATTATTGAAAAATCCTTTACCTTCATGTTTGATATTTTAAAAAATAAATAAACTCTATCAAAAAAGTTAATATCACTAATTAAATCTGTAAATAAATATTTATTTAAACTTAATTGAGAGAAATCTTCTATATTTTTACTATTATATACAGAAGTATTTTTTGGATAAAAATAATAATCAATATATAAAGAATGCATTGAAGAAAAAGCTTTTCTAATAATTTCAGGTTTTTTTTCTATCTCAGATAACTTACCAATCGAGCCAATTTTATAATAACTATATCCTCCGGGAATAAGAACCTCCGTATTATTGTCTAATTCTCCTAAATAATTAACATTATCAATAAGTCCTAAAGAAATAAATATAGTTTTATCACCATAAAAAATTATATTTATTCTGTCTTTTGAAGAAAAAAACAAAGAATTTGAAATATTTTTTATAAAAATATAAATAACGTAAACAAAAATTATTAAAAATAAATATTTAATAACTTTTTTCGTTTTAAAGTCTTTATTTAAAGAATTCATATCATTCCATGCTCAATTTTCATTCGCTTAACTTTTCCAAGAATATCCTCTTTTGATAGTTTAAATATGCAGAGAATTTTTTTAATAATTGATAAAGAAGCTTCAAATTCTGGATGAATAACAAAATCTACACCCAAATCTTTCATTCTTTGTTGATCATCTTTTTTATGTACTCTAGTTATGACAACCAAGTCTTTATTTAGTTTTTTTGCATTTAACACAATAGCCTCTTGTGAAAATTTTTCTGGAACTGCAGATATTAATGCGACTGCATTTTCAGCTTCTGCATAATCTAAAATATTCAAATCAGTTGGATCTCCATAAATAATATTAATTCCTTGCTTTTTTGCTCTAGATACTATTTGAAAATTATAGTCAATTGCAATAAATGGAACGTTAGATAAGAGTAAAGCTCTACCTATATCCCCTCCAACACGTCCATAACCACAAATAATAACATGCCCTTTTAAATTTAAATCATCTATTGGAGATTTATCCTGATCTACCCTATTTACTATATAATCATCTAAAAATTTAAGGTATTTTTTTATAAAAGATCTTATTTTTAAATATACAAAATCTTTATTTTTTATAAAAATTGGAGTAAAAGCAAGCGTTAATAATACTGATGTTGCGATAAATAAATAGTCTTCATATGTAATAACTTTATTTTGAAAAGCAAAATACATTAAAATAAAAGCATTTTCAGAAATTTGAAACAAATACATGCTTAAAGCAAATGCAGTTCTTGAATGAAACTTCATAAAAATAAAAATTATCAAAATCAATAATGCTTTTGCAAAAATAACTAAGGTGGAAAAAGTTAATATTTGTAAAAACATCGGAGCCACAACACCAAATTTAATATTTAATCCAATAAATACAAAAAAAACTACTGCTAATATATCTCTAAATGGTCTAATTTGAGAGAAAATATGACAATGTTCAAGAGTTTGAGAAACTAAAATTCCAGAGATAAAAACTCCAATAAGTATTGGAATTCCAAGAAGTGAAGAGATATAGGTTGTAAATATTATGAATAAAATAATAAAAATATTTAATAATTCTCTTGAGGCTTTTGCTACTCTATCAAATACTAAAGGAATAATTTTTTGCCCAAAATAATATAAAGAATAAATAATTAAAGTAGCTTTTGTAAAACTAAAAATAATATCTAAAAATACACTTAAAAAAGATGTATTATTTGCTGATATGGAATTAAAAACTATTAAAAAAGGAATAAAAGCTAAATCTTGAAACATCAAAATTCCAATGGCAAGCTCCCCAACAAAAGAACTCTCCTCTCCCCTGTCTTGAATTATTTTTGCAACTAAAGTTGTTGAGGATGATGAGAGAGCTATTGCTATTAAAAAGGATTTAAGAATTGAAAAGTCAAAAAACAAACTAATTATGTAAACAAGCAATATTGAAATGGATAATTGTAAAAGACCTGCTACTAAGATAAATTTTTTTAACCTCATTATATGAGAAAAATTTACCTCAAGACCAACTGTAAACAACAATAATACTATTCCAAAATATGCATAATTATTTATAAGATCAAGTGAAATTAAATTTCCAAAAAAATTTCCTAAGATTAATCCACCGATAATATACCCAACTATAGGTGATATTTTTATTTTTCTAAAAAAATATGCACTACTAAAAGGAATTAACAAAAAAAGAAAAATACTAAACAAAGAATTTATAGGAATATCAGCCATATTTTATATTAAATTAAATCAAAGCTGATTTCAACAACACAAACAATTATTTTACTAGTCTTTTTTCACAATCTATGCAATACTTTGCTTCAGGTACTAAATCTAACCTTTCGATTTTGATTTGTTTACCACAACTTTCACATTCGCCATACTTATCCTTTAATATCTTTTTTAAAGCGTAAGCTACTCTATCAAGTTTTTTTTGAAGTGAAACAACTTGTGCTTCTATTGTTTCATGGTCAAGCTGCTCTCTAACATCAGTATCTACCGCAGCATTGTCATTTGCATGTTCTGGATCTAAAAAAGGATCGTCCTTTTTTAATTCAGATATTTTTTTTACTAACTCCTCCTCTGTTCTTAATAGTTTCAATCTAAGCTCATCAACTTTATTTTTACTTATTTTTTTGTCCATGTTTTTTTATAAAAATTATTAAATTTGAGACAGTATTTTTTATTTCATTTTTAAAATAAAAAATATAATAAACAAAAAACCCTAATGAAACAATTCCCGAAATTATTAAATTAAAGCTTTGCCCGAAAAAGTATAAAGGATTTTCTTTTATTTTGTCAAGAAACAAATTTGTAACGCTAAAATAAAAAATAAAAAAATAAAATACAAATCCTTTTTTAAACATTCCTTTTCTAATACTCATAAGAATTTTCGTTGCAAAATAAACACCAATAGCAAAAATAAGAGCTTCATAAAAGGCTGTTAGATGTCTCAAATCCTTATACCCTAAATACTTAACTGATAAAAAAAACTTTGTTTTAACTCCAACATCTACTCCAGCAAAAAAACTTCCCATCTTTCCAATACAAAGTGCAAGAAATATACTTGGAGAAATATAATCAGTGATTTCTAAAAAATCAATCTTTTTTGATTTACAAAACCAATAAAAAGATAAAAAACCACCAAAGATTCCTCCAAATAGAGATAGTCCTGGATAACCGTTAATTAAAATAAATTTTAAAAATGAAAATCCAAAATCTGAAAAATTAACAGCAACATAAAACAACCTTGCAAAAAAAATTGATCCTAAAATACTAATAAAAACACCATCAAATATATCTTCTTCTTTATATGAAGTCAGTTTTACATTTTTCCAAATCAAAAATAACATCCAAAAAAATGCTAAAACTAAAAAAACTCCAAATGTATATATTTTTACAAATCCAAATTGAAATAAAATTGGAATCATATAATTTAAGTTTTATTTTTAACCTCTTTTAAAATTTTGTCAAGATTTTTACCTTCTTCTTTTATTACTTTAACTTGATTATTTTTCTTAAAAATAGAAAATATCGTGCTAAATACTCCTGCACCTTTTTTTTCTTTAACTAGTATTTTTGCTGACACAACATCTCTTGTTTTTGATAATTTTCCAGCAATTATATTAACAAAATTTTTAACTAAATAAACGCTTTTTTTTGAAAGATTTTTTGCAACCAATTGAATCTTTGGAAAAGATCTTTTTCCAATATATAGTGACAGTAAATCTTTTGTTGTGATTATTCCAACAGGGTGTCTATCTCTATCAACAACAATTACGCTTCCTATTTGTTTATCTAAAATAATATCCGCGGCTTTTGATATTTTATCCTCTGGAGAGATAGTGTAGACTTGTGTTTTTATAAAATTTTTAACAAATTTTTTCGACATCCAGTTTTTATTTTTTTCATTTCCACCATAATTAGTTTTTTCTTGAGGAGCAATAAGGTAAGAAATAATATCAAAATAGGCCAATATGCCTTTTAACTTAAAATCTTTTGAAATAACAATTAATTTCGATACTCTATTTTTTTTAAATAAATTAATTGCTTTTGATAATAAATCGTCTTCATATACGCAAACCAATCCTCTTTTTTTCTTAATAATATCAGTTGCCCTTACATTTAATTCTTCTAAATTTTTGATACTAGATAAAATTCTTCTTGCTGTAATAATTGCATAAAACTTTTCTTTTTCAAAAACAGGCAAATAATGAATTTTTGAATCAATCATCATTTGAGCAACTTTTTTTATTGGATAATCAATATCAATAATAGGTGGATGTACTAAACAATTTTTTACCTTAGTGTTAAATGGATAAGACTTTTTTATTAAACAATAATATGGATTTACTACTCCTAAAAAATTATTTTTTTCAACAATAAATGCCGAATCGTGAGATGATGAAAGAAGTGAAAATGCATGTGATAAAGTATCTTCTGGACTTACTTTTATAATATTGTCCGATTTATAGATCTTTCGAATTATCATAATTTTTTTAATAAACTTATAATTGTTTTTACTCCCCATCCAGTAGCACCTTTTGTGTAAATTCCTTCTGAGGCTTCTTCGTTATAAGAAGTCTCAGCGATATCTAAGTGTACCCATTTCATTTTATCACTTATAAATTCTTTTAAAAAAAGTGCAGCTGTTATAACACTTGCGCCCCTCATTCCAACATTCTTTAAATCTGCCACATCACTTTTAATATATTTAGTGTAATTTTTGTAAAGTGGTAGTTCCCAAATGTCCTCATTTTCTTCTTCGGCAGATTTTAATACTAATTGATTAAATTCTTTGTTATTGCCTAAAAGACCAGTAATTTTTGATCCTAACGCAACTTTCATTGCTCCTGTTAAAGTCGCAATATCAATAACATAATCTGGATTAATTTTTTGCTCAGCATAAACTAACGCATCAGCTAAGGTCATCCTACCTTCTGCATCAGTATTTATAATTTCGATTGTTTTACCATTCATTGCAGAAACTATATCTCCTGGTCTAGTAGCTGATCCTGAAGGCATATTTTCACATACAGGTAAAATTCCAACTACATCAACCTCTATTTCTAAACCATTTTTTTTCATTTCAATAATACTTTTAAAAATTCCAATAACCGTTGCTCCACCTGCCATATCTATTTTCATCAGTTCCATTTTGTCAGATGGTTTTATTGATATTCCACCAGAATCAAAAGTTACGGTTTTTCCAACTAAAGCTATTTTTTTACTTTTATTTTGTTTAGTTTTAATAACTATAAATCTTGATTTTTTATTACTACCCTCTCCTACTGATAAATAAGCATTCATTCCTAAATTCTTGCACTCATCTTCATCTAAAATCTCAACATCAAGAAAATCATCTATTTCTTTTTGTAAATCAAACACAGTTTTTACTATATTCTCTGTATGAATATATGAACCTGGCTCATTAACTAAATCTCTTGTTAAATAAATACCACTTGAAATCGACTTTCCAAATTCAATTCCTTTTAAAAAATCATTTTCATTGGTTTTTTCTATAACAACAGTAACTTCTTCAATTAAAATATTTTCTTTTCTAATTTCTTCTGATTTATATTTTAAAAAGTTATATTGAGTTAGATAAATAGCCTCAGAAATTATTTCTCCAAATTTAAAATCATTCTTAAAAAGATCTGATAAGTATTTTGGAATTACCAATACAATTTTTGAATATTTTTCAAAGCTTATTGCTCTTAAAGAATTTGCAAGTTCTATTTGAAAATCATTAATTGAAACTTCTTCTTTAATTCCAAATATAAAAATATTTTCAAAAAAATATTTTTTTCCATTTTTAATATCAAATTTTAATCTTTTCTCTTTTTCAAATAGTTTATTATTTGTTTCTTTGTTTAATAAATCAAAATAAGAATTTTCCTGGTTTTTTATTTTTGGAACAAGATAAATGAAGTTTTCATCTATATTATCAATCTTTTTTTTTACAGAAAATTTTATTTCATTCATTGTACTAAGGAATATAAACTAATAATCTTCCTAAGTCAACCATAAAAGAAATAACCAGGGTTGATTTGTACTATATGCATAAATGCACACATGTAGACAAAAAGTCTACTAAAACAAACCTTCCCTGGTTTTTCAAGTTCAGCCCAACAAATATAGTCCGAACATTATTATCATTACTGAAATTACCTTAACGGCAACAGTAATAACACTAACTTCTTCTTTAAGTGAAGTAAAATACTTCATTAAAAGAATTGACAATATCCAAACAATAAGTGGGTTAATAGCTTCTACTAAAGAAACTTTTACAATCGGTCCCTTTGTATAGGCAAAATACATAGCAAATTTGCTAGAAATGAACAAAAGCTCATTCGTTCCTAAAAATGCAATCTGCTTTTTAGAAAGTTTTTCCTCTTTTAAGGTTTTCCTCATTTTTGGAAATATGATAAAAATCATTGTTCCAAGAAAAACACCCAAAGCTTCAAAGGTCACAATCTGAGAAAATGAAGTATTCTCTTTTAACAAAATATCAATAAAGACATTTGCTAAAGAAAATAAAAAGTTATATACAACAATTAATATTGTTGCAATAATAAGCTTTTCGCTACTTTTTTCCCAAATTTTTTCTTTGAAAAAAACTGCAAATATTGCGGCAATTAGTACAAGGAAATACCCAAATAATTGAGTATTATTTAACCCTATCTGACCATAAGCCAAATACGATATTCCAAGTACCATGAGTGGATTAAGTTGAAATAAAAATGTGACTTTTGACACTTTAATAAGATCAAGCGCTTTAAAATAAAGCACATATGATCCTCCAAGTATCATTCCTGCAACTGTTGCTTGAGCAACACTTGCTATTGAAGTTATTTCTCCTCCCCCAACAAATAGTAAAGCAAGAAAAGCTACAAAAGCAGCCCTTCCAACATAAAACGGCATCGTTTTTGACGACACAGTTTCAAGAAATGCTTTATCTATAAGGTTTGTGCAGGAATAAAGAAAAACTCCAATAAATGCGTACAGCAACCAATCGAATGCGAACATTCTGCACTCCCCCTCTTATTTTTTTTGGACTGACCTGATTTTAAACGAACTATCTATATAAAAGCCTAGCTTTTGGGCTTAAAAAGATTTAAGACCTATAGTATAGCATATTTAGATTGTATTAACAATAAAATCGAATATTTTTATGAAGAAATTGGAATAGAAAAACTAAAAGTTGATCCTTTACCTTTACCTTCTGACTCAACCCAAATAGTCCCGTGATGAAGGGTGATTATTGACTTACTGATATACAAACCAAGGCCAGTTCCTTGGAAAATATTATGATTTACCTCATATGAACCTTTAATAATATTAAACTTTTGAAATAATTTAGAAATATCTTCTTTTGCTATACCCTGTCCTGTATCTTTAACATGAACTAAAAGCATATTATCTTTATTTTCAACACTAATATTAATTTCTCCTCCTTTTGGAGTAAATTTGAGAGAATTTCCAATTAAATTAATAAGAACCTCTTTAATTTTATCTGGATCAGCTTTGACTTGTGGAATATCTTGATGTGGCATAAATGTAACTGTAAGACCAAGCTCATTAGCACGTGGAATAACTTCAATAATAACATCATCGATGATTTTTTCCATATCAGCATCTTTAAGTTCAACAGCAATTCTTCCTGATTCAATTCTAGAAATAGATAAGAGATCATTTACTAATTTTATTAACCTTTCAGCTGAGTTATAAGATCTTTCTACGTAAAACTTTTGTTTCTCAGACATTTCTCCACCTTTTCCAGACAAAGCCAACCAAAGATATGATTTAATTGCAGTCATTGGAGTTCTTAATTCATGTGAAGCAATTGATAAAAATTCATCTTTTAAATGATCAAGCTCTTTCAACTTAGTATTAGCATCTTGAATTCTTTTATATAAAAGAGCGTTGTTAATAGTAATTTCAATGATGCCTGGCAACCTATCAATAAGATCTTTTTTATACTCAAAAAGATGTTGATCAATATCTGATAAATTAATCATCATCATTCCAATAACTTCTTTATATAAGATAAGTGGATAAACTACATTTGAGGTTATTTCATTCACAGTTTGAAGTTTTTCTGTTTGTTCAATTGAATAATTTGGAATTAAAATATCTGATAAGCTGTAAGTTATTTGCTTTTTCTTTTCTATAAGTGCCTTATAAAAAATATTATTCTTCTCAGAGATTGGAATTTTAATTTTTTTTAATATATCAAGAAGATCATAGTCTTTATTTTCAATTACTTTTCCCTGAACTGCAAGT
>CAZWRH010000017.1:0-19396 GCA_964636045.1 uncultured Gammaproteobacteria bacterium | reverse complement strand
AAATTACAAGATCTAATAATAAAAGATACATTAGATATTGCGAAAAAAAACAACTTTAAAGGATTGTTAATTAATTTAGAAGTTTCTCCTTCATTATCAAAGTTAAGACCAACTCAAATATCAAACTTTATTGAAAAAGCATCAAAGGAAACACGACTTAAAAATTTATCTTTTTCAATGACTTTTTTTGGAGATAATTTTTACAAAGTTAGACCATATGATATTAAAAAATTAGAACCTTATGTTGATACAGCCTATATTATGGCTTACGATTTTCACAAACCAAATGGAATGCCTGGACCAAATTTTCCATTTTTTAAAAATGATGTTTATGATTATGATTTTCAAACAATGGTTAATGATTTTTTAAAATTTATTCCTCCTGAAAAAATTAATATTATTTATGGAATGTATGGATATGATTGGATTGTTGATGAAAAAAAAAGACCAATTAACCAAGCAAGTGCAATCACATTAAACCAAATTAGAGATAAATTTATTAGTAAATGTGATTTTAAAAATTGTTTAATTACAAGAGACAAAACAAGTTTTGAAACAGAAATAAATTATATTGATACATTTTTGAACTATCATATAATCTGGTTTGAAGACGAAGATTCAGTTAATAAAAAAACTTCTTTTTTGAAAAAAAAATCTATAAACAATGTAAGTTTTTGGGCTAATGGATATTTTTAAAAAAGCTTAGGATTTTCAACCTTTTTTCTCATAACATATTTTGAATTTTTAGTTTTTTGAAGTTTTGTACTTCCGCCTCCCCAAACCCCCATCTCTTTAAGTTTCCACATAAAAAGAGCTCCTTTATTATCAATTTTAGAATCAACAACATATCGAAGTGCCTCTTCTAAAACTGGACGTGGTAGAGTTTTTGCAAGCCTCATGTAAAGGCTTTTATGTGCTAAATCATTCATTTTCTCGCTTAAATATATTGCATAAGATTGAAATTCTCTTGATATGTATTTATCTTCTAGCGGATTAAATTTTTTCAAAACGTCTTTTATTGAGTCCATATTTTTTTATATTTTTCAATTATTTTTCTATTTACTTCATCCTTATCAATTCCATTTTTTACGTCCTGGACCCTTCTTGAACCATCATGAGTTCGGTAATAATATAAAGTTTCATCTATTTTTTTAAAGTTTCCTATTTTTATAGCTCTTATTAACCAATCAATATCTCCTGCAAATGGTAATAAATTATCCATTCCTTGAGTCTTTTCAAAAAAATCTTTTTTCATCATAATTGTTAAATGATGAATTAAATATTTATTTTTTCTTTCATCTGGAAGTTTTAAATATTCATTTAAAACACATTCTTTTGACATATCTGTAGCAATAACTTTTTCAATTGTTTCATTAAACTCGTTCACTCTTTCAATATTTCCATGAACAAAATCTAAATCTTTATTTGCTAATAGTTCATTAATCCTCAATTCAAAAGAGTTTTTAGGAATTAAATCATCACTATGAACCCATGTAACGTATGTGCCTTTTGCTATTGAGATTGAGTAATTTGTTGTCCAATATTCTCCTTTATTTTTATTTAACTTTATATATTTAATTCTACTGTCGTTATTTTTTTTAACTATTTGTTCAGTATTATCACTTGAACAATCATCCACAATCAAAAATTCAAAATCATAATAAGATTGTTCTAATATAGACTTTATTGCTATATCTATATACTTTTCTCTATTATAAGTTGGCATTACTACTGTTAATAAATCTTTCATGAATGTTTTTATGGGTTATAACTTATTTTATAATCATCATAAACCTCTTGATATATTTCTAAAACTCTTGTTGCTATTTTTTTACTATCAAAAAAAGAAGACCTTCGAAGACCTTTATTTTTAAGATCTTCAGACAAATTTTTATTTGACAAAATACTATTTAGTGCTTGTGCAACTCTGTGTGGACCATATGGATACACAAATAAACCTCCGTCTTGTGCTATCTCTGGATAAGCTCCAAGATTTGATAAAACTGAAGGAGTACCTGAAGTCATAGCTTCCAAAACAGGCAAACCAAAACCTTCATATAATGAAAGTGAAATAAAACATTCAGCTTCTTGCATAAAAAGAGCCATATCATCTTGAGGGATTCCACCAAAAAATCTAACTCTTTTATTTAAATTTTTCATTTTTACATACTTTTCTAAATCTTCAACTCGATAATAAATAAATTGGGAAATAGCCATGTTTTTTCTAACAGCTCCAAGAATAAATAGATCGCCTTTATATCCATATTCATTAACTAAAATAGCAAATGATTTTATTAGCATTCTTAAATTTTTATGTCTTTTCAATCCCCCTGTATACAAAATATAATTTTTATCTATTGAATACTTTTTTTTGAATTCAGATTTTTGTTCATTTGAAAATTTTTTAGAAAAAGATGGATCAACACTTTCATAAGTAACTTCTATAGTTTCTGGTTTCATATCGTATATCGTTGCAAAATCTAGCTTACTTGTCTCGGAAATTGTGATGGCTTTTTTTGCTCTTTTTTGAACTAAATCTTTTCTATAATCAGAATAAACTCTGTAAGAAAATTGCTTTCTTTCAAATGGAAATCTCCAAGGAATAGCATCATGGATAGTAACTACATTTCCAATGTTTTCACTTCCTTTTGGAAGAGATTGGTACAAACCATGAAATACATCAATTCTGTATTTTTTTATTGCATTTCCAAGTTGGTATTCTTCCCAACAAAATCTATTAAAAAAGGTTTTCTCAAAAAATGGAAATGGTCTTATAACTATTTGTTTAAAATTGTCTCCAAAGTCCCATTCAACTTCATTTGGAACAAAAATATAGTATTTATTTTTTTTATCAATCTCTGACAAAGCATGCAATAAATTACTTGAATATTGTCCAATACCAGAATATTTTGTAGTTAAATAGTAACCATTTATTCCAATTCTCATAATTTTAAATATACACTATTCAATAAGTTTTTTAATAATATTTAAATTATCTTTGTCTGGTCCCTTATTATCAAATCCTGGAACTTCTGTAATAAATAATTTTGATTGTAAAAGTGGCTGCCTGAAAATTTGCTGAAATCCTTTTTTTCCTATTTTTCCTTCTCCTATATTTTCATGCCTATCAACTTTACTTCCCAACTCTGTTTTTGAATCGTTTAAATGAATACAAATTAGATTATTAATTCCTATCTTCTGATCAAAATCTAATAACCATTTATTAAAAATTTTATAATTCGAAACGTCTATTCCCGTTGCAAATAAATGTTGAGTATCAATACAAAACCTTAATCTATCTTTGTTTTTTACACTGTTAAAGATATTTGCTAATTCATCTAGATCCACTCCTACTCTTCCACCACCTCCAGCGCTATTTTCAATAATTAAAAATTGATTTTTTGGAGTTTTTTCTAGTATTTCGTCAATGTCCTGACTAAGTTTTTTATTTGGAAAAATACATTTTTGAGACTTACAGCTACCAACATGAAAAATTGTTCCAATCGCCCCAAACCTCTCACCCATTTTCATATAATAAATAAGTGATTTTTTAGATAAATTAACCAAATATTCCTTATCTGAAGTTAAATTTAATAAATAAATTGCGTGAAAAAAGAGTCCATTAAATCCAATCTTTTTATATTGGTTTAAAAAAAAATTCACATCTTTTTTAGAATATTCTTTCTCTTTAAATGTTTGTGGAGGAGTAATAAATATTTGAATAGCATCTGCTCCAATTTCTTTGGCTTTTAATAATAATCTATCTAACCCACCAGCAATAGAAACGTGAGCACCAATAATCATATATTAATCGAATTAGTTATTTTTTCAAAAATTGAAAACAATACCTCTGTTTCACTTTTTGAAAAATTCATTAAAACATAGTCTTCCCCTTTAATTTTTTTATTTTCCTCTCTTGATTCTATTCCAACTCTAATTCTTGTAAAATTTTTTGATTTTAATGCTTTTTCTATTGACAAAATTCCATTATGTTTTTTTGGACCAATTCCTTTTTGAATTTTATATTCTCCAAGCGCAATATCAAGATCGTCATGAATAACAGTTAAATCTGTAGTTTTTATTTTATAGAAATTTAAAATACTTCTCACAACCTCTCCACTATTATTCATAAATAATAATGGTCTAACAAAAATATATTTTTCTTTGTTTAAAGTAACAGTACATATTTCTGCATTAAATTTTTCTTCTTTTTTAAAAAGCAAATCTTTTTTTGTTGCTAAAAATTCAATGAATAAAAATCCAGCATTATGCCTATTAAATTCATGATTACTTTCAGGATTTCCAAGTCCAACAAACAATTTCATATTTCATATTATACCTTATTTATTCATGTATAATTTTTAATATGAACAAATTTGTTTTCGATGTAACAAAAAAAAATACTATTCTAATTGCACCTCAAAGATTAGCACGCCCTGAAGATCAAAATTTAGAAACAAATTTTGTTTGTCCATTTTGTATTGAAAACAAACATTTAACCCCTCCAGAAACTTTTTCACTAAATAATATCAGAGTAATACCTAATAAATATCCTTTAACAGACATTCACGAAGTTGTAATAAATACACAAAATTGTAATAAACAATTTGAAGAGTTGTCAGAAGATGAAGTTTTTAATATTTTTTTAGTATATAAAAATCGTTTTAATACTCACAAAAACAAAGGTCAAGTTTTGATTTTTTTAAATAAAGGACAACTTAGTGGTGCTTCTATAAAACATTCACATTCTCAAATAGTTGTTATTCCGAATAACTTTCAACTTGATACTCAAAAAAAAGAGCCTGTAGAAAATATAATTCAAAAAACAGAAAACTTCAGCGTGTATGTACCAGAATTTTCAAAATACCCTTATGAACTTTGGATTTCTCCAGACAAAGATAATAATACGTTCGGTGATATTGATGATGAAAATTTAAGAGAATTATCAAAATTAACGTTAAAATATATTAATAAATTAAAGCTAATAAATATTGAACGTAAAATATCTTTATCATTTGATTATAATTTTTACATTTATCCTTTTGACAATTGGTATTTAAGAATTATTCCTAGATTTTTTGTTCCTGGAGGATTTGAAATAGGAAGTGGCATTTTCGTTAATGTAGTTGATTCAAAAATAGTTCAAAAAGAACTTCAAAAATAACTTGACATTATTTATTAAATTAAGATTATTTTGTTATAATTACTTCACTTGTCGGAGTGTTGGAATTGGTAGACAAGCACGTCTCAGAAGCGTGTGTCCGTAAGGACTTAGGGGTTCAAATCCCTTCTCCGACACACCTTAGATAATATTTATTGGAGGAGTCGCCTAGTTGGTCCATGGCAGAGGTTTGCTAAACCTCCGGGAGTCTAAAAGCTCCCACGTGGGTTCAAATCCCACCTCCTCCGCAAATCAATATGATTTTAAAAGATAGGATTTACGGAAAATATAAAGTAACTTCTCCAATTATCAAAGAACTTATCAAATCAAAATCAATCCAAAGATTAAAAAAAATATCACAGTTTGGAGTTCCTAACGAGTTTTATCATTTAAACAATTTTTACCGTTTCGAACATTGTGTTGGAGTTTTAATTTTACTCCAAAAACTTGGTGCCTCAGAAAATGAACAAATAGCCGGTCTTTTACACGACGTTTCACACACAGCATTTTCGCATGTTATTGATTGGGTTATTGGATTAAATAACTCAGAAAATTATCAAGACAAACAACACTTTAAATTTATAAAAAACTCAGAAATAGCTCAAATCCTAAAAAAGAATAATTTAGATACAAAAGAGATATGTGATTATAAAAATTTTAAGTTACTTGAAAATGAAATTCCTAATATTTGTGCAGATAGAATTGATTATTCTCTTCGCGAATTTCCAATTAAAATTGCAAAAGACTGTTTTAAAAACATTACTAACGTAAATGGAAAAATAGTTTTTAAAAATCAAAAAGTAGCTCTACTTTTTGCAAAAAACTTTCTAAAAAGACAAGATAAACATTGGGGTGGATTTGAAGCAGTTTCGCGCTATGCAATTTTTTCAAAAATTTTAAAATATTCATTATTAAAAAAATATATAAACAATGATGATTTTTTAAAAGATGATAGTTATATCATAAAAAAATTAAAAAAAATAAATGACAATTATATATCCAAAATATTAAAAATATTAAGAAAAAAATCATTAAAACATCTTCCTAAAAGCAACATAAAATACAACAAAAAATTTAGATATGTTGATCCTGAATATATATCAAAAAATAAAAAAATTATACTTTTAAGTACAACAAGTAATTATTTTAAAAAGTTATTGTCTGAAAATTTAAAAAAAAATAAAAAAGGAATAGTTATTCCAAAAATTAAATAATCCTTTAGGGCCTATTATTGAAATAAAATAGTACTTATGCTAAAATCCTTCTTGGTTTTAATATGAAAAAATCAATAAAAAATACTAAATTTAAGCAAAATATTAAAATTGAAAATTTACCACTTCAAAAAACAATTTTATATATATTGCTTTCAACTACTTTTTTGTTACTAGTAAGAGTTTTCTTTTTAGTCTATAAAAATATTATTTGGAATTATTAAAAAGCTTATACATCTCCTCAACGGTTTTTTTGTTAATTCTATGATATCTTCCCTTATGAGAAAGCAAAGCTCCTGAAAATGTTTTTGGTATATGCATTAATTCATGAATCATTACTTTAGTTTTTTCCTCAATGCTGAGTTTGTCAAAATGTTCTGACAGAACCTCAATGACATAGGTTGGTTTATATTCTGCAGCAATTTGAAATATTCTTGGTAAACCCCATATTCGTGCATAAGCACGACTTTTTGACCCTACACTCCTAACGCAATATATTTGAGATCTAGTTAAATATTGCATATTTAACGTTTTAATTATTTCAGAAATGGATCTTTCTACATCGATTGCTTTTGTAAAATTCATATTTATAATATTTTTTTAATTTTTTCTTCAAAATCATTTGGAAAAAACCATAATTGATTATCAGATATTATTTCCTTAGTTTTTGTTTTGTTTATAAAGTATAACTGTATTTTTTTTAAAAAAACTTCAAAAAAACCCTCTCTATTATTTATTTTTTCTTTTTTATAATTAGCCAACTTTACTTTTTTAAATTTAAAATTAGGAAAATAACCTAGGACCCAATCATTTTCCGAAAGAAAATGACCATATGCTTCATCTTTAAAAAATAATGGCTTCATTTGCAATATTTCATGCGCTATATATAAATTCCTTTTTTTTTGGTCAATTTTTAATAAAGATTCTGAAAAAAACAAATTAAAACATAACTTATCTTTGGCTATTAAATCTCCCTTTCTTCTTCTTTTCAAAAATAAAGAAGAAATAACAATACAAATAGCTCTAGCTGTCCAAATTCTATTGGGTTTTGAAATAATAAAAACATCAATATCGTCATTTTTTTCTGAATTATTTACCGATACATTACCTGATATTCCAACTAATTTTATCTGTGGAAAAAAACTAATTATTTTTAATATAAATTTAATTTTTTTAATTTTTTTTTGAGAAATAATTGTCCTATCAATCCTTTTTTGTATATTAATACGGTACCCCTGGAGAGTATATTGATTATTTTTATAAATTATTATTTTTTTGTCTCTTAATCTTCTTAAACTCCTATCTAATTCTGCCTTTTTTAAACCAACAGGAATATATTTGTGTATTTCATCAGAAGTTAATGGATACTGAAAAAAATTTGAATATTTCAAAGTTTCTAAAACTGCATTTTCTATTTTCATTTTCTAGTTAAAAATTTTTCCTTTAAAACTAAAAGAACAAATTCAATTAGTCTAGTTTGTCGTTTTACCCTCCAAGGTTGACGAATTAAACGAAACATCCATTCTAAACCTAAACTTCTGATTATCTTTGGAGCTCTTACAATATTATTTGACAAATAGTCAAAAGCTCCACCAACACCAATACATACAATACCATTTAGCTTTGATCTATTTTTATATATCCAAAGCTCTTGTGCAGGAGATCCAAAAGAAACAAATAAAATATGAGGCTTCCTATCAGCTACTATAGAAAATAACTGATTTTCTTCTTCATATTTTGGAGAATTTATATCTTTAATTCCTTGCATTCCAAATATATTTACCTTTGGATATTTATCTTTCTGACACTTAATAAGCTTCTCTGCTATTTTTTCCCCACCTCCAATAAGTCCAACTGACAAGCTATTTTGATTTGCGACTGACAAAAGCTCTTCCATCAAATCAACCCCTGTTAACCGATCACCAACATTAACCCCAAGCAGACGGCCTGCTACAACAACCCCCACACCATCGATTATTCTGATTTGGGCCGTCTGTAAAACCTTTTTAAATAAAACATTGTTTTGAGCCATAACAAGAATTTCAGGATTTAATGACACGACATGGCAAAATTCCGCCTTGTTAGATATGTAGTATTTAATTTTATCTAGGATATCTTTTTTCTTTAAGTTTTGAATAGAGATTCCAAGTATATTTTTTTTAGGAAAATTCATTATTTTATATAGGCTTTTTTTAAATATTAGTTTTTGTTTAATTAAATTAATTAATGTACAACTTTTTTGTACTTTTTTTTTATTGTCTTAACAGTAAAAAATATTATTTTATTTTAATAAAATGCAAATTTAAAGAAAATATTTTTAATTATACTATATACATTCATTTTAAATAAAATATATTTAAAAACTTTCTATATTTTTTATATAATAAAATATAGAAAATACTATATGCTCTTATCTAATTGCTTCTTTATAGTTTTCTAGATTTTCTACAGCCATCCCCAAACCTCTTATAACACAAAATAATGGTTCTTCAGCTACAAATGAAGCAACGTTTATACTGTGACTAAAAAATTTGTCTAGGTTTTTTAAAAGAGCTGTTCCGCCAGACAAAACAATCCCTCTATCAACTATGTCTGACGCAAGCTCTGGAGGAGATTGAGACAATACTTCTTTCACACCATCAAGAATTCCTTTTAAAGGTTTTTGAATTGCTTCTGAAACGGACAATTCTGATACTTCAACGATTTTTGGCAAACCTGATTGAAAATCTCGACCTTTTACCTCCATTTTCTTGTCTTCTTTTGCATCATCTAAAAAAGCATTTCCTATTTTAATCTTAATATCCTCAGCCGTTCTTTCACCAACAATCAAATTATATTTCTTCTTTAAATACTGTACTATTGCTTCATCAATCTTTGTACCGCCGATCCTAACGCTTTTATAAACAACCAATTGCCCTAATGATATTATCGCAATCTCACTTGTTCCTCCACCAATATTAATAATCATATGTCCTGATGGATAAGATATTGGAATCTTTGCTCCAATTGCAGCAGCTAAAGGCTCCTGCATAAGATATACATCAGTAACTCCAGCATTTTTACAAGCAGACACAACTGCTCTTTTTTCAACCTGAGTTGACCCTCCTGGAACAGAAATCATTAAATCAAGTTTAAAATAAAAATTTTTAAGCGCCTTTTTTAGAAAATATGAAACCATTGCCTCTGTAACTGTATAGTCAGCAATAACACCATCTTTTAATGGTCTTGAAGCAATTATGCTACCTGGAGTTCTTCCAAGCATCTCACGTGCCTCATCACCAACCGCTAATATTTTTTTATTCTCTAAAGAATAGGCAACAACAGTTGGTTCATTTAAAACAATACCTAGACCAGCAACATATACTAAGGTATTTGCCGTCCCAAGATCAATTGCAACTTTACTATATAAACTCATAGCATATTTTTATTTAATCAGAATAGATTATAACTACTATATAATATATCAAAAAAAATTGTATAATATCTTTGAAATATGAAAACAGTTCTAAAACGAATTACATTCTTAGTGATTTTCTTTACTATTCTGGTTGTATTGATTAGCTATGCAAGAGGATATCGATTTAATTTTTTAAATAAATCTATTGAATCAACTGGAATACTTGTAGCATCATCTTATCCAAACGGAGCAAAAATATATATTGATGGAAAATTAACAGGCGCAACAAACACAAACATACCTTTACAACCTGGTCAATATTTAGTTGAAATTAAAAAAGAAGGGTATACTACTTGGAAAAAAAAATTATCAATAAAAGGTGAAGTTGTAATTAAAGCAGATGCTCTTTTATTTCCATTAAACCCATCTTTGTCTCCAATAACATCACTTGGAGTGTCTATAGCAAAATTTTTACCTAATTTTGGGAAAACTATCTTAATATCTTTAAATGAGGATGTAGAAAAAGATGGGATATATTTACTTGAAAATAAAGATCAAAGTTTATCTATCTTCAACCCTTTAAAATTAATTGCATTAAAAAGTCTATTTCCACAAGATTTTGATTTAATAAAAGCCAAAATTGAAGAATCTTTTGATGGAAAACAAATTATGGTATCTCAAGAAGATAAAAACAACACATCATACTTATTATCTATTGATGAACAAGCAAAAAATCTATTTAATACATCAGGGTCAGAAAACACTATAAAAGATGCATGGAAAAAAAGTGAAATTAAAAATGAGCAAAAAATACTTGAAACATATAAGGACCCACTTCCTCAAATAGCTTCAGATTCAATAAAAATTATTAGCTTTTCTCCAGATGAATCAAAAATTTTATATATAGCTAAAATAAACACAAAACTTGAACCAATGATTACTCCTCCAATAATTGGTGCTAATCAAACAAAAGAAGAAAGAGACATTAAAATAAACAATGTTTATGTTTATGACAAAAAAGAAGATAAAAATTTTCTAATTAACATTAATAGAAAAAACTTAAAGAATGCTGAAATTGAAAAATATATCTTATGGTATCCAGATTCAAAACATTTAGTTATTAATGAAGAAAAGAAAATTAGTATTGTTGATTATGACAATGACAATAAACAAACTGTTTATTCTGGACCATTTGAATCTGATTTTTTTGCAATCTCAAGCGAAGGAAAATTGTTAATTTTAGCAAATCTAAATCCTCAAAATAACAAACTTCCTGATGTTTATGCTGTTGGAATTAAGTAATTTAATTAGATAATCTTTCAGCAAAAACTAAAAGTCTTTTTAACGTTGTTCCAAGTGGCCAACAAGTTTGCAACGTTAGACTTTCAAAATTTGTTTTTTTTGTTAAATACTCAACTTCTTCTGGAGAAACTATTTTTTTATCAACTACTTTATAACTTATTCTTTTTCCCTTATAAAATATATCAATTTGATCATTATTCTCGAGCTTATATAATAAATAAAAAATTGCATTATAGTTCCCTACGTTCCAAAAATAATCAGTTGAATGAGCAAATAAAAACACATGTCCACCCTCTCCAGGAAAAGCTGTTCCTAAAGCATGAGCTACTCCAGTTTTTAGAGCATTTAAATATTCTGTTTCATTTGCAGGATCAACATTCGAAATAACCTTTGCATTTGCACCAATTTTAGTAATAATTATTGAAAAATTTGGATCAATAGGAGATAAAACTTCAGCATCTTTTACATTTAAAAGTGAAGATAAAATTCCAGAACTAACAGTTTTGGTTTGTGGCTTAATTTTATTATTTGAAATTAAATATTTTTTGTTAATAGTTTTATCTAAAAAATACTTAATTTCTTGATATGCTGGCTGATAAAATGTTTTACCAATAATAAATAATGAAGATAGAATTAAAAAATTTCCAATCGTTCTAAGAATTAAAATTCTAAAAAAATCAAAATCAAGCTTTTTTTTGGAATTTATCATAGATAGTTTTATTCTATCTAAAAGAAATACAAAGAGCAAAAAAAGAGTGTGCTCTCGAGCGGAATTGAACCACTACTGGACCCTTAGGACGGGCCTGTTCTATCCGTTAAACTACGAGAGCAAAGATTATTTCATTGCTTTTTCTTCTATTCTTTCATAAGAATGAATCTCCTCTTCGCTAAACCATAATGGAATTTCGTATTTTGCTTCTTCAACATTTCCAGAAGCATGAACAAGATTCTTTATTGGTCTACTTCCAACATTTGCTAAATAAGATGAATCAAATGAAAAATCACCTCTTATGGTTCCTGGGTTTGCAAGAAGTGGTAAAGTATGTCCACACATTTTTCTCACCAATTCAACAGCATGTGGAGCTTCAAGAACCATGGCCAGAACAGGTCCAGATGTCATAAACTCCATTAACCATTTTCTAACCATTTTTCCAATTTTCATTGGATCAGAAGTTCCTAAACTTTTTACTGGATCCATATCTAAAGCTTTATAGTTGTCTAGTGTTTTATTTCCAACTCCTATCCACAATTCATCTCTATCATGTGGATAATGGAGCTCTGCAGTATCTTTTGATGCTTTTAATAATTTTATAGCTGCAATTTTTAAACCAACTCTTTCAAAACGTTTAAGTATTTCTCCAGACAAACCCCTAGCAACTGCATCAGGCTTTAAGATTACAAGTGTTCTTTCCATATTTGTATTTTTAATTAATAAATTTTAATTTAATATTATAAACCAAATAACTTATTAAAAATAGGGTAAATAAAATTTTTTAAAAAAATTACTACAAAAATTCCTAAAGTTAAGAATGGACCAAAAGCAATTCTACTTTTCATTTTTCGCATTTTAAATATAAGTAACATAATCGAAAACAATCCTCCAAATAAAAATGATAAATATATTGCAATAAATCCATCTTTTAATCCAAGCAAAATTCCAATTATAAATACATATTTAACATCTCCAAACCCCATTCCTCTTCCTTTTGTAAAAAACCAAATCGCATAAAATATGCTATAAAAAATTAACCCTGCAAAAATATTATTTAAAAAATTATTAAATGAGAAAAATATTGAAAAAACACCCAACCAGATTAAAATTTTATCTGGAATAATGTGGTACTTAAAATCGGCAAAAAAAATAACGATCAAACACGAAGTAATTGCAAAACTGATAATTTTATAAAAAATAATGTTTGTTGGAAAATAAATCCAAGTAAATACAAATAATACTGACGTTATTATTTCTACAAAAATATAATAAAAGGAAAGTGGTTTTTTGCAATATCTACATTTACCTTTTAAAAGAATAAATGATAATACTGGTATTAAATCAAAAAAACTAAGTTTTTTTTTACAAAAATCACAATGAGATCTTCCAAGAATTGACTTATCAAAAGACCATCTATCTATAATAACGTTTAAAAATGAACCAATACATAAACCTAATAGGGCTATATATATTATAAGTATCATATTTTATATACCAAGAACATCTTCAAAATCACCTTTTCTTCCAAAAGTGCTCACCATTGCAAAGTTTAAATTTTTATTTACAAATATTTCTGAAGCTAAATCTACAATATCTTCTTTTTGCACCAAATCTATTTTAGCAATGTAATCTTTTACATCAACTGGATGGCCCTCGAACATTACTCTCTTTCCGTTAACGGATGCAATTGAAACTGAATCTTCAAGAGATAAAATAAACCTACCTTTTATTAGTTCTTTTGCTTTATATATTTCATCTAAAGTAACATCTCCTTCTTTTATTTTTTTATGCTCTTTTAAAATAACTTCAACTGCTTTTTTAATTTTACTTAAATCAAGAGAAACTCCAGAGGAAGTAGCAATATTTCCAACATCTTGGAATAAATCAGACTGCGTTCTGATGTAATAACAAAGACCAAGTCTTTCTCTAACTTGAGTAAATAATCTTGAAGACATGCTTCCACCAAGCAAAGCTTGTAAAACCATCAATGTATATTTACGTTTATCATATCTTGAAAATGCCCTAAAGCCTAATATGAAATGAGCCTGTTCTGTTTTTCTTTCTTTTAAAGACATCTCTGCTTTTTCTTGATTCTCAATAACAGCATCAATTTTTTGATACTCCCCTTCTTTCCAATTTGTAAATTTTTCTTCAATGATTTTTTTATAATCTTCTGGCTTTACATTAGTATTAAAAAGTCCTCCGGCAATAGCTAAAACTGAATTGTTTGGTTTGTAAAGACTTTCCATATAATTAACAAACATTTTTCTATCCATCTCTTTTATAGATTTTTTAGTACCAATAATATCTTGTCCTAATGAATTATTTTTATAAAGTAACTCATCATAAACATCACCAACTTTATACATAGGAGTATCTTCATACATATTTAACTCTTCAGTTATAACTCCTTTTTCCCTTTCAATTTCTTCTTCTAAAAGTAAAGGATTTAATACCATGTCTGAAATAACATCTATTGCAGTTTCAAAATGTTCGTTTGTTGATTTTATCCAATAACCAGTATGGTCTTTGCTGGTAAATGCATTATTATAACCACCTAAGCTATCAATTGTAGTGTTGATTGATAATGAAGTTGGGTATTTTTTGCTTCCTTTAAAAGCCATGTGCTCAAAAAAATGAGCCACTCCACTATTAATTTCATTTTCATACCTTGATCCTGCACCAACTAATAAAATAGTTGTTAATGAAGGAAATGCTTTCGTATCTACCATAACTACCTTTAGTCCATTTTTTAAAGTAAATAATTCAGTTTTCATAAATTTTTAAACAACAAAACTAATAATCTTTTTATTAATATAAATAACTTTTTTATATTTTCTATCAGTAACATACCTTAAAATATTAGGCTGTTTTAAAGCCTCAGATATAATAAAGTCCTCATCTTCTATTTTACCACTTTCTATATTAATAACATCTCTTAATTTTCCATTTACTTGAATTGCAATATTAAAATTTTCATTTTTAATAAGCTTTTCATTTACTTCTGGCCATAAAGAATAATTGATAGATTTGTTTTCTTTTAATATATCTCTCCAAATAGTCTCAGATATAAAAGGAGCAAATATTGACAATATCTTTAAGTATTTTTTTCCTTCAATAATAGCTAATTTTCCAGATTTTTCCCACTCATTTAAAAACTCCATCAACATTGCAATTGATGTGTTAAATTTAACGTCTGGTATTTCTTTATCAATTTTTAAAATGAGGCTTTGAAGCTTGGCAACAAGTTTAATATCTTGTTCATTTTCATTATTAGTTAATTTATCAGTAGAATTAAACATTTGCCAAACTCTAGATAAAAATCTATAAGAACCAAGCATAGATGAGGTTGACCATGAATTTTCTGAAGAAAATGGTGCCATAAACATTTCATAAACTCTTGTTGTATCTGCTCCATATTCAGAAATAACATCATCTGGATTGATAACATTCCCTAAAGACTTACTCATCTTCTTATGATCTGTTGCTAAAACCATACCAACATTTCTCAAACGTAGAAATGGTTCTTTAAAGTTAATAAGACCCATATCAAATAAAATTTTTGTCCAAAATCTAGAATATAATAAATGTAAAACCGCATGCTCTTGTCCTCCTAAATACCAATCAACTGGCAAAAGATGATTTGCAATATCCTTATCCCAAGCCCTAGATTTGTTTTTTGCATCTGCAAACCTAATAAAATACCAACATGATCCTGCCCAATTTGGCATAGTGTCAGTTTCTCTTTTTGCATTACCTCCGCACTTTGGACATTTAACATTTACAAAATCAGAAATTTTACTTAGCGGTGATTCCCCTGTTGAAGTTGGTTCATAAGACTTAACATAAGGCAATTTAACAGGTAATTCGTCTTCAGGAACAGTTACATAACCACATTTTTCACAATTGATTATAGGAATTGGCTCTCCCCAATATCTTTGACGTGAAAAAATCCAATCCCTAATCTTATATTGAGTTTTTTTACTACCTATGTTCTTTTTTTCAATTTCTTTTGTGATTAAATCACCAAAAAAACTTGAATCAAGCGGTTTAATAAAAAGATCTTTATTCTGTAAAAAATCAATAGCTTCTTTATTTGGAATAACAAAACCATTTTCAGTAAAAACACCATCTTGATCATATTGAAAATCTTTTTTTTTCGTGATTACATGTTTTATTTTCAAACCATATTTTTTAGCAAAATCAAAATCACGAACATCATGTGCAGGAACTAACATTAGGGCTCCATGACCATACCAACCTAAAACATAGTCCGCTACCCAAATTGGAATTTTTTCACCATTTACTGGATTAATTGCATAACAATTAGTAAAAACTCCTGTTTTATTTTTAGTTAATTCTGTTCTAATTAAGTCCGATTTTGATTTCGATTCTTTTACATATTTAGATATTTTATTAAAACAATTTTCATCAACAGATATTTTTTTGTTGAGAATGCTTTTTATCAAATTATGTTCTGGCGCAACTATCAAAGCAGTTACCCCAAAAATAGTATCTGGTCTTGTTGTAAAAACCCTAATCAACTCTTCCTTTTGCGTTTCTAAATCAATTTTGAAATCAATTTCTACTCCTATTGATTTTCCAATCCAGTTTTTTTGCATTTGAATTATTCCACTTGGCCAATCAAGCCCTTCAAGATCTGATAAAAGTCTATCAGCATAATCCGTAATTTTAAACATCCATTGTGGAAGGTCGCGCTTTTCTATTTTCTCTCCACATCTTTCGTGTGTTCCATCAGCTAAAACTTCTTCTTCAGCTAAACCAGTCTTACATTTAGGACAAAAATTTACAGGTGTATTTTTTTTATACAAAAGCCCCTTTTTATAAAATTGAATAAACAACCACTGGGTCCATTTATAATAATCCGAATCTGTTGTTGAAAATTCACGCCTCCAATCAAGAGAATACCCCAACCTATTCATTTGTTTTTTAAAATTAGAAATATTTTCTGGAACTATATCCATCGGGTTCTTTTTTTCTTTAATTGCAGCGTTTTCCGCAGGCAATCCAAAAGCATCCCATCCCATTGGATGAATAACTTGATAACCTTTCATTCTAAAATATCTAGCTAATACGTCTGTTCCTGTGTATATACGAACATGACCAACATGGAGACCAGTACCTGAAGGATAAGGAAACATTGATAATGTATAAATTTTTTTCTTGTTTTTATCATCGTTTATCTCATATACTTTTTCCCTTTCCCAAATATCAATCCACTTTTCTTCAATTTCCGATGGAATATATTTATTCATAAGAATATAAATTATACTATAATGACAAGCTATTTTAAATTAGCGACCAAGACCAACTGCCTCGATTACTGATTTAATTTTTTTAGATGATTTTTCCTGAGAATATACAAGTCCGTTATTTAAAACAGCGAATAATTTGTCTTTATTTTCATTTAGACTATTAAATCTCTTCTGTATTGGTAATAAATGAGAAATAACAATTTCTGCTAAATCATTTTTGAACTGAGAATAATTTTTATTAATATACTGTTCCTCAATATCTTCAATATTGGTACCAGTTATTTCACTATAGATAGATAATAAATTAGAAATTGCTGGTTTTTCTTTATCAAATTTAATTTCAGATCCAGAATCTGTCACGGCTTTTTTAAATTTATTTAAAATATCATCTTTTGAATCTAAAATATTTATAGTACCGTGTGGATCTGTAGCAGATTTACTCATTTTTGAAAATGGATCTTGTAAACTCATTATTCTAGCAACTTTTTTATTAACTATTGCTTTTGGTAGTTTAAATATTTCCCTAAAGTTTTTATTAAATTTTTCAGCAATATCTCTTGTTAACTCAACATGTTGAATTTGATCTTCACCAACAGGAACAATATCTGTATCATAAAGTAAAATATCTGCTGCCATTAAAACCGGATAATCATATAAACCCATCGTTGAACCTTCTTTTTGTTTTTCACTTTTTTCTTTATATTGAGTCATTCTATTCAACCATCCAATTGGAGTAACACAATTTAAAATCCAAGCTAAATATGAATGATCAAGATTCTCTGATTGAACAAATATGTGCGCGTTTTTTGTATCAATACCACATGCTAAATACTGAATAGCCACTTCATTTATTTTTTTTCTTAGTAAAGCAACGTCTTGTTTTACAGTAATAGCATGCAAATCAACAATACAAAAAATAAAATCACTATTTGGTTCTTTTTTTTGAATATCCGACCATTGCTTTATTGCCCCTAGGTAATTACCTAAATGTAAATTGCCGCTTGGTTGGATTCCTGAAAAGTAAGTTTTTTTATTTTCCATATTTTTTGTTTAATAATTATATCACTTATTAATATTGGCTAAGCCGCTTTTTTAAAGAATTTTGTTTTAAATCAAGCGCTGCATGTTCCATAGTATTAATAATTTTTAAAACAATTTGCTGAGCTTCTTTAAACTCTAGAGATTTAATATTATGAGGAAAATAATGAAAGACTTGATTTCTTCCCATCTTCCAAGCATCCCAAATTTCATAAGCCAAATCTTCTCCTGCTAAGTTTGCGATTTTCCTAAAAACAGAATGGCTACCAAGTTTTAGTTCAAGATTAGGAGACATCACTTTCCCAAGTCTAAAATGATCAGAGTCATAATCTAATTTTGTAATAAAACCAACATCCAAAAACAATTGTTTTAAAAAACCCTCATATGCTTTTGCAAAAGGAAAAACCAAAAATGAATAATCATTAAAATTAAATCTTCCCTCCTCAATGACCTCATTAATAATAAATTTTCCCTGCGTAATTAAATCTTTTTGAGGTTTTGATAAATACCCCCATAAATACGATTTCAAATTTATTTCCATAAAATTTAGTATAACTAATTTTTATATTTGTTAAAATAAACTAATTACAAAATTAATAAAAAACCATGATCGCAAAACAATTTAATAAAGAAATATATGAGTTAAGTTCTATTTCTAAAAAAACAATAGAGGAACATTTAAAACTTTATCAAGGATATATAAATAAATTTAATGAGATAGAAGAAAAAATCTCACAATTATCGTCAGAAGATTTTGAAAAAGCAAATCAAACATATTCAAATATTAGAGAGTTAAAAGTTGAGGCTACTTTTGCATTATCTGGAATAATAAACCATGAGTTATATTTTGAAAATCTAACAAATCATGAAGTAAAACCAAGTAAAATATTAGAAACCCAAATCATTAAAGATTATAAATCTTGGGATTTATTTTTAACAGATTTAATGAGTTCAGGTATGAGTGCTCGAGGATGGGTTTATCTTGTCTGGAATAAAAATACTCAAAAACTCCAAAGTTTTATTGGAGATTCACATAATAGCTATCTTGTTTTTAATTTAATACCACTTTTTGCACTTGATGTTTATGAGCATGCATATTTTATTGATTATGGATCAAATAGAAAAGAATATTTATCAAAAATAATTAACAATATAAATTGGATTAGGATAAGTGAAAAGTTTGAAAAAATATCTAAATAAAATTTATTATTAAATTAATAAAATTTCATTAAATATTCTTTTTATTGAATCTTTTGACATTCTTCTGTGATAGACAAAATCAGACACAATTTCTACTTT
>CAZWRH010000016.1:5618-19483 GCA_964636045.1 uncultured Gammaproteobacteria bacterium | reverse complement strand
TCATCTTCAACTACTTTAATTTTAAATTTACCTAAAAGCCCTTCTACTTCAATCTCTTTACCTACAAAATTTTTATACCTTTTATCTTTTGGATTAACTGCAAGTCCTGTATCACCAAATTTTGTTTCAGGTCTAGTTGTTGCTAAAACAAAAGGCCCATATTTTAAATAATATAATGGATCTTTTTTTTCAACATAATTAACTTCTAAATCTGAAAACCCTGTGCCACATCTTGTACAATAATTTACTAAACGTACTCCTCGATAAATTAAACCATCCTCATATAATTTTTGAAAAGTCTCATAAACAATTTTTACAATATCAGGATCAAGTGTAAATTTCTTTTTATCCCAATCAAGTCCAAATCCTAGCTTTCTTAATTGACTTTCCATTTTGCTTTTATTATTTTCAACAAAATCAAAAATCATTTTAAAAAATTCATCTCTTTCAAAATTAAATCTACTTTTTCCTTCTTTTTTTAATTGTTTTTCAAAAACAAATTGTGTTTCAAAACCTGCATGATCCGCACCTGAAAGCCACAAAACCTCATGACCTTTTATTTTATGAAACCTTATCATAATATCTTCATAAACATACATCGCATGTCCTAAATGTAAATCTGCGTTCGCGTTTGGAGGAGGTAAAACAATACAATATGGTGGTTTATTAGAATTTACATCTGCTTTAAAAAATCCTTTTTCCATCCAAAACCGATAAAGCTTTTCTTCAAATAAAGAAGGAATAAATTTACTTTCCATAAATGGAAATATATCAAATAAACGCTATAAAAACAATCTTTTCCTTAGTTTAATAATGAATTTATTTTTTCTTATTTATATAATAAAAAGATTATGAACTGGATTTTTGTTACTTTCTATTGGTATCTAATTTTATTTTTTTTAGGAGTAATTTTTTTTCCAATAACTAAAAAAATATTTAATAAATTTGAAGATTATGGATATAGTTTTTCAAAAACTATATCTATTATTTTTTTAAGTTACTCTGTCTTATTTCTATCAACTACAAAAATACTCAAATTTAATCAGTTAAATGTTTTTTTGTTAATTGGTTTATTTTTCATAATTAATTTTTTTATTTTTAAAAAAATTAAAACTAATGAAAAAAAACTAAATATCAAATTAATTATTTTTGAAGAAATTCTATTTTTTGTAAGTTTATTTTTTTGGACATATGTCAGAGGTCAAGAAGGATCTATTAAAGGCTTAGAAAAATTTATGGATTTTGGATTTATTAATGCAATATTAAAATCAGAATATCTTCCTGCAAAAGACATTTGGCTTTCAGGAATGAATATTAATTATTATTATTTTGGACATTTAACTGGTGCAGTTTTAACTAAAATTTCTAACATCCCATCAAACATTACTTATAACCTAATACTTGCTACTATATTTTCTCTATCTATAACGAATGTTTTTTCTTTTATATTTAATTTCTTAAAAGATACTTTTAAAAAAGATTTTAAAAATTCTTTTTTGGGAGGAGTTCTTGGAATTTTTTTAGTAAATTTTTCTGGAAATCTTCACCCAATTTATCTTTTTACTAAAGGATATAATGTTGAATCGCCAATTCCATTTTGGCAAATTTTTTCTAATTTTAATCCAGAAAATTATTGGTATCCAAATGCAACCAGATTCATTCCATTCACAATTCATGAATTCCCAATTTATTCATATGTAGTAGCAGATTTGCATGGGCATGTTTTTGATATTCCTTTTGTTTTATTAACAATTTCTCTAATTTATCTTTTATATAAAAATATTCAAAATATAAAAATCAACAATTTAATTTTTATTGGCTTTATGCTTTCTATAAATTATATGACAAATGCCTTTGATGGAGCAATTTATTTTTTGCTTGCTTGTTTTATTTTATTTATTGGATATTTCATTTCTTATAAATTCTTTGCTTATAGTTTAATAATTGCAATTTCTTTTATTATTTTTAATCTTCCTTTTTCAAGTTTTTTCTCTCCTTTTGTATCTGGTATTGGAGTAAATTGCTCACCAGATTTTTTAGTAAATATCAAAAAAATTGGACCTTTTTTATTTGAAAATAATAATTGTCAAATAAGCCCTATTTGGATGTTATTTATTCTTTGGGGGTTTTTTCTGGTTGGTTTTGCATTTTTGAGTATCTATATTTTAAAAATAAAATCATTATTAAAAAAAGAAATTAACTTCATAAATAATGCAATTTTTATAATTTGTATTTTTATATTTTCTTCTATTTTAATTTTTATCCCTGAATTTTTTTATATTAAAGACATTTATCCACTTCACTTTAGAGCCAACACTATGTTTAAACTTGGATATCAAGCATTTACTATGATGGCAATTTCCTCCAGTATTATTTTTGTATTTTTTAAAAAAATTAGAAAGTTTAATAAGTGGTTTTCGCTTACATATTTTTTTATTTTTTACATTTTTTTTATATTTACAGCAATTTATCCATACTATGCAATAACTTCATATTATGGAGATCTTAAAAAAACACCTGAACTTAATGGTCAAAAATGGCTTGAAAAAGAATCGCCTGAGTATTTAGAAATAATTAATTTTTTAAATAAAAAAACAAACAAACAAGAAAACATTATTGAAGCACAGGGAGACTCTTATAGCGACTTTAATATTGTATCTTCCTATACTGGCTTACCTACTATAGCTGGTTGGTACGTTCATGAATGGCTATGGCGTGGAAAACCAGATTTAATCGCCACTAGAATACCTGATATAACTTCAATTTATGAAAGTAACGATATTGAAAAAACAATCATTCTTTTAAAAAAATATAAGATCAAATATATTATTTTAGGTACTAAAGAAAAAGAAAAATATCAAAAAATAAACCTAGATAAGTTTGACAAAATAGGAAAGAAAATCTTTGAAACAAGTAATTTTAATGGGAAAATATATGAAGTTTTTCCGACCTCTTGACAGCAAAAATTTTTTTTGATAGTCTTTTCCTAATCCTGGAAACAGGACTATAAAAAAAGAGCATTACTATTCGTCGTTACCCAAATCATGCGAACGATAGTGATGCTCTTTCTTTTTTTTATAAATGAAAAATTGATACTGGCACTTTGATGTTTTTCTTCGCTAGCGCTTCAAATTGAGATCTTGCAAACGAACCTAAATCACTCTTAAAAATATCTTTTTTTTGTTTTTTATAAAAAATACTAAATCCGCTTTTTCTATTCATATAAAAATTATAGTAGTATTATTCTCTTTGTCAAGTCCTCTAGTATAATTATTAATTACTATAAGTTATCCTATAATTTATATAACATAATTTAGAGCAATATAGTAATACAATTTAATTAAAAAAATAAATGTGGATAACTTAAAAATTAGTTTTGAATAAAGTCTTTAAGTTGTTTTTTGACGTTTTTGAAGTATTTTTTCATTAATACATCGAAGTTTTTTTCTTTCTCCCCTTTTATTGAATAAATTTGACCACCCATCTCATAACTATAAATTTTTTTATTTATTTTCTCACCTTTTATTGTTTGCATTGAGGAAATAAGGTATTTTATTAAGACCGAAAGTCTACCTTCTTTATCCATTCTTCTTAATGAAAATTTTAAATGATTATTTTTTAAAACAGTCGCTATTACTCCATGAGATCTTGATCTTTGTATAATTTCGTGATCTTCAGATATGAAAAGTTTTTCATCAAAACCATTAATAAACATGAAAAAGTTTTTTTCAAAAATCATCGAACCACTTGATGAAAATGGTTTTCCAAATTTTTGAGACAAATCAATAATAAAGTTTGCTAAATTAAACATTAATCTATCTTGATATGAATTATTTTGAGGAATTATTGCTGGAATATATACAAGTTGAGCACTTTTTTTAATTTCTTTATTTAGCTTTTTTATAAAAGTATTGCTAACTCGAGCATCTGCATCTATAAAAATAAGATAATTTCCTTTTGATTTACTTGCGCCAAAATTTCTTTGAAAGGAAACATTTCTTTTTTTGTTGATAAGAAAAGAAATATTAAGTTTTTTTTCAAATGATTTTGCAACCTCTTTTGTTTTGTCTTCTGAATCACCATCAACTATAATTACTTCAAAATTCTTATCCTTCTGACAAGATAAATCTCCTAGCAACTTAGGTAAATATTTTTCCTCATTTAGTGTTGGTATTATTACGGAAAAGTAAGAATTCATGTATACTATTATACAATTTATGAAAATTTCTGTAGTTATACCAGTCCATAATGAAGAAAAGTATATAAAACAATGTATTCAATCTTTACTTGATCAAATCGAAAAACCCTATGAAATAATAGTTGTCAATAATGACTCAACCGACAATACACAAGAAATTCTTGAACAATTTAAAGAAATAAAAATTTTAAATGAACATAAAAGAGGAATAATAGAAGCTAGAGATTTTGGATTTAATTTTGCATCAGGCGATATTATTGCAAGATGTGACGCCGATACTATTTGTCCTAAAGATTGGATACTAAAAATAAAAGAGAATCTAAGCGAGAAAGAATTTGTGGCTGTTTCAGGTAATACAGTTTTCTATGACTATTGGTTTGCAAATAATAACCCAGTGTTTACTGAAAACTTAATGAAATTTTGCAAATTACTTTTTGGAACTTATGTCATTTTTGGACCAAATATGGCAATGACAAAAGAAGTATGGAATAAGATAAAAAATGAAACATCAAAAAATCCAAAAGCTGTCCATGAAGATATTGATATGGCACTTCATATAAAAAAATATGGAAAAATAAAATATGACCCTTCTTTATTTACAAAAATATCAGCTAGAAGGTTAAAAGAAAATCCTTTTTCTTTTTTTATTGAATATCCAATCAGATTAATGAAAATGTATTTTAATCAGAAATAATTATTGACTTTGTGATTTAAATATATTGACAACTTCTTTTAAAGAAGTGATTTCTTCAGGTTTTTTATCATCTCTAAATCTTTCAAGTCGTGGAAATCGAAGTGCAAGCCCTGCACTATGAACAGGAGATTTTGTTATCTCATCAGCTCTTATCTCAACTACAAGTTGTGGTTTTATCCAAACATCAACCTCTGCTTCTTTATTTGAATTATAAATTATTGGTTTTTTATCACTTTTGTATTTGTCCGCTTCTTTTTTTAAAGTTTTCCATTCAACATCTGATAAACCAGTTCCAATTTTAGCAACTGTTAAATATTGATCATTTTCTTCGTCATATATTCCAACTAAAAAAGCACCTATACCAAATTCTGTTCTTTTACCTTTTCCTAAATCATATCCCATAACTAAACAATCAATGGTGTCTTGAAGTTTTATGCTATAACTTTTTTTAAGTTTAATCCAATTCCATCCTCTTGCTCCAGCTTGATAAATTCCATCTAATTTTTTTGCCATAATTCCTTCCAACCCTTTTTCAACTGCTTGTTCAAAAAGTAAATTTATTTCTTTTTCATTATTGACTATTTTATCTTCTGCAATAATTACATTATCAACAAAATTATCATTAGTTTTCTTAAAACTATTAGTAAGTTTTTTTCTTCTTTCAATAAATTTAACATCTAACAAACTTTCTCCATTAATATATAAAACATCAAATGCAAAAAGCTTAAGTGGAATTTCTTTTGCTTTTTCTTCAATATCATATTTTCTTTTTCGCTGAACTGTCTCTTGAAAAGGTAAAAAATCGCCAGTTTGCGGATTAAAACCAATTGCTTCTCCTTCAAAAATTATCTTATCTACTTTTATTTGAGATAAAACTGCCCTTTTTAAATCAGGATACATATTTGTTACTTCCTCAAGATTTCTTGAAAACATTCTTACTTGTTCATTTGAATTTTTATCATAATGAATTTGTAATCTAAAACCATCATATTTTGATTCAATAGAACATTCTCCAATTTTTTCAATTATTTCAATACTATTAGTCAGTCTTTCTGCTCTCATCATAATGATAGGCGTAAATATTTGTGGATTTATTTCATTAATTCCTAAAATTCCTTTTTGTTTTAATTTTTTTCCTATTAAACCTAAATCTGGTAAAACATGATATTTTTTTTCAATATTTACCCTTTCTGATTTGTCACCTTTTAACATCCAAGAAAATGCATCTAAAATAGTCATGTCAGAAAAACCAAGCCTTAAATTGTTAATCGGTATTCTAATTAAATATTTAGTAGATAGTGGATCAAGCATTCTAATAAGTTGAATTATTAATGAGATTTTAATCTCTTGTGATCCATCACCTGAAGAGTAAGCAATTTGGTTTAAAATATTAAAAACCTCTGTAATGTCTGTATCTTTTTCTTCAATAGTAATTACTTTTTTTCTAAAATATTCTACAGTTTTTCCAATATCACCAAATTCTCCATACTTATCAAGAAAAAACTTTCTCTCAACATTTAACCCTGCAATAATAGCTTTAATTAAAGTTCTTTCACCTATTCCAAAATCAATGCTTTCATATAAAGGGCAAATCCTTCCTTGAAGTAAATATAAAACTTTATCAATTTCCTCTTCAGAGATTTCTTTGAATAAATCAGATAGTAGTTGAGTCATTTCAAGACGAGAAGAAGTATTTTCTATTTTTTCAAAATATTTTGAAAGTTGGGAGAATTTCATTAATTAATTATAAATTGACCAAACAATTGTTAAACCATAATATACCTCGCTGATTTTGTCGAACCAACTTTTTTTATTAAGTTATTATTTACTAATTCTTTAATATCTCTTAAAACTGTGTCTTCTGAAACTGTTGGAAACAATTCTTTAAACTGTTGATTTTGTAAATATCCAACATTTTGAATATATTCAACTATTTTTGCTTGTCTCTCAGTTAAAAATAATTGCTTTCCTCCAAGCTTCTGTTTTAAAGAATTATCTTTAGACATTTTTAAAATTCTATTTTTTATTCTTTCAAATTCAACAGAAACTCCAAAAGAGAAATATTCAAGCCAAGCAGTCATATCTCCTGAAGAGGCTTTTTGTAAATGTTCATAATATGCAAGAGCATCTTTATCATAAAATTCTTCAAGAGAGAAAAATCTTCTAATATCATATTTACCAAGTGATAAAATTAATGTCGCAAAAGCTCTACTAACTCTTCCATTCCCATCAATAAAAGGATGAATTCTTACAGTTTCATGATGAACTATTGCTGCTTTTAAAACTGGATGAACATCTTCATCTGTTGTTTTATTTACCCAGTACAAAAATTCTCTAATTAAAAAAGGAATCTCTATAGCAGGTGGAGGTCTAAAAGTTATCTCTCCATTTTCGCTATTTTTTATAACCACTTGTTTCATCCTATATTTACCAACTTCTTCATCAGGTAATATTTTTTCCATTACTATTTTGTGTAATTTTTTTACCAAATCCTCTGTTATTCTCTCAACATCTTTCAAAGCTTCATCTTCTATAAACTTTAAAACTTTTCGATAATTAATCACTTCTTGAATATCTCTTGACCTTCCAATGACATCTTTTCCCAATAAAACATCTTTTGCTTCACTTAAATCTAATTTATTTCCTTCTATATGAGTTCCATGATGAACTGATCTAACAATCGCGTCTTCTTTAAATTCCTTTTCCCACAAAGGAAGAAGAGGTGCGTCCATAATTACTTCTTTTGCGGCTTCAATTGTCCCAATGTTTTTTAAAATTTTATTAGTGATATTAAATTGTGGATTAAACATGTTTTTTATTTATTATAAATTAACTTCCAAACCTTCTTTGCCTATTATTAAATTTTTCAATTATTTCTTCTAAATCTTTTTCTGTTAAGTCTGGAAAATATTTTTCTAAAAAAAACCACTCAGCATATATTGATTGCCATATCATAAATCCAGAAGTTCTCATTTCACCACTTGTTCTTATAATTATATCTGGATTTGGAAATGGTTGATTATTAGTATCTAAATATTTTTCAAATTCTTCTTCAGATGTATCTAAGTTTTGCTTGCCATCTGAAGCCTTAGTAAAAGATGGGATTTTTTTTAATGCTCTTATAATTTCATCTCTTCCACCATAGTCAATAGCAATGTTTAAAAAATATTTTTCAAAATGCTTAGTTTTTTCTTCTGCATTTAATATTTTTTTTAATAAAGTTTTTTTTAATCTATCTTTTCTACCAATATGAATTATTCTAACCTCATCTTTAATAGCTTCTTTTAAATATTCATCAATTAATATTTCATACAGACCCATTAAATATGAAACTTCCTCTGTTGTTCTTTTCCAATTTTCTGTTGAAAATCCCCATAACGTAATGGTTGATACACCAAGCTGCCTTGCTTTTCTCGAAATTTTTACAGCAACATCAAAACCACGTCTATGTCCTTCGAAAGTTGGCAAATTTTTTTCTTTTGCCCAACGTCTATTTCCGTCAGGAATAATTGCTATGTGTTTTGGAATATCCATATTTAATACTAAATTTTACAACTTTAATTTAAAAAATACAGCTCAAATATAATAGCAGCCTTGAAAAAAAAATATTTTTAACTTACAATTTTTCTATCATGATAAATGAAGTTCGTGCAATTGATATTTCAACAGATTTTGCTCCAGCAACTAAATTTAATAATTTATCAACAATAATTAATTTACTTGTTTCAAATTTATTTACAATTGCAGGAATTATTTTTTTTATTGTTTTTATATATGCAGGATTTAAACTTTTAAAAGGAGGAGAAAATTCTGAAGAAATAAAAAAAATTCAAATGCTATTTTTTTCTTCAATTGTCGGAATGGTTATTATTTTCGCTAGTTATTTTATTGTAAGAATAATTTTTAAATTATTTAATTTAGAAAACATGCCATTATGAACAACGATATTTGGGGAACAGTTCAACCACCAGTTGGAGGCTTAACTGGAGACGGCCTAGATCCAATTGTTAAATTATTTAATACTGGACTTAGCATTGTTATGGCTATAGCTGGTGTTTGGGTTTTGATCAATTTTATAATTGCTGGATTTAAATATATTACAGCTGGGGGAGATTCAAAGAATATTGCTGAAGCAAATAAAAAAATAACATTAAGTGTTGTAGGTTTAATCATTATAGTTGCAGCACCAGTAATTGCTGCTATTATTGGAATTGTATTTTTTGGAGATGCAAATGCGGTTTTACGATTTAAAATTAAAGGTATTTAAAATATGAAAAAACTTTTAGCTGCCGATATTACATCTAGTACAGACATATGTTATGGTCCAATGTGTGGACAAGGAACAAGTCCAATGCAAAATGTTGGAGCCTTATTTTCAAAAGCAATCTATATGTTTGTTATTGTTGGGTCTTTAGTTGCTTTAGTTTATATATTATGGGGAGCTCTAGATTGGATTACTTCTGAAGGAGAAAAAGATAAACTTGCAAAAGCAAGACAAAAAATTTTACAAGCAGTTATTGGAATGATAATTTTATTTTCTGTTGTCGGAATTTGGGGGTTTTTAGTTGGAGATGTTTTAGGAATTTTGGTTAAATCTGGAAATGGTTGGACTTTAAAAATTCCATCACTTGTTGGTGGAAATTAATTTTTAAAATAAATCTTCATTAATTTGATAAGTCCCATCAGAACAATTATTCGCAATAATCTTTTTTACATAAGGAAAAGAATTTATTTTTTTTATTAAAAATTCTTTATCTTCTACTTTACATAAAACATGAATGTCTTGACCTGTATTAAATGTTAAATATGCATCAACTTTTTCTTGATTTCTTATTTTTTGAATTTCTTTAATAATAGATAAAGACTCTTTTGTCCAATATATTAAAGGTGGCCAAGAAGTTAACATTATTGCAAACATTTCCAATGCTTCTTTTTCAATAAGCTCTCCAAATTTTTTAAAATCTTTATTTTTTATATATTTTTCACATAAAATATTTTTTTCTTCTATCTTAAAAATTCTTTCTTTAAAAAAAATACTTGTAGTTGCTAATTTTTGACCATCTGTTGTTGGTACTTCTTTTTTTTCAGAACTTACTACTACTACCAAATCAATAATGTTCCAGTGATTTTTGTTAAAAATAGAATATGCAAAAGAATCATTATTCTCATTTCCCGATTGCCATTTTACAAAACCATTTGGAATAGATCGACAAGCAGAACCAGAACCAACTCTTGCTAAAATGGAAAGTTCTTTTTCTGATAAATTTAAACCTGCAGCCATTGATGATGCATACGCTAATGCTGCAAAACCAGATGCTGAAGAAGAAAGACCAGTAGATGTTGGAAAATTATTTATCGATACTACTTTTGCTTTTGTTTTTATAAAAGCTTTTTTGCGAACTATATCTAAAAAATTAATAACCCTATCTATTTCTCTTTTATTTGATAAACCATCAATAACTACTTCATCTTTTTTATATTTATTATTAAAATCAACCGTTGTTATCGTAAATAAATTACTTAAATTCATTGAGATACTATCGTTATGAGGAATCTTTAGCTCTTCATTTTTTCTTCCCCAATATTTTATAAATGCAATATTAGAATGTGCCTTTGCAGTAATTTTCATATTAAACTAGTTTTTATACCATCACAATTTGTCTTCATATTAATAAACTGAAATCCAGCTTGTTTAATTTTTTCTTTAATATAGTATTTTTTAGAAGTTTCAACAATACCAATAACACAATCTCCTCCGCCTGCGCCTGATAATTTTGCACCAAATGCACCGTTTTCTTTCATGATATCAACTAAGAAATCTATTCTTTCTGTACTCACTCCAAGTTTTTTTAAAATTAATTGATCTTCATTCATAATCTCTCCCATTTTCTTTATATCATTTTTTTTCATATATAAAATAAATTCGTCTGTTAAGATTTTAATCTTATTAATTAAATTTTCCGTCTCAACTTTATTAGTTAATAAAAGATCCTCAACATATTTAATAAGAGGTCCCGTTTTTGCCTTTATCCCTGAATATGCTACTATTAAGTTTTTGCTTATGTCAGGTAAATATTCATAACTAAAAGGTTCTTTTTTATAAAAAATTGTTTTACCAAAAATTGCTGTTGCAATATCATAACCAGATCCATTAGTTTGTGTTTTTTTATGAATATAAAATGCCTGCTTAAATAATTCATCATTGTTAATAAAAATATTTTCTATTTCATAAAGAGATTTTAACGTTGAAATTGTTACTGCTGATGATGATCCGAATCCAAAGTTTTCTGAAAAATCAGTTTTTGTTTTTATTTCATAAAAACTTTTTACTCTATTTTTTTTTCTAAAAAAATTTAAGGTACTAATAATAAAAGAAGAGTCTATGTCTTTTGGAATATTAATAAAATCTTCTTTTTTATTAATAATAGAAACCTCAACTGTTAATCTTTTTTCAATTGCAGTAGAAACACATCTAGAACCATAAATAACCGCATACTCTCCCATAATCATTAATTTTCCTGGAGCTGAAGTAATTGCCTTTTTCATTTTAATTTTCTTTTTTTAACCCTGTATAACATGGAACAAAATTTAATATTTTAAGATTATTTTCTTTACAAAAAGCATCTAATTTATTTTTATTTTTTGAATAAACTAATAAAAAACCTGAGTTGGTTTTATTTCCACCTGCTCCAGTTATTTTTACACTTCCAAATTGGGAAATTTGATCAATAATAAGCTTTGATTTTTTTGAAACTATAGAAAAATCATCTAAAATTTTTTGATTTTCTGAAATTAATTTACTAAATAAATCCTCATCGTTTTTTTGTAAAGAAAAAACAATTTCTTTTGTTATTTTTTCAAGTTGATTAAATTTTTCTGAAATATTTTTTGGATTATTTTTAAACTTTTCATTCACTAAGCCTACCATTTCTGAAGTTGTCTCAAAAGGCTCACCAGTATCAATTAAGAATATATTATTTATGAAATTTTCTGGTAATTTTATTTTTAATGGACTAATTGTTTTTAAAAATTCAAATTCCTTTCTAAAATAAATAAACCCTCCAAAACAAGAAGTTGAATTATCAACTCCTGATGGATTTGTATGAAATATTTTTTCAAGACAATATGCACAAATATTTACATAATCATTTGACGCAGTTTTTTTTGTGTAAAGTTCTAAAAATGCTCCTGATGCAGCACATGATAATGCAGCTGAAGAACCAAGACCTCTTCCTATTGGAATTTCTGAATTAATAGAAAAATTAATATTTTTTTTATCTACAAAAATATTTTGCTCTTTTAAAAAAGAAATTATTTTATCATGAATATTAGAAATAATTTTGTCTTCTTGATTTATGTCACTTTCCCAAACAGAAAATTTAAGTCTTAAATCAAGAGCACAAACAAGAGCTGGTTTACCATAAACAACAGAATGCTCTCCTGAAAATATTACTTTTGAAGGTGCAGAATATGTTATTTTCATATGGTCTTAAAAACCAATCCATAAGGAATGATATCTTCTGTTGTTCCTTCTTTTAATTTTCTAATAGTAAGTTGAACTTTTAATCCTACTTTGACTACAAATCCCTCAAAATCTACTAATTGTCTACACATAATTTCCCCACTTTCAAGTTTTACATAAACAACAATATATGGAGCAAAACGTTTATTTTCTGGAGGAGGAGTTCTGATAACTGTCCAAGAAATAACCTCTCCTTTCATCCCAACTTGTTTATGAATATTTTTTTGTCTTCTCCAAATTTTTACTGGACTTATCATATTTTTTAAATTCCTAAAATTGAAACAACTGCAGTTCCACCTGAACCTCCAACATTATGTGCTAAACCATATTTAAGATTTTTTACTTGACGATTTTCTGCATTTCCTATAAGTTGCATGTAAATTTCTCCTATTTGTTTTATTCCTGTTGCACCAACTGGATGACCCGCACTCTTTAATCCACCTGATGTATTAACTATTAATTTTCCTTTATTGTCTAGTAAAGTCTCATAATCTAAAAGTCTTTTTCCAGCTGTTCCTTTTTTATAAAAACCCAAATCTTCCATTGCAAATAATTCAGCAATAGTAAAACAATCATGAACTTCCGCGATTTGAATATCTTCTGGTTTTAATTTTGCTTTTTTATAAGCTTTTTCTGCTGCAATTTTTGTCGCGTCTATCCCATCAATTCTTTTCCTATTCATTAAAGAGATTGAATCTGTTGCAATTTCTGATGAAAAAATATTTACAATTTTTTTATTTTTAATAAACTTTTTATCATTAGTTAATAACAAAGCAGACGCACCATCAGTTATTGGAGAACAATCTAAAACTCCAAGTGGATCTGCTATCATTGGACTTTTCAATACTTCTTCTTCAGTGATTTTTTTTCTAAATTGTGCATAAGGATTTAAAAAACCATGAAGATGATTTTTTACTGCGACACAAGCAAGGTTTTTTTTATCATAATTATATTTATCCAAATATGTTCTTGCCATTAATGCATAAAGACCTGGAAAAGTTAATCCTGCTTCTTGCTCTGCTCCTGAAGCTGCAGAAGATAAACCTTCAGTAATTTCCTCTGGCATAACATCGGTCATTTTTTCTGCACCAACTACAATAATTTTTTTATTTGGGTTTGCTTCAAGATATGTATGTCCTAAATTAAAAGCCATTCCGCCTGATGCACAAGCTGATTCAACTCTAAAAACTGGAATATTTACTCCATAAATTTCTGCAATTTTTGAGCCTGCATGTAAATTATTTTCAGTTACACCTCCAAGCATATTCCCAAAATAAATTGCGTCAATTTCTGATATTTCAGTTTTTGTTGAAATCAATAAATTATCAATAGATTCTTTAACAAGTTCAAATAACGATTTTTCCCAAAGTTCTCCAAATTTAGTTTGACTATATCCAGCAATATTTATCATATTAAAAGACGCCAATAAACTTTAAATAAGTTGCGTAATC
>CAZWRH010000016.1:0-5518 GCA_964636045.1 uncultured Gammaproteobacteria bacterium | reverse complement strand
ATTATTTTTTTGCAAAAGTTTTTTTACAGAACCTTCAATATGTCTAAAATATGAAGGTTTTCCAGTAAATCTTCCACCATGAGATGGATACATTATTCCTTCTCTTCTCCAAAAATCTGGAGTATCAGATGAAAAAGAAGTCCAGTCTACTATCTCAACTGCAACATTTTCTTTACCAATAAGCAAAGCAACCGATCCTGAACCAGCTGTATACTCAAGTGCATCATGAGGTCTACCAGTTGCTTTATCTGATGACACAACCAATCCATAATTAATTTGATTTGCACAGACTAATCCAAATGTTGAAATTAATGCTCCAGTTGCCGCTTTACATGCAAATTGAGTGTCATATGCTAAATAGTTATTTCCAATCCCTAATAATTCTGCCAATATTGTTGACGCTGGATTAACTGCATATGGTGGAGACTCTGATCCAAAAAAAACCGAACCAATTTCTTTCTTTAAAAAACTAAAATCATTAAAAATCATTTGAGAAGATTCATGCGCCATTGTTACAGAATCCTCACTTACTCCTGCAACTGCTTTTTCAAAAACTCCTAAAGAATTTGAAATTTCTTCTCCATTTTTTTTCCAAATAGAAGCAATTTCTGAAATTTTTATTCTATATTTCGGAACATAAAAACCATATGATACTATTCCTGCCATAATTTTATCTTCCTAACTTTTCATGAGCGCTTGCTAAACTTCCTTCTGCAAGAGACGCATGTAAAGACAATTCTCCAGCTAAAACTGTTGCTGCTAATATTTCAGCCAAGCCTTCAGAATTATCAACTTTTAAAATTGATTTAGCTTCTTTTTGAGTAATTAAATTTGTTCCTCCACCTAAAATTCCTAACATAATATCTGGCATATTAATTGAAAAATATAATGAACCATCCTCTTCTAACTCTGCATAAGTTAACCCTAGAGAACCATCAACAACGTGAGCAATGTCTTGACCTGTTGCCAAAAAAAATGCTGCAACTATATTTGCAAAATGTGCGTTATAACTCATTGATCCAGACATGGCAGAACCAATCATTGTTTTTGAAATCCAAATATCGTAGATTTTTTTTGGAGTTGTTTTTAAAACTGTTGAAACTATTTCTTTAGATAAAGTAACTTCAGCATTAACAATAAATCCACGTCCATTTATACTATTTAACCATGATGCTTTTTTATCAACATCAAAATTTCCTGCAACACTTGACATAGAAAAGTTTAACTTTTCACCTAAATTTTCTATAATTTTTTGTGTTGCAATAGTAACCATATTCATTCCCATTGCTTTATCAGTATCATATTCAAATCTAATAAATAAATATTTACCAACTTGTTTTAAAAAATAGTCTAATAAAATTAAGTGCTTTGATGTTTTTTCTGCAATTGTTTTTAAAAATAAAAAATTATCATTAATCCAATTAGCACCGTTTTTTGCATCTTGAATGTTATTAAATTTTAATACTGGCCCTCTAGTTGCACCAATCTTTTCAATAGTTGTTTTTATTCCAAATTCAGACGTTGCTTTAAAACCTCTACTAATAGACGCTACTAAAGCTCCCTCTGTTGTTGAAAGAGGAACGTAATAATTACCATTAATTGATTTTCCAATAATTTTTGCAGGTCCAGCAGCACAAAGAGGAACAGTAATAGCGCCAATCAAATTTTCACAGTGTACTTTATCAACCTCATCAATAAAGGATTTATTTACATTATCTAATGAAATTTCTAATTCATTTTCCAATGCTTTATTTCTCTCTTTCCAATTTTTATACGAAGAAAGTTTCATATATATATTTAGTCGTAAATATTTAATAAATCATTTATATAAAAGGTATGCGAAAGACCTTAAAATCGTATAAAAAAACTGAGTAAGGAATAAACCAAATTAAAAATAATATTATTGAATATAAAATCCTAAAAAAGTTTTCTTTTAAAGAAAATCTTAAAGATAAATAAAATAAAATTAATTTCCACCATAGTAAAACTATTGAAAAAGTAATAAATAATAAACTAAAACTTTTACCCAAAATTGAAAAAGTCCTTGGAGGAGGAATTAAGTAATATAAAAATGACGTCACATAAAACCAGATTAATGTTGGAATTAAAGTAAAGCTGAGTAAATAAAATATTTTTTTAAAACTTATTTGTTTTTTTAAAAAAACTCCAAATAAATAAAAAAATAAAGAAATTAATATGAATGTAAATAAAAATGAAATAAATAAAACAAATGATAATCCAAAAATTGTTGAAAAATCTAAAGTTTTTCTACGAATAATCATCCGAAAAATAAAATAAAAATATACAAATATGTTAATTATTAATATTTGTACCCAATCATTTTCTTTTGATATCCTTCGCATTGTCTCATATGGAAAAATAATTAGACGAGTAAAGTTTCTGGCAAATAAAATACTTGATGCAAAAAAATTTAGAATAAATTTTTTAGAATCCATATTGCAACAATGAAACAAATTTTATTATTAAATAACCAAATAAAAAATACAACAAAACAGAAATTATTATAGAAATTGGAATAATTACTTTAAATGGAAAAATTTTAAAAAATGAGGTTATGTACTTAAAAAAATTATTTAAGGTTTTACTATGCAGATTATTAGAAGGTAAAACGAAAGTTTCGTCAACTTTTTTCTTTAAAAAAAGATAATTTTTGTCCTTCATGATTTTGATAAACTTTAATAAAGGCCTTTCTAGCTCTAAAAATTAGACTTTCTGTTGCCTTAAAATTCAGATTTATTTTTTTGGCTATTTCCTCAACTTTATAGCCATCCTTATACTTTAGTTGTAAAACCAATGAATAATCATTCGGAAGACTTGAAAATACATTATCTAATTTTGACATTAATATTTTTTTGTCTATTTCATCATCGAGAATAATATGACCCAAAGTATCAATGAATTTTTCTGGTAAAAACGAAAATAATATTTTTTTAATTTTTTTACGTCTTATTTTGTCTATTATTTTTCTTTTTCCAATTGCAAATAAAAAAGTTTTTAATGAAGATTGAAATCTAAAATCTCTTAATGACTCTATAAATGATAAAAAAGTATCTTGAACTAACTCTTCAACATCAAAATCATCTTTAATACTTCTTTTTATAAAATAAAAAAGCTCCTTTTTGTTTTTTTTGTAAAAATCAAAAAGAACTTTTTCGTTTTTATTTGTTATTGCATTAATAATTTCTTTATCATTCATTTTTATTATTTAGAAACTTTTGCTTCTTCAAAAGACGCCATTTCCTCCAAAAATAAAATGGCTGATTTAATAATAGGATAACATACTGCTGCTCCACTTCCTTCACCAAGTCGCATATTTAAATTTAACACTGGTTTTACGTTTAAATAATCAATTTGAATCTGATGTCCTGGCTCCATACTACAATGAGAAAATATACAATAATCCAAAATGTTTTGATTAATTTTTGAAGCAATAAGCAATGCGGAAGTAGTAATAAATCCATCAACTAAAATTATCATTTTATTTTGTGCCGCAGCTAAAAACGCACCAACCATCATGGCAATTTCAAACCCACCAAATGTTTGTAAAATTTCTAAATAATTATTTTTATTGACTCTATGTTTTTCTAAGACTTTTTTTAGAATTTGTTTTTTTCTATTTAATCCTTCTAGGTTATGACCTGTTCCCGCTCCAATACATAAATCAATGTTTTTTTCTGTAATAATACTTGTTATTAAAGACGCTGAAGAAGTATTACCAATTCCCATTTCTCCAAATCCAATAATATTAGAACCATTTTTAAAAATATTATTTATAATTTCTGTACCTTTTTTAATTGATTTTTTAAGTTGCTCTTTAGACATTGCTTTTTCGTATAAATAATTCTTCGTACCATAATCAATTTTTACATCTATTAATTTTTCATTTTTATCAAAATTAAAATTAACACCACTATCAACAATTTTAATTTCAATATTGTTTTGCTTAGTAAAAACATTTATAGCAGCTCCTTCAGATAAAAAATTTAGAACCATTTGATATGTAACTTCTTGGGGATATGCACTTACACCTTCTTTAGCAATTCCATGATCTCCAGCAAAAATTACAATGGCAGGATTTATAAGTTTTGGATTTAAAGTGTTTTGAATTCTGCCTATTTGAAAAGCAATTTTTTCCAAAACTCCAAGAGACCCTAATGGCTTAGTTTTAGAATCAATTTTTTTTTGAAGTTTTTCATTAATCACTTTATCCAAAGGAGAAATGTTAAATTTATACATAATTTTTAGTAAATTTATAGAGTTAGTATTATAACACTTACTTACTATTTGCTAATTAATTTTTCTTTTTGCTTTTTTGTTAATTTTTTTATCGCAATTTCTCTTTTTAAAACTTCTCTTAATGTGGTGTGTTTTTCTGTATAAACAAGTTTTAACGGTCCGCGTCCTTTTGTATATTTTGCAGATCTAGATTTTCCTAAAATATGCTCTTGAAGTCTTTTATCTAAATTATTAGTTTGTCCACAATATAGTGAATTATCTTTACATCTTAAAATATATAAAAAATACATTTATTTATTTTTATTTAAATTTACTTTACTTCTAAATTTATATGGATCAAAAAAAATTTGGTTTATATATCCAAACAAATAAAATATATTCCATATAAAATAATAAAATCCAGTAAAAAATCCTTTCTTAAGGATTACGTCTAAAATAAAATTAAATTGTGTTCCTATTCCAGTTATTAATTTTTTCTCTACTCTGATTCTTTTACCTATCCCATATCTAAAAGCACTTCTTAAATCATAAAAAGGATTTAAAGGAGGATGAAAAACTCTTGCATTATATTCGTAATTAACTTTTAACTTAGCTTTTTTAATTCTGACATATAGATCGGCATCTTCAGTCCAATGAATATCATCATCATAATAATAGTTATTAATAAATTTTTTTATTTTTTTATTTATAGCTAAAAATGGATTATATGGTTTTGGATCATCATAATATGTGTAGTCTCTTACATTAGCTACTAATCTAGATAGAAAACCATTACTCTCAAAAACCGTTTTCCCTTTGGTTATATAAAATTTATTCATTGCTTTATAAATTTTTTTGATCGCTCCTTTCTCAAAAACACAATCAGAATCCATAAATAAAACTATATTATTTTTTGAGTTTTTTATACCTAAGTTTAAAGATTTTGGTAAGTTTTTTTCATTTAAAAATTTTATTTTTACTTTATAGGATTTAACTATTTTAATAACTTCTGATGAAGGTTTATTTAAAACAACTATTGTTTCAACTTTTTCATCAATACTCTCTAAACATTTTTTAATTCTTATATCATCTGAGCATGCAATAATTATAGTAATTGGTATTTTATATTTCATTTTGTAATCCAATAATCTTCAATGGCTAAACAATCAATCTCGCTTAGGTAAAAAGTTTTTATTGCGTCATATGGAGTACATACTAATGGTTCACCTCCAATATTAAATGAAGTATTTAAAATTAATGGAGTTTTGCTTAATTTGTAAAA
>CAZWRH010000015.1:3403-21567 GCA_964636045.1 uncultured Gammaproteobacteria bacterium | reverse complement strand
AAACCATATTATTTACCAAGACAAACTTATATTGTATTTGAAAAGAATGGAAATATTGTTCAATTTAAATCGATGTTACCTTTTGATTTTAATAAAGATGGAAAGTTTTCGATTGATGATTTTCTCTACTTACTTAAATAGTTTTTATGAAAGTAATCTTAATTAATGCTGGGGATTTGGTAAAAAAAGGATATTCTCCAAGTCTTGGAATTGGATATATAAAATCATTTTTAAAAAAAAGTTTCAAAAATAAAATTTCTACTTTAATTGTTAGGGAAAATATTTTAAGCACAATTTTGTATGAAAAACCAGATTTATTAGGAATAAATGCAATTAGTTGTAACTATAATGATGCAGTAAATTTTGCACATTTATTAAAAAAAGAGTTAAATATCCCAATAGTAATTGGAGGAATACATATTACAGTTTGCCCACAAGATTTTGATCCAATTTTTGATTATGGTGTGATTGGAGAAGGTGAGTTGGTAATGAAAAATCTTATTCAATGCCTCTTAAATAAAGATAAATCTTCTTGTAAAAAAATAAATGGTCTTATTTATAAAAATAAAAAAAACAATATTTTTTTTAATAAAAATATTGATGCATTAACTGATTTAAATATATTACCCAGCATTGATAGAGCAGACTTTAAAGATGTTGCAACTTACAATTATATTCTCACTTCAAGAGGTTGTCCTTATAACTGTTTGTTTTGTGCATCAGATAAGATTTGGAAAGATAAAAGAATCCGTTATTTTAGTGCAGAAACTATTTATAAAGAAATTAAAACGCTATTTAAACTAAATATAAGAGAAATTAACATATCTGATGATATGTTTTTATCAAACAAAATAAGACTACAAGAGCTTTTAAAATTAATTAAAAATGATAAAAATCTTTATAAAAATATAAGTTTTAATATTACAACCAAAGCAGATTTGGTAACAGATGAAATTGGAGTTTTATTAAAAGAATTAAATTGTAAATTTATAAAAACTGGTCTTGAATCAGTTTCTGAGGATTTATATCAAAAATTAAGAAGTTCTGATTTTAAACTTTTTTTAAGAATGAATAAGATTCTTAAAAAGAATAAGATTGATTTGATTTTAAATTTAAATCTAAATAATCCATGGCAAGATAATAGCGAATATTTAAGAATATATAATTTTTTATCAGTAAATAAAATAAAAAAAATAAATATATATTTAGCTGAACCATATCCAGGAACATATTATTGGCAATACGCATTAAAGGAAAAAATAATTAATAAAGATTTTAATTTGGCTAAATTAAATATTATTGGTTTTAAATCTATCGATGATTTATTTGAAGGAAATATTATTCCAATGTCTAAATTAATTAGTAATTACGACTTAATTTATTGGGTAAAAAAAATTAATAATTTAAGAAAATCAAAAGAAATTAGTGTTTTAAATAAAATTTTATTAAAAATTAATAAAATATCTAATTTTATTTCTATAAAAGTTAGATATTTATATAAAAAAAGAGATTTTCCTGAAGTTTTAAGATGGAGTATCACAAATAAATGTAATTTAAACTGTGTTATGTGTTTGAATAAAGAATCAAGGAGTATTAATAAGTCAGAAGATGTTAGTTATTTAAAAATTCAATCACAACTAGAGGAGATATCAAAATACAAATCAAGATTGATTTTATATGGAGGAGAGCCAACAATGAATAGCGAATTATTATTAATAATAAGATCAATATTTATTCACAAAATTAATTTTGTTTGTTATACAAATTTAGTTAGTCAACAAATTAATATTGATGATTTATTATTTTTTGGTTTAAAAAATTATTATGTTTCTTTAGATCATTTTGATTTTAAAATTCATGACAAAATCAGGAATAAACCTGGTTCTTTTTTTCAAACGATGAAAAAAATATCACATTTATCAGGGTTAAAGAAAAAGTATGGAATAAAGCTAAATATAACTATCGCAACTGTCATTGTTAAAGAAAATTATAAAGATCTATCAAAGATATATGATTTTATTGAGTCAATTGGTTTAATTGATCATTGGAATCTAAGACATAATATATTTTTTTATAAAAATAAAAGTTTTTATAAATCAAGTAACGATAGATATAAAATAAAACAATTAAATGGACAAATTATTAATGATGATAGTTTTTTTAATATAGAACAAATAGACGTATTAAAAAATGAACTTGCTTTGATTAAGAAGAAAGCTTTTATTTACAATACAAAAATTGATATAAAAAAAGATATTAATAAAAATTTGACTAAATATTATTTAGAGAATAGTTTTTCAAAAGATAATTGTGGAAGTTTTTTAGAAAAGAATATAAAAATTATTGGTTATGATGTTCAAATAGATTGTGGCTATTCTTTGGGTAACTTAAAAAATGAAAAGAGCATTAAAAATCTTTGGCAATTAAACAAAAATACTGAATTTCAAAAATTTGTTAAGAAAGAAAAAATACCTCAATGTTTTAGATGTGCAAGAATGAAATATAGATTTTAGATTGAATTGGTTATGTTAAATGCAATTTCAGATATTGGAGTTTTTTCATTCCATTGTTCTCCAAGTCTTATAAAAATTGTTTTTTTTGTTTTATTTATATAAATTATTTGCCCAAGTTTTCCAAGAGAAAAATAGTCAAATGAATTGTTTTTTTTATAACCCCACCAATAATATTTAAAAAATAAATTTTTATTTGAAAATAAAGGCCTAATGTTTTTTCCTAAATAATCGCTTTTTGCTCTTCCTGATGTTTTAGCATTTAGTGGAGAAGTTGATTTTATAATCCAACCTTTATTTAATATTTTTTTTTTGTTAAAAATACCATTATTTAAATATAAAACTCCTAATTTAAGCAAATCTTGAGCAGAACAGTTTATTCCCATATCAAACCTTTCGAATTTGTTTTTTTCATTATCAAAATTAATATATAAAGAGTCAGTAAATTTAATTTGATTTAGTATTTTGTTTTTTAAGTAACTGGTTAAATTGTTTTTAGTAATCTTTTGTAGGATAAGTATTAGTAGGCATGGGTAAAAATTATTATAGTTAAAATAACTACCTTCTTTATTATTAATCTTTGCAGTATTTAAAATGTTTTTAATATTTGTTGAAAAAGTAAATTTACTCCAGGAATGCCATGGTTTATATCCTTCAGAGTATGATATACCACCATCCATAGTGAGCAATTGGTGAATTGTTTTTTCCTTTAATAATTTATTTTTTAGTTCTGGCAAATATTTTTTCACTTTATCATTAAGATTGATTTTTTTATCTTTAATAAACTTTCCAACTAAGGTTGATATAAATATCTTAGAAATCGATAAAAGACGATGAGGGGTGTTTTTATTTGATTTTTCGTTGTATTTTTCAAATATAATTCGATCTCTTTTGAAGATAATTAAAGCAGTTGTATTATTTTTTTTAAAAATATTTTCGTATTTTGGGAGTAAATTTTTATTTAATTTTTTTTTAAAACTAAAATTATTTTTTTTAAATAAAATTGTTTTTTTTGGAAAATATTTCCAATCATTTATATTTAATATTTTTTTATAACCATTTTTAAAAACAAAAAACAAATAACGATAATAATAAGATTTGTTAAAAAATAACTTGTGCATAATATATTTCCCAATTATACAGCAGAAGTGAAGTCTATAGTCTTTTTTAAATAGCTGCCAATGCATAGAAAATCAGGCTTAAAAGCATTTTTTTCTATTAAAGCGATAGATGACTCATTTATCCCTCCATCGAGATATATTTGTCCTTGGTAGCCTAAAGTTTTTAGTTCATTAATCTTTGAGAGAGAATTAGGAATAAATTCTTGATTTTGAAACCCTGGAATAACCGACATGATTTGAATATTTTCAAATTTATTAATTATTTCAAAATTTTTTTTAATTTCTTCTTCTGGATTAATTACTAAACCTATATTAAACAAATTAGATTTAGGAAGGGTAAATAATGTTTTTAAATGTATAAAAACAATATTTATTTTGATATTAAGTTTTTCTATTTTAGAGATTTCTTTTTCATAATCATTAACCATTAAATGAAAGTCAAAAGAGTTACTTGTGGATGATTCTATTTTTTTTAAATCATCAATATCGATGGTTTTATTTGGAACAAATAGATCGTCGCAAATATCAATCTGAAATCTGTTATATCTTGGAGCAAATAATTTTATGTTTTCGTTTAAATCCTCTATTGTTTTTACAAGTAAAGCAGGGATTTTGATCATGTTAGCTATCAAGTTTATTAATTCTTCTTAAAAATCTTTCTTCATTTATTTTTTCAGTAAGAATAAAGGAATTAATTAAAGTTTTTGCTTTTTCAAGATCTATAAAGTCAGAAGGTAAGGCAAGTATGTTTATATGATCATTTTCTCTTGCATGTTTCACTTGATTTTCATCAAAACCAAGCGCACATCTAATATTTTTAATTCTATTTGCTGCAATACAAACCCCAACTCCAGATCCACATATAACTATTCCAAAAGAGCCTGGATTATTTAAAACCTCATTTGAGGTTTTAAATGCAAAATCTACATAATCATCAGCTTCATCATAATGATCATTTCCTAGATCAATTACTTCATGATATTTTTTTAAATACTCAATAATTTGACCTTTAAGATAATATCCTCTGTGATCTGTAGATATGAATATTTTCATATAAATATTATAATATATCATTAATTTCTTCGTAATTATTTTTTATAAAACAAAATATGTTATTTGATACGCATTGTCATTTAAATATAGATCCACTAGACAAAAACATTGATGAAATTATTCAAAAAGCAAATGATGTAGGAGTTGATTATTTATTAATTCCTGGAACTACTATAGAAACTTCTATTAAAGCAGTTAAGATAGCTAGTAAATATAAAAATGTTTTTGCGGCTGTTGGAATTCATCCAACTGATGAAAAAAAACTTCAAAATCCCAAAAGTTTAAAACTTCAAGAATTTGACTCATTAGTTAATAACTCAAAAGTTGTAGCAATAGGAGAGATTGGATTGGATTATTTTAAAATAAAAAGTGAAGAGGAGAAAATTTTTCAAAAAGAGATATTTATTAAACAACTTGAATTTGCAAAAAATAATAAAAAATCAGTAATAATTCATTGTCGTGAAGCCTCAAATGACATAATTGCTATTTTAAATGAATATTGGGATGATTATTTTTTTGGACGAATGGTTTTTCACTGTTGTGAAGCAAATATAAATCTTTTAAATATGGCAAAGCAAAAAAATATTTGTATGGGTTTTGATGGAGATATTACTTACAAAACAGATAAACATGACTTTATTAAGGAAATACCTTTAGATTTATTAGTTTTAGAAACAGATGCTCCTTTTTTAACACCTGAACCAATCAGATTAACAGAAAAGTTTCCTAATAAACCAGAAAACTTAAGTGTAATAAGTAAATTTGTCTCAAGTTTGTTGAAAATAGAGAAAGAAGAACTAGAGAAAAAAGTTTTTGAAAATTCAAGTAGATTGTTTAATATTAAGATTTTTTAATAATAACTTTTTAAGCTAAGTCAAGAATTTCTTTTTTAAATTTAATAGAATCAAAAAATAAGCTTCTTTTATATGCTTTTTCTCCATATTCCTTGAGCAAATTTGGATCATTTATTAATGAATTAATTTTATTTGCAATATCTTCAATAGAGTTTGAGTTGCAATAAAAAGCATTATTATCGCTAATTTCCTTAAAAATATTAATATCTGAAAGAAGCGTTGGACATTTTTGTGAACTTGCTTCAAGATAGGAATATCCAAAACCTTCATCATGAGAAATAAATAAATTTAATTTAGCATTTTTATAAATATTTACCAATTGTTGATCTTCAACATAACCTAAAATAATAAACTTATTATTTTGGTTATGAATTTTTAAAAATTCTAAAAATGATTTTTCCCAGGGATGTTTTAAGTCGTTAATCTTTTTTTCAAACGCTTTCCCAACAAAAACACAAGGAAGTGTTGTTTTTAAAACAGCTTGAGCTAAATTGACCAAGTTTTTATTGTAATTAACATCTCCAACATAAAGTAAATACTCTTTTGGTAGATTTAAATCAATATTTTTCTCGTTTGGTTTAGTAAATATTTTGCTTAAAATAGGATAAATAACTTTAATTTTTTCTAGACCTACATTAAGGTATTTATTAATATCTTGTTTGCTATGTTGTGAAATTGTAAGTACTTGATCAAAGTTTTTTAAATTCAATTTATTTAGAAAAAGATTAAATTGTCCTTTAATTCCAACAGGAAATTCTTTTTTATACTTAAGTGGAATGGTGTCAAAAATTACTAAAATTTGTTTTTTACAGATTCTTTTTGTAAAAAAAGGAGGTTGAAAAAAATCAAAGAATGGAATAATTAAAGTATCTTGAGGCAAAATTTCTTTTATATCTTCAATAAAATCGACGTCTTTTGATAGATTTTCTTTTAAAATTTCAATATATCTGCCTCCGCCTCGAAAATGTGATAAATTATTTTTTTGGATAAGAATTTTTAAATTACTCATTATATTAATAATAACACCGGCTTCTTAAGATTTAAAATTTTTCTTATAATTATTAATTAATTCTTTTTCAAAAAATTCCTTAACTTTAATATGTTGAATTTTTCCAATTTGGGTTTTGCTAACTTTATTTTCGCTTGTAACAATTAAAGATTGAGGTGTCTCATATTTACTTAAAGAAGGAATTTTAAATTTTTTTAATTGATCTTTAAAATCATTAATTTGTTTGGTTGATTGTTTATTTTTTGGAACAACAATAACTCCAATTTCTTCACCATATCTATCATGTGAAAACCCAACAACTATTATATTTTCTGCCCATGGTAGAATTTTTCTTAATTGTTCTTCAACGTAAATTGGTGATATATTTATGCCTCCTTTAATAATTATTTCCTTACTTCGACCCAAAATAAAAAAATATTTTTTATTATTAATTAATTTATAGTACCCAACATCTCCAGTCCAAAAATAATTTTTTTTAATAATTTGTTTTGATAATTTTTTTTGATGGAAATATCCTTTCATGATGCAATTTCCTTTAACTGTAATTTCTCCAATAGAATTTTCTTTTTTTATTTCATTTTTATTTTTATCAACTATTTTTATTTTGCTATATTTTTGTTCTATTCCAATAGAATTTTCTTTTAGTAATTGTATATATGTGTTTTTGTTTAAATTTATTGGGATTCCTGTTACTCGATGAGTTGTTTCTGTTAGACCATATCCCTGAATAAGTGGAATATTAAAATTTTTAAAAAATTCAAAAGCATGTGTTGGTGAAACTGGAGCTGAACCTATTTGAATTAATTTTAATATGATATTTTTTTTAATTTTTTTAAAAAGTTCTTTTTGTTTTAATAAATCATAATTTATAGTTGGAACTATTGATGTCATAGTTGCTTTATGTTTTGCGATATGATGAAAAAAATTTGAGCTGGAGTATCTTGATGGGATTATAATTGTTCCTTGAGAAAATAGAGTAGTTAGAGAATACATAATTGAATTTATATGATATAAAGGTAAAACAATATAAAAAACGTCAGTTTTTTTTATTTTTAACCAATTTGATATTTGTTTAATTCCAAAGTATAAATTTTTTCTAGAAATCATTACTCCTTTTGGAAATCCGGTAGTGCCAGAGGTATATAAAATAAATAAAATATCCCTTTTTGATATTAATTTTTTTGATTTATTGTAATTGTTTTGGAAAATTTCTTGCAAATTAAAAATATCTTTTACGGAAAAGGTTTTAATCTTTAATTGTTCTTCAATGTTTGAAATAAATTCTTTTGAAAGAGTGTTTGTTCTGTAAAAAAATATTTTTGGCTTGGTTTGTTCAAGTTTTTTAAATAAAATTTCTTCAGTATCACATCTTAAATCAAAAGGACAACTTGTAAAACCATTAATTAAACAAATCAAATTAAGAATAATTACTTCTGGAGAATTATCGAACAAATAACAAATATTGTCATTTTTTTTATATTTATTTTTATAAAAATAATTATTTCCTGAAATTAATAATTTAGCCAATTCTTCATATGTTATTTTAAGTTCATTATTATTTTCAATATTTATATAAATAATGGCTTTTTTATTTTTAAGCTTAGTAAAATAGTTAATTATATTTGTTGGAACTGAGATCATATTTATGCATTATACAGAAAATATAGTTCATAATTGATTTTTTTTAAAATGAATTTTATACTATTTGCCTATGAATAATACACATATAACTCAAACCCAAATTTTTGATTTAGTTACAAAAAATAAATATGAATTTGATGTCAATTCAAAAATTCTATCAAGGTGCATTGATGGAAGATATACTAACGACAACCTTGAACCATTAGCAAAGCCAGGAGCTGACATTGGAGACTTGATGTCGTTATTTTCATTAAATAATGAACAGGCTTTGGGGCTTAGTAATGATGATATATTTGATATATTTATGAAGGTTTTAGGTGAGTATTCAAATGTCAGAATTCATACTGACGAACATTGCTGTCATGAAAAAGACGAAAAAAAACAATGTTTAGGATGTGGACATTTTAAACAGGCAACAATTGATCCAGATGCTTACGGTTTATCTGAGGAAGATGTAGATTTTATTTTCGATAAACTTGTTTTTTTAAAGTCAAAAGGTGTAAAAAATGATATTTTAGAAGGAGAGCATTTAGAAAGCGGAGTAGTAATTTTAAATTCTCAAAAATACAGTATAAAACCAGCTTTTCTTGAAAATGGAAAACTATTAGAAGTGTTTGTTTATCATAAAACCTTAGATGATAAAAGAAGAAGAGAATATGCAAAAGAACTTAATTTAGCTTTAAACAATGAGAAATTTGATGAAGAATTTTTATATGAAGCTTTAACAGGTGTTTCTGATAATCAATTATTTGAAACAGTTTCGCGACTTGCTCCAGATTTGCCTATTTATAAAGTTAATATAAGCGACGAAGGTGAAGTTGAGATAGAGGAATGAGACCAGTTACTAGTGACTAGTGGTTAGTTATTGGTGGTTAGTTTCTGGTTTATTAGTTCTTGGTTATTCAGTTCCTGGTTCTCGGTTGGATATTTCTATATTTAATAACAAGGAGCTAAGAACAAAGAACTAGCGATAAAGTAGCTGTAAATAAATTCCAATAAATCTAATTGAAGACATAAAAGAAAAAACAAACCCGGAGAAGCCATCTATAAGACCTAAGTGTCTAAAATAGGTTAAAAAAAACCAAAAAATAGGTTTAATAACTAAATAATCAAATCCATTTAATAAATTAGGTTTAAAATTTTCTGATTTTAGCTTGATTGCTTCTTTAATATTATATCTATTCCACTTATCTATATAACTTCCAAAGTTTTTATAAGGGTAGTGTTTTATTGGATTTTTTAAATAACCAATATGTCCTTCAACAACTGCTTGTTCATGAACATCTTTACATGGAAGATGAGCCTTTTTGTTTTTATAAAGCCTTAAAGTATAGTCTGGGTATTGACCACCTTTTGTTAGAGGATTTCCTAAAAAATAATTTAATCTTGGTATCCAATACCCATTAAATTCAGTTTTTTTTATTATTTCTTTAATCTCTTTTTGAAGTTTTTCATCAATGATCTCATCCGCATCAAGTTGTAATATCCAATCTTTACTACATTTATCAAGAGCCTTTTGTTTATTAATATGAAACATTACAGGGTTATTTTCAGAATATATTTTTATTTTTCTATTTTTGTCTATTTCTTTTAAAATAGAAATTGTTTTGTCTATTGATTTGCCATCAACAACTATTATTTCATCGGCAAAATCATAAACTGCATCAATGCATTTTTTAATATTTTCTTCTTCGTTATAGACCGCTAGAGCAACAGAAATTGACATATTAGTAATTATACAATATAATTGAAGTTTATTTTTATGGTAGAGAGAAATCGCATTATTCATGGAGAAAGTTTAAGAAAAAGTAATAGTCTTTTGCTTAGAAAAGATGAGTTATTATCCGAAAATAATAGAGAAACTGCTGTTCGTCTTCAACAAGAATGGCTTTATGCAAAAGCTAATCATCAGCTTACTTTAATTGATACTTGTTCTGATGCAAGAGTACATGTTTCTTCTTTTTTAGGAAGACCTGATTTTATAAACCTTTCCTCAATTGCTGCATCGGCTAAAAAAAGTGAACTACAATATATAATTAATCACGCAGGTTCAAAGCAAATAATGTTACTGGCTCATCATGATGGAGAAACAGTAAAAGAAGGGAAATGTGCTTGCGGATGTGGAGGTTTAACAGAAAGAGGGAAGATGAACTCTGAATCAGTATTTGAAAAAAATTCTGTAGCTAGTTTTGTAAAAGAAAAAATTTTAAGTCCTGATCCTGTAACCCAGACATTTTTAAAAGCAGCTGAAACAGCATCCTTAACTGAAAAACCAGTTTTAGCAGCTACAGTAGACCATTTAACAGGTTTAATATATCCTTTTGCATTATTTAAAGATTTTGGAAAAAGCGTCAACACTAGCATTCCATATAGCGAAGTATTGCAAAACCTTAGAGAAATAAAAATGTGGTCAAAATATGAAGGAAATAAAATTCCTGTTTTACAAAATGAACAAATGACTCAAGATTTTATTGATTTATTACAATTTAATAGATCTCAAGTAGTTAAAATTATTAAAACAACACCTGATTTTGCTCAAAGTCAAAAAGTTCAAGATCCATCTACGGTTGCTGTTTCAACTTTAGTGATGCCTTTAGCAGTTCGTTATCCTCATTTTTTTGGAAAAGTTAATTCTAGTTTTAAGGTTTTTTTACCTTATGTTAAAGAAAAATCTTGTGTTACTAATATTGCAAAAGACGTTATGGATGATACTTTAAGACAAGTTGAATATCCAATTAGCCATAGCAATCATGCAGACGAAGGAACCTCTTTTTATTCAACAAAAAATATTTTAATAGAAACACCAAACATGGTTTTATCAGAAAAAATATACGAAGAATTGATTAATAGATCATACATTAAGGAGTGGTTAGAAAAAAAACAAGGACAAATTTTTATTTCTGAAGTAATGTCAGGAGGAAAAACAGTAGATATTATTCGTAAGAATTAAAAAATAGAATAGTATTTGTTAAACTCTGTAAAATTCATTTCATTTTTTCCTTCAAGCTGAACTTTTTTAATAATTAATTCATTATCAAATTCAATTTCAGTAATTTTTAGTCTTTTTTCTTGATTATTAATAATTATTTTTGTCCAAATTCCTGGCCAATTTATTAAACCTTTATAAAGATTAAAAAGTTTATTTTGATTAGATAAAAGCATTGTTTTTAAAGCATTTATTTCAATGAATCCGTCTTCTTTTTTTAAAATTTTGGTAAAAGTTGCTTCATTTTCATTTTGTGAAACTAAATTAATATTTTTATTTAAAAGTTTTTCTACATTTTTAATAAATAATTTAATTCCAAGATCTGATAATTTTTTTTCTAAATCAATTCTGGTGTCAGTTTTTAGGATCTGATAAATTTGTTGATCAATAATTGGTCCATGATCCATTTTTTCATCAAGTTTTATTAAGGTTGTTCCAGTTTCTAAATCACCATTAACTAAAGGGGCTGAAGTAGGAGATGGTCCTCGATATTTTGGAAGAAGAGAAGGGTGAATATTCCAAAACCCATATGTAGTTAAATCTAATAATTTTTTTGGAATTATTTTCCCGTATGCAAAAACCAAAACTAGATCAATTTCTTTAAGTTTATCTTCAATTTCTTCAATGGTTTCAAAAACTGGAATTTGATATTTTTGTCCAATTATTTTTACAGGGGAAGGGGTTAGTATTTGTTTTCTACCTATAGGTTTATCAGGTTGGGTAATTATTGAAGATATTTGAAGCAAAGAACTATTTAATATAATAAGTTTTTCTAAAACATTAGCTGAGAAATTAGGAGTTCCAAAATAAGCAATATTAAGTTTTTTTATCATCTGGTAACTTTATATTCTTGTACTTTTTTTAACAAATCTGCAGCTTCTTTATTTTCTAAAAAATATTTTCTAACTGGCTGTAATAATTTATCAATAAGTAAAGTAACGGTTTTTTTTAGATCCATTGGATGTATTTGTTTGTCAGCAAAAAGTTTTTCTAATTCACTATACGATCTTAATGTGATACTTCCACCATATTTTTCTGGTCTCTCAATAATAATTGATTCAAATTTTTCAAATAAAATGTACTTACAGTACTCAAGTATTGGATTATCTTTAATATCACCTTCAAGACAATATGCTTTATTTATTTTTCGTTCAACGTCAGCATACGTATCTGTCATAAAAATAGCATTATCTGGTTTGCTTTTGGACATTTTCATTTCAATTGTTCTGGTAACTTTATCATCTTTTTCTTCAACTGGTTTTCCAAGACCCATCAACATGTGGTGGCTAATTACAACCGGTTTCCAAAATCCAAGTTGCATACCAACTTCTCGAGCTAACATATTAACTTTTCTTTGATCCATTCCAAGTTGGGTTAATTTTGCGCCAAGCATAAAAATATCTGCACATTGCATACATGGATAAATAATTTGAGCACCTGTTAGGTCCATAGACTCAGCTCTACCCATAATTTCTGCACATCGAATAAATCTTTTTAAATTATTTGATCTAGCAATTTGAAGAACTAATTTCCAGTATCCTTCTGTTTTAACAAGGTCAGAAGACCAGACAAATTCAACGTTTTCCATATTCATTCCACAAGCTTTCCAAACTTCAATAAAATATTTTCCAGTAGTTTGTATTTTTTCCATATCCCCATCCATTTTATTGTTTGCAAATGCATGCCAATCAGCAACAAGCATTTTAAATTTAACCCCTGCAGCTGTCATTTTGTTTATATTAATAGCACGAAGAAGTCCTTGGGCAATATGAATTTGACCTGAAGGTTCAAAACCATCATATGCAATTAATTCTTTTTCATTTTCTAGTAAATTTTTTAATTCTTCTTCAGAAACTATTTCTTCACCAACTTGTTTTATTAAGTTTAATTTTTCGTTTATGTTCATAGTAAAAGATATTATAACTTAAAAAAAGCAATCCAATCTTTTATTTACAAATTATTGATGTAAATTGGTTTTTATACCTAACAACAGCTTCATTACTTGCTTTATTTTTAGTTATTTGAAAAAAGTCAGGAACTATTATTTCTTTATTGCATTTTTCTAAAATAATTTTTTCAAATTTCATGGAAATTGGAGTAGGAGTGGTAATAATAATTTTTGATTTTTGAGTTTTTAATAAATAATCGCTATCTATTTTTTGAATTTTTTTACCTAAATTAAACGCAGAAAAAAAAGATACTATTAAAATAAGAATAAATAAAAAAACAATTGACTTAATGTTTATCATATTTTCAGCTTAATCTAATTTGGTAATATTTTCAATTTCTTTTGAGGTATCCCTTGTTAAAGGACAGCCCCAGATAGATGAAAAAATATTAATTCCTTTTTTTTGCAGATAATAGTTTTTTTCGTTTATCAAATCAATTCCATAAGATAATCGAGTTGCACAAGATATTGAATTAATATTGTATGCTTTTTCAATTGCTATTTTTGAAAGCTCGGAATAATTTAATAAAAATGTTATGTTGGCTAAATTAAGCAATTCTTTATAGTCGTTGGTTTTATTTATTAAATTCTTTAAGCGTTGAGTGTCAATTTCTTTAAGTTTTGAGTTTTTTGTTGCAATTAGAGTAAAACTGTCAATGTATACTATTTTAAAATCAGTTATTTTTGGTAAATTTTTAACAAATTCTTTATTCCACCCAGTTGCGTCAGTATGAGATATTATTATTGTATTAACTTGGTATTTTCTAAGCATTTCTTCAGTTTTTTCAAGATACGTTAAATCGTCTTTATATTTTATGAAAAAGTTATTTGGAAAGGCTTCAGGACGATTATCGACAAAAGTTTTGATTTTGGGATAAAGTGAATAATCTAAATAACCCCCAATATCAAAATTGTTAAAAATTGGATCTTTTAAGTTATTTTTTTGAAAAAATAAAACTCCGTTTTTATAATTTTGATTTTGATTTAAAGAAAAAGATTTATTTATGTCAAAAAAACTATAAAAACTATTTGAAGTAATTAAATAAATATAAATTATTAGAATAATAGGAGATATATATAAAACATAATCAATATTTTTTAGGCTTTTATGAATAAAAAATGCTCCAGTTAATATTGCAATTATTCCAAAAAAAGGAAAATTGCGAAACATAACTATGCCAAGGATTGTAAAACTAAATATTAAAAAATAATAGATTAAATTTTTATTTTCAATTTTTTTAAAAAAATTCCAAATAGCAAAAATAATTAATACAAATAAACTAGGCCAAAAATATTGAATATAAAAATTAGAGATAACACTTTGTAAGTAAAACAAATTTTGATTTTCAACAATAGTATACTCGTAGTTTTTAAACATAAATAAAGGATAGAAAATTCCAATGATACCTTGAGGATTAATCATTGAAGTAAGAAAAGAAATTACACTTATTAAAAATATTTTCTTAAATAAATTTTTTTCAAATAAAAAATAATAAATATTAAAAATAAATAGAATAAAAAAACCATATATGAAAGTAATATGAGTATTAATCCATAAAAAAGAGATTATTGGAATTAAAAAAAATATTTTTGTTTTTTTTAATAAAAAAATAAATAAATATATTGAAAAAAATAGGATTCCAAATATTTCTGGTCTTTCATCTGTTCTTGACATAAGAAAAGGAGAGAATATTAAAAAAGCTAAAATAGAACTTGAATATGAACTTTTTTTGTATGACACATATAGTATTAATGAGAAAGCAGAAAACAAAATAAATATTTTAAAAATAGTTATTGAGATTGATCCTAAATTATTATTTAAAATATAAAAGATAATTTCAGATAGCCAATGATGGTTAATAAATGGGAAATCAGGATTTGTAAATGTAAAAAGATTTGTAGTTGGAATATTCTTTGTTTTTAAAATTATTTCTCCAAGTTTTACATGACGTCCAAGGTCTTGATCAAATGCATTATTTTCATGAATTAAAAATGAAAGTATGAATAAAATAACCAAAATAATATTTAAAAAAATAAATATTTTTCTCATTATTCTTTATTATAAACATAATTAATTTACATATAAGCCTTGACAAAAGCTGATTTGTATAGTTATAATAACCATGATCCTCCCGAAATCGAGGATTTGAACATTGAAAAGTTTTTCTAACAATTTCAAAATAAAAGGGCAGTCTTTAGTTTTTATTGACTCACCGTGTAGTCTCTAAACCACTAAACTGTTTCAGTTTATGTTTAGGTTGCACATAGCCCATTTTTTATTTGCAGGAAAGACTTTCATAATTCTCCCTTTTTAAGGAGGATCGATTATATAATCCAAAGTTTTGGTAGATTCAGTATTTTTTATTTGAAAAATTTGCTTTTATTATATTCGAAATAATTTTTTATAAATTTATTCAACAATATTCAAAAATAATATGGACGAAAAAAATGATCTTGCTTTAGAATTAACTTCAGAAGATATCGCTCTTTTGGATGACCAAAATTCTACTGGAAAAAAAGATATGCCTCTTGAAGAAAGAATTAAAGAGGATTTAAAAATGGCTTACCTTTCAAAAGGTTTTTTAGAAATAACACATGGTGGATTTGGTTTTTTAAGACCAAATTTTTCCATGTCTTCAAATGACATTTATGTTTCTCAATCTCAAATAAGAAAATTTTGGCTTCGTGAAGGAGATGAAGTCGAAGGGTTAGTTAGACCTCCAAAACAAAACGAAAAATTTAATGGATTACTTAAAATTGAAAAAATAAATGGAGTTCCAATGAATGAAATGGATAGTTATAAAAGAAGAAAATTTGACGATCTTACATCTCTTCATCCAGAAAAACAAATAGTTCTTGAGACAGAGTCAGACATTATGTCGACAAGAATTTTAGATCTTATTTCTCCAATTGGTTTTGGTCAAAGAGGATTAATTGTTTCTCAGCCAAAAGCTGGAAAAACAACTATTTTAAAAGATATTGCAAATGGAATAAAAATAAATTTTCCAGAAGCTCATTTAATGGCAATATTAATTGGTGAAAGACCAGAAGAAGTAACTGATTTAAAAAGATCAATTAAAGGTGAAGTTGCAGCAAGCCATTTTGATGAGGCCCCAAGAGATCAAATTAGAGTTGCAGAAATCGCACTTGAGCGAGCAAAAAGATTAGTTGAGATTGGAAAAGATGTTATTATCTTACTTGACTCAATTACTAGACTTGCAAGAGCATATAATTTGTCGGTTGATTCTTCAGGTAGAACATTATCTGGAGGATACGATCCAGCTGCACTATATCCAGCAAAGAAATTTTTAGGAGCTGCAAGAAATTGTGAAGAAGGTGGAAGTTTAACTATTTTAGGAACTGCTCTTGTTAGTACAGAATCAAGAATGGATGATCTTATTTATGAAGAGTTTAAAGGAACTGGAAACATGGAAGTTCATCTTGATAGAAAGTTGGCTGAAAAAAGAATTTATCCAGCTTTTGATGTTGAAAAATCAGGAACAAGACATGATGAACTTTTAATCGAAAGAAAAAAAATGGAAAAAGTAAATACTTTAAGAAGAATGTTGTATTTATTGTCTTCTGATGAGCGAATCATGGCTTTAATTGATAAGATGAAAAAGACCAAAAATAATGACGAATTTTTGGAAAAATTGAATAAATAAAGAGTAAAAATTCCATATTGACAAATATTTTTTTTAGTCTTATACTCCTACCTAGTATATTATTAATTTAAATTCATTTATTATGGAAAATAATCCTTTTTTGAATGCTTTATCATATTTAGATCGTGTAAAAAAACTAATTAATCCTGAATATATTCCTTATCTTGAACAGCTTCATTCTCCAAAAAATATTATTAAAGGAGACATTGAAGTAAAAATGGATAATGGTAAAGTTAAAAAATTCCCAGCTTATCGAGTTCAATACAATGATGCTATTGGACCATACAAAGGTGGTATTAGATTTCACGAAGGAGTAAATGAAGATGAAGTAAAAGCACTTGCTATGTGGATGACATGGAAGTGTGCAATTGCAGGAATTCCATATGGTGGAGGAAAAGGTGGAGTTAAAGTAAATCCTAAAGAATTATCACAAAAAGAACTGGAAAACTTATCACGAGCTTATGTCAAGCTTATTGCTGATCAAATTGGTGAGAAAAAAGATGTTCCTGCTCCTGATGTAAATACAAATCCTCAAATAATGGCATGGATGATTGATGAATATGAAAAAGTAGTTGGTTATCAAGCAAGAGGTACTTTTACAGGTAAACCAATTCAAATTGGTGGTTCAAAAGGTAGAACAAAAGCAACAGGACTTGGTGGAGTTTTTGCTTTAAAAGCACTTCTTAAGAGAATAAAAGAAGAATTTAAACTTCGAAGTAATTTAACCATTGCAGTTCAAGGATTTGGAAATGTTGGATATTATTTTGCAAAAATAGCTTCAGAGGAAGGTTTTAATGTCGTTGCAGTTTCTGACTCAAAAGGTGCAATTGTTAAATCAAAAGATATGGAGAATTTTTTACCACTTGATATTCCACTTGTTGAAGAATGTAAAAAGAAAAATGGTTCACTATCTGGTTGTTACTGTAGTGGTGGAGTATGTGATGTTGGAGGAGGTAAGGTAATTACAAATGAAGAGTTACTTGAACTTCCAGTTGATATCTTGGTTCCTGCGGCTTTGGAAAATGTTATTAATGAGAAAAATGCTCATAAAATAAAAGCAAAAGTAATTGTTGAAATGGCAAATGGTCCAGTGACTCCTGAAGCCGATGAGATTTTGACTAAAAATGGAGTTATTGTTATCCCTGATATTTTTTCAAATTCTGGTGGAGTATCCGTTTCGTATTTTGAATGGGTACAGAATCTTTATGGATATTATTGGGAAGAAGCAGAGGTTGACGCTAAACTTGAAGTGTTAATGAATAATGCATTTGATAAAATTTGGAATAAATATAAGGAGCTTAAAAGTAATAAAAAAGAAGCAGCAAATATCAATTTAAGACTCGCAGCATATATTTTAGCTGTTGAAAAAGTCATTGA
>CAZWRH010000015.1:0-3303 GCA_964636045.1 uncultured Gammaproteobacteria bacterium | reverse complement strand
AATTATGGAAAATATTGATTCAAGAATAAATAGACTAGTTGGACAAATTGAGGGAATAAGGAAAATGGTTCATAAAAAGCGTAGCTGCACTGATATTGCTCAACAGATTTTGGCTGCACGTGAAGCCCTATCTAAAATAGGGATGATAGTTATGAAAGAAGGGGTCTGCGCAATATCAGGTAAGGAAAAATCGGATAAGATAGAGAAGCTAATGGAGAGAGTATTTCGAATTTGATATAATATTAGCAATCTCTATATGATTTTTTCCTCAACATTTTTCCAGGAAATTATTGATTTTATTGGTTTTTTAATCGGGTATATAAAATCTCGTTTAATAAACTTTGGGGTAAATTTTGAGAAATCAAAAGATATAATAGTTGCTTTATTAATAGTAAAAAGAGGCAAATATTCTCAATCATTTTTAAATACTGCTTTTTTTTTGTTAGTGTCTTTGTCAATAATAATTGGACCAACATTAGCAGAAAGTAATCCATTTTTTTCAGATTATCAAACATCAAGTGAGAGTGGAGGGAATCAATCAGTTTTAGCATTTAATTCTTACAATGCCCCTTTTGAAACTACTATTTCTCAAAAACCAAGAGATACAATCGTTGAATACAAAGTTGAAGGAGGAGACACATTAGCATCAATTTCAAAAAAGTTTGATGTATCGGTTGATACTTTAAAATGGGCAAATAATTTGAAAAGTGACACAATAAAACCAAATCAAATTGTAAAAGTTCCACCAATTTCTGGAGTTGTGCATAAAGTTGTTTCGGGAGATACAGTTTATAGTGTTGCAAAAAAATACAGAACTGATGCTCAAAAAATTGTTAATTTTCCATTTAATGATTTTGCAGATTTAGACACTTTTGCTCTTTCAACAGGACAGGTTCTTTATGTTCCTGATGGAGTAGTTGTTGAAGAAGCGAGGCCATACGTCCCAGCTTATGCATATCAACAGATTTCTGCAGGTCAATCAGGAAGCGGAAGTTTTATTTGGCCAACTTCTGGAATTATTACTCAATACCCAATTTGGTATCATATGGCTCTTGATATTGCGGCAAATAATGCACCAGCTATTTTATCGTCCGATGCTGGAACTGTGGTTTATTCAGGATGTATAAATTGGGGATACGGATGTCATGTAATAGTTGATCATGGAAATGGATATCAAACTCTTTATGGACATTTATCTTCTCTTGGAGTATCAGTTGGACAAGGTGTAAGTCGAGGAGGGTATTTGGGGAAAATGGGATCAACTGGTAGATCAACAGGACCTCATTTACATTTTGAAATTAGAAACGGTGGAAAGCTTCTTAACCCACTTAGTTTTTTGAAGTGATTAGTGATTGGTGACTAGTGATTAGTTGCTAGTTCTCAGTTCTTTGTTCTCTGTTTCTTTAATAATCAAGAACTGAATAACTAACAATCAATTAACTAACCAATTCATGTTGACTTTAATTATTATTTATATAATAATTTTTAATATGAAAAAGATTTTAATAGTAGACGATGATCAATATTTAAGAGAATTGTATGAGGAGATATTAAAAGACGCAGGCTATGAAGTTTTAACTGCTGTTGATGGTGAAGAGGGAGTGGCAAAAGTAAACTCAACAAATTTTGATCTTATTTTACTTGATGTTATGATGCCAAAAATGGATGGACTTCATGTTTTACAAACTCTTAAAGCGTCAGGAAAAATACCAGCTATTAAAGTAATTTTACTTACTAATTTGGCTCATGATCCTATTATACAAGAGGCTTTGGATCAAGGAGCTTCTTCATATTTAATTAAAGCAGATGTAACTCCTGATGAGATTTTAGAATGTATTAAAAAAAGCATTGGATAAGTTATTTTTTTGGATTTTTTGTGAGTTTTATTCCTGTTGATTCTTCTTCAAATTTTTTTAGTAACTGTAAAGCATTTTCTGTAAGTTCAGTGATTTTTTCAATATTTTTATTTTTTGGATTTTTACTTTTTTCATAAAGAGCAATTTGTCTAGCAGTATTAAGTGGTTGTTTTACATCAACTGCAGTTTTACTTATTTTATTAGCTAATACTTCGGTTAATTTATTTTCATATTTTTGATTTTCTTCTTTTAAAATAAGAATTCTCTTATCGCTTTCAGTTAATCTCAAGTATTCATTTCTTAAGAAATGATTTAATGGAATTATTAAAAGTAGAGAAGCTATTGTAAGAATATCTAAATTAACATCAATAGATCCAAGATATGGAATAAATACTCCAACTAATACTAAAATAAACAAAGTTGACATGGTGGAATTAAATAGAAAACTTAATGCAATCGCTAAGATGTAAATCCATGAAAAAAGAGGAGAGTAAAACCATCCTGTAATTCCAACGATAAGTAAAATTGTTGCAATCGTAAGATAAATAAGAACGTTATTGTATTTCTTTTTGAATAATAAACTTGAAAGTAAAAAAATTAAGCAAATAAAAAGAAGTGAAAAGCTATGTGGTTTTGTTTGGTTTAAAGTTGTAAAAAAATATATGAAAAAAAACAAAATCACTAGTGCAAATTCTTGAAGTGAGTTTTTAAATTTCATATCTCTATACAAATCTTATTATAAATCAATTTTAATTGTCAACAATCTTTATTATAATCAAATTTATGAGTAGAGGATATACGTTAATGGAGATTTTAATAGTAATTGGAGTTTTAGCAGTTATCGGAGCATCAGTTCCTATTACATTAAATTATAAAACTCAAATTGATAAAGGAAATAATACAAAAATAAAAAACGAACTAGCAACCATTCAGCGAGCTTTTGAAAATTTTTATAATGATAAGAAAAGATATCCAAAGCCTGAAGAGATTTGTTTTGATACTCCATCAAATGAAGTTTATTTAGACGATAGAGGAAATAGAAGTAAAATTTGCCACATTTGTGGTACTAAAATTTCTCACACAAGCTATCCTAATCTAAAAAATTATTTATCTAATGTTCCTTGTCATCCAAATTCAAGTAGATTTGTTGGAACTCCAGAATCTATTTATAGAGACTATATTTATAGTTATGACATTCAAGATGCTGCTCCACAATATTATCGAATTTATGCAAAATTAAATACTAAAGATGATCCAGGAACTATAGAAAGTGGTTGTACTCGTGGTTGTGGACCACTTTATGATGAAGATAATCATAAAATATTCGATGAAGTATTGACGAATAATAATTATGCAATTTCAAGCCCAAACATTCCGGTTGAGGGAGATGCGCAAAAATGTGTTTGTCCAAGAGTTTATTTTAGAGCTAAAACTTCAGGAACAGAAC
>CAZWRH010000014.1:20836-22979 GCA_964636045.1 uncultured Gammaproteobacteria bacterium | reverse complement strand
TTTCACATGATTTTGCAAAAGGTGCTACTTTTTGTTCTAGAAAAGGTACAAAAAAATAATTAATAAATTTTAATTATTTTATACTCAATTTCTCCAGAAGGAATTTTTATCAAGACAATATCGCCTACTTTTTTATTTAAAAGGGAGCTTCCAACTGGCGAAAAAAAAGAAATTTTATTGTTTGCTAAATCTGATTCATGACTTCCAACAATTTGAAAATCTTGCTCCTTATTATTTGCTAATACCGTAATGTTTGATCCAATATTAATTTGATTAGTTCCTCTATCTTCTACTACTCTTGAGTTGTTTATTATTTTGTTTAAGTATCTAATTCGGTAGTCAGTTGATGAAAGGCGTTGTCTTGCAACTTTATACGCTGCATTTTCTGATAAATCACCCATTTCACGCGCAACCTTAAGGTTTTCAACATACTCTCTTCTTTTTACTTGTAATTCTTGAAGTTCAATTTGGAATTTTTCAAGTCCTTCTTTAGTAAATAAAATTTTTGACATAAACTATATTATAGTTTATATGAAATATTTGTATCTCCTTCTTCAAGTGGATATACAAATCCAGATTTTCCTCTAATATAATATTTATGCTCTGAGTCATAAACCAAGGTTCCAAATTGTTCCATAATTTCCTTTGCATAGGTTTGCCCTTCTCTTTGTGAAATCAATGTTCCATTAATATAAGTAGTTTTTACCCTAAGTAAATATAAATCTTTTGGTTCTTCAATAATTTGTGTTTGAAAGAAGTCGCAATTTGCAATTTCATTTTTTAATATATCATAAGAAATATTGTGATGATATTCCTTTCTAATTACTTTATTTTTTTTATTATCGTATTTACCAAAAATTAAAGTTGAGATTGCAATCTCTGGAGTGGAAAATCTTTTACTTTCTAACATAGTTAAATATTATAGGATATTTTATAGTTAAATTCAAACAGAGTATTTTTATTTTCTATATATTGCTGCAGCAAGAATAATCATAATTCCGCCAATTAAATCCATAGTCGAGACTGTTTCTGAATATAAAAAGAACCCAATTGCTATACCAAAAAGAATTTCTGACAAACTAATAATGCTGGCATATTGACTTTTTAATTTATAAAATCCATATATGGAAAAATAAGTTGCTAAAAGTATCTGAATTCCCATAAATAAATTCATGCTCCACGCTATTGAATTAAATGAAAACGAATTCCACGATTCATTTAAATACACTGACAATGGAATTAGAATAGTTAATATAAAAATATTATCTATTAACATTAACTCCTCCTCAGAATATTTTCCCGCAAGTTTTATTGGTACAATATTCCAAATAGCAGTTCCAAGACCTCCAATAAGTGCCGAGATTAAATACGGCATTTTTTCTGGACTAAACTCAACTGTATATATAATTCCAAGTCCAATCATAGACATTAAAAGAGATATCCAATTTATTTTTTTTATTTTTTCATTAAAAAAAAGTTTTCCAAAAATAAATGCACCAATTGTTGAGGCAGCAAAAGTAACGAACATTCCTGTTCCAACTGGAAGATGAATAAATGCAATGTAAATTCCAAAAAAACTGAAAAAACCAGCTATAGCGCGAAGATAATACCAACTATAATCGGAAAGTGCTATATTTTTCCATTTACCTCTAATAAATAGAATCATCATCAATAAAAAAATCACAAAAAATCCTCTTATTATTGACATATAAAAAATCGGGATAGAATATCCAATAGTTCTACTAAATACAGGATTTAATGCCCATAAAAAAGAAGTGATTAATATGCTTATTATTCCAGGTAACATAAATTTGATTATACGAAATTTATCTGCTTGCTAAAATACAAATTATATTCGGATAGCTATTATGGTATAATAGATACAGATTGAATAGTTAAGAATTAGATTATCACTGTAAACTCATTGTAGATTTATATATCCTCTTTTCTTCTACTCATCCTTTTAATATTTAGCGATGTATGTCGCAATCAATTGTATGTATTATCAAAATAGATCAAATAGATCAAGAAATAATTTTTCTGGTAACTCTAATAGAAATTTTTATAAAAGACCAAATGGTGGATTTAATAGATTTAAACAACCTGATGGGTCAAGAATAATTAGAGCTATTGAGGCAAGTAA
>CAZWRH010000014.1:0-20736 GCA_964636045.1 uncultured Gammaproteobacteria bacterium | reverse complement strand
CTTGCTGTACAAATTCATGAAGAATTTATGCAGTTTTCTAGAAGACTTGGTGTTAGAGATGTTCTTTGTGTAGGAGGAGTTTCTATGTCAAGACAAGGTTATTTTGCACTACAAACTGCAAACTTTGTTATTGGAACACCTGGAAGGCTTAAGGACTTAGTTAATAGACGAGCCTTAAATATTTCTCAATTTAATAATGTTGTTTTAGATGAAGCAGATAGGATGATTGATATTGGATTTATTGAAGATATTAAATATTTTATTGAAAGATTAAGTAAAACAAGACAATCATTATTTTTTTCAGCAACAATTTCTCGAAAAGAAGAAGAATTAATTCAAAGTTTTGTTAAAGATCCAATAATGATTTCTGTTAAAAAAAGAGATGTGACAAAAAACATTGAACAAAAAATTGTTCGAATTGATAAAGCTAAAAAAATCGAAATGCTACACGACATGTTAATTTTAAAGGAATTTGAAAAAGTATTGATTTTTGGAAGAACAAAACAAATGATTAATAGACTTAATGAAGAGCTTATGGATAGAGGCTTTAAGGTTGGTGCAATTCATGGAAATAAAAGTCAAAGCCAAAGATTAAAAACCTTAGATAGATTTAAAACAAACCAAATAAGAATTTTACTTGCAACTGATGTTGCTTCTCGTGGACTTGATATTAATAATGTAAGCCACGTAATCAATTATGATTTGCCAAATACTTATGAAGATTATGTTCATAGAATTGGCAGAACCGGACGTGCAAATAAAACAGGAGTTGCTCTAACCTTTGTAACTTAATTGTTTTATAATATTTAAAATTATTTTTTAAATATTATTTATGAGTAGATGTGAATCGCGTGAAGGTGGACATAGGTTTTTATTTAAAAAAAACTTGAGAGAAAACTTTTTCATAAAGCATCAAATGGTAGGATTACTAGTGAGACAAAGGATATTTTAGATAAACAATATAAAAATCTTCTGGAAGAATTAAAAAACAATAAATAACCAGAATCTTTTTTTGATACTTAATAAATTAAATTTATTTAATATTCCTGCCATTGATAATTGTAAAAGGATAAAATTGAGATGAGATCTAAGTATGCTTTAGAATCAAAAGTTACAAATAAAGATGGTTTTTGATTTGTTTCCCATTTTCTTTTATTAAAATCAATGTTTGACTTTAGAGATATAATGTTCCCATTTACTTTTAAACCTTGGACTGAGGATTTTCCTGAGTCAAAATAATCTGTAACGAAAATTCCTTTTGCGTATTTAATAATCCCCAAGTCATCTGGAGTGTTAGAATTTTTATAAAAATTAATTCTTTGTGCAAAAATAATAGTAGATTTTGATGGTGCAAAATTTCCATCTGGTATGTCAAAATTTAGTGTTCCATTAATAAATAACAATAAGTTTTTTTGATTCAAAAGTGCTAATTCACTGCTAGTAAGAGTAATATTGTTGTTTATGTAAATAATATTCTCCGAAAAATTTTCAGGTAAATCAGATAGAGAATTGACTTTTATAGCAAGTTTTTTTGAAAGAATGTAATCGGATAAATCTAAAATGCTATTTATAGATCTATTAAAAGAATAGTTGTTTATTCTCCAATTATTATTGGACACAATATTATTGTTATAATCTAAAATAAATCTATTTTTAGAATGAACTGTTCCTGATTCATTTAAGATTAGATATCTTTTTGTAGAATCATCATCTTCATCATAATTTATAATGTTTTGAGGAATGATATTTGTTCTTTGGCTTGGAATAAAATTAAAAAAAGAAGTGTTTTTTGTTTTAAACCAATTTTTTTCAAGAGTTAAAAAGAGATTTTTTTCAACGGATTGTGTGCCAGCCGTTATATTAATAAAATTATTTCTTGAAAAACAATCAGCATTATTGTCATGCCAATAAATAGAATAATCAGTATAATTAGGAGCTTCAAGTTTAATTTGAGGGTTTAAATTAATTTCTCTTTGATAGGAAAAAGGCTTTTGATTATTAAAGTAAATACTACAGACATATTGTGTGTTTGTATTTGCACAGCCATATATTTCTACATTATTATTTGGATTGCTGTTGTAAACGGATAATGAAATGTTTAAGTTATTAGAACCAACATCTATATTATTGGAACAATTTTGTGCTGTAATGCTTAAGTCTTCTTTTAAATCTCCTTTTATTTTAGTTATTGGTATTGGTGTTGGGCAAGGAGAATAGCCGCAAGGTTCATCCCAATAATTCCCACAGCCATCAGAACACTTTTTTACTATTATTCCGTTGTCGCAGTCAGCTTTTGAGCATTCATCGCTATTGCAGGTAGTTATTGGAGTGCATCCATATTGCGCTAAAGAATTTGAAATTGGAAAAAATATTGCTAATATGAATACAAATGTGTATGAAATTATCTTCATTAACTAAAAATATATATAAATTTATAATTTATTTCAATGTTTTGATTATTTTTTTTCCATACCAGGATTCTGGTTATTTAAAAATTGCAATAATTTTTAGTGGAATTATTATATTTATATTCAAACAATATTCTAAGGAAAATTTAAATAAATTTAAATCACTTGCATTTTTTGGTTTATACGTTTTTTTAACAAGTTTATTAATTAAAAATAGTTTTTTGACACTTTTGAATGGATTTTTTTTTATTTCTTTATATTTTAATTTTCAATTTTATTTAAATCTTAAAAAAAATGAAGTTTTGTTTTTTTTAAAAATATTTTTATACTCTTCATTTTTAATTTCACTTTTATTTATATTAAATACTTATATTTTTAAATCAATAAATTACGAAAAAGATGGTGCAAGTTTTTATTGGATATACTATGGACATGGTTATATCTCATCATTGATTATTTTTCCAATGCTATTCTCATTTTTATATATGAAAAATCACTTTTTTAGCTTTATTTTTTTAATTTCATTTATGTTTTCTTTAAGTAAAGGAATGTTTTATTCTCTATTTTTCAGTATTTTATTTTTTGTTAATAAAAAATATTTAGACTTTTTTTTAAAATTGCTTATATTAATAATATTTTTGTTTGCTGTATTCATTTATTTTTCTAAAAGCATTACTGGATTTAATAAGACTTGGAAAATTGGAAAAGCCAGAATTTATTATGCAACAGAAGCAATTCAAATTTTTAAAAAAAACTATTTAATAGGTATAGGTTTTGGTAATTATAATTACATAGGAAACAATAGTATTTTATCAACCAAATATATTCATAATTATTATTTACAGGTATTAGTTGAATCTGGTATTATTGGTGGATTAATTTATATTAAGGTGCTACACGAAATATTTTTCTTTCTCTTGTCAAAAATAAAAAAAAATAAGTATGTTGTTTTAAAGATAGTAATATTTAGCAGTATGATAAATAACCTAATAAACATAGATTGGAATTTGCCTGTGCTTTATTTGTATTTTTGGATATTTATTGCAATGTTTGTAAATAAAAATATTAATAATTTTTTCTCTAGATTATGAATAAACAAACTAAATATGCAATATCTAAAAATGTTATTTTTGAAAAGGAAAATAGTAAATACTTAATATATATATCTTCAAAGGAGTATTTTATTTCTCTAAATATATTAGGTAGTTTTATTTTTGATAAAATAGTAAAAAAATATTCTAAAGAAAAAATTGCAATTTCAATTTTAAAAGAATTCTCTGTTTCAGAAAAAATAGCTAATAATGATTTAGATATTTTTTTAAAAAAGCTAGTTGATCTAAAGGTAATCTTAGTAGTTTAAAAAATAGATTAAAAAAAATTTTGTAAAAAAATGGGTCAAAAAATATTTGAATTTTTTTTAAAAAACTAGCATTACTAAATTTAAATACATAATAAAATCTCAAAATCCTATTTTTAAGTTTACTTACACTTAAGTAATTTACATTAATACTGCTAGGAATTTCCTTTTTAAAAAGTAATTTATACATTCGTCTAATTTTTTTATTTTTTTTTAAAGTGTATTCGATCTCTATTGATTTTCTGATTATTTTTTGTGTATTTGTTTTTTTAACTAAAGTAACAAATTTGTTTAAATTAGTAATTTTTACAATAAATTGTGTTAATCTAATTTTTTCAATACCTAAAAAGTTGTGGTGATAAAAATGTATATACAAATATAATAATTGAGATTCAGTGTTTAACAAAGGAAAACTTGAATTAGAATAATTAAAAAATATTCTATTTTTTAAAAAAATATTTGTTAATGTATTTAGATATTTTTTCGATGCAAAATATTTATTAAAATAACCATAAGAGGTAAAAAAAATTCCAGGTTTTATGTGAATATCTAGTGATATTGCAATTTTATTATTATATTTAAAAAAAGAAAATTGATTTGCGTTATTTAATGTTTTTTTAAATTTAAATTTATTTTTTAAAAGTATTTTTTTTAGAAAAATAAAATTTTTTTTATTAATTAAAATATCGCAATCGCAATAAAAGTAATTTGGAATTTCTTTTTTATAGTATAAATGATTAATTGGACCTTTTATATAAACAAAATTTATTTTTTTTTGATTTAATTCATTATTAATTTTACTTAATTCAAAAACATACTTATCAAAAATAGTTCTATATATTAATGATAAAGGAATTTTTGTTTTATTTCTTATAACATACTCAACTTTGCCCAATATTAAAGATATGCTTAGTGGTCCTTCATTTTTAAGGTTATTATCGCCTTTTGAATAAAAAATACTATTATTTATGTAAGTAATTCTATGAGTGATTGATTTTAAATTTGATTTAAAACTGACTACATCATCTAAAAAATACTTGCTTTTTTTTATATTAAATAGGAAATCATTATCATGAATTATTGGGAGCATGCTGTCGCCAGTTGTTTTTAAAAAAAACTTTTTATGATTCACAGTCTCCACATCCTCCTCCAGTGCCTCCGCCAGATGTATCACCTCCACATCCTCCGCCACATCCTCCGCCAGATGTATCACCTCCACATCCTCCATCTCCTCCACTGGCAAAAACAGGTGTAAATATTAATGAATCAAGTGAGTTTAAAATGTCGGTGGATTTGAATAAAAAACTCTCGTCAAGTTTAAGATATTTGATTGCAGGCTCAGTATATTTTTTTTTCACTTTTTTATAATAATAAAATTTACGCCATCGTTAAAGCGTTTTGTTTCAAGTAAATTTATATTTAATTCTAATAACACAGAATCATTTTTTTTAAGATCAGTAATAGAAATGGATTTATTTTCAATATTTTTTACCTCCATTTTTTCTGTAATTTTATCAAAGCAAAACTCATGATAAGTATTGTTTTTTTTAATTTTAATTAGTAAAGTATATGGTTGTTTTACTAATGCAAAAGGATCAAGACACTCTTTTTTTCTTGATAAATCATAGTCAATAGTGTCAATTATTCCATCATACTCAACAATTGCATTTGATTTAATTTTTCCATCATATGGTTTTAAAAATAAATATAAAGCATATTTGTGTAAGATAAAATTTAGAGGATCATTAGTGTTAATAAGTAGAGTTAAGTTTCTCGATACTCCTTCTAAAAATTTATTTGATATTGGGTACTTCTGGATTGCTGTTAATGTTGGGGTTGGAGTTTCTGAATCTGAATTAGAGTTATTTTCTTCAACTATATTATTTATATTTATAGCTGCATTTTTTTTAACGCTGAAAAAATCTTTTTTAATAAAAAATAAATAAAGTACTTCAATAAACAAAATTGCTAATACAATATAAACTGTGTAAAGTAATTTTTTCATTTAATTAATAGTAGAATATTTTTTCTCAAAAATCAATTTGCTGAGTTTTTTATTAACCTATTCGCTTCAACTTTTAATAATAATGGAAGAAGAACCTTAAAAACCTTACAATAAGGCGATTTGGCGTTGTATTTTTTATAAACTTGATAGTTTAGATAACTACATCCTCCTGAGCAAAAAAATTTCCAAATGCATTTTGAACAAGTTTCTTTATTAGTCACACAAACGTTTTTTAAATATTTGTTGTTGATGTTACCTCTTTTAAATACTTGGGCAAAATCGGTGTTATTTATATTTCCAATAGGATAGTCTTGTCTTGCAGGGCAGTTATAAAAATTTCCTATAGAATCTATTGTTATATAATTTACATTTGCACCACATGAATACATTTGAGAGGTTAGTTTTACCCTGTCTAATAGGTAATTTAACATTTCAAACGAAGGAGGATTTTTCTCAAGTATTTTTAGTGATTTTTTTAAGTAAAATATGGAATTTTTTATGTTTACAATCTTAGAACTTTTTACAAAGCTAAACCCAAATGCTATTTGATTTTTAACCAAAATTTTTGTTAAGGTTGGTATATTTTTTATATTTTTGTCAGTAATTACAGTATATGTTGAAAATAATATTCTATTCTTTCTAAGAAGGTCAAAGGCTTTTTTTACTAAAAAGTACGAACCTCTTTTTAAAATTGTTTTTCTTTGTAAATCATGAAACTTTTTTGTACCATCGAGAGAAATACAAACATTTATTTTATGTTTTTTAATAAATTTAATAATTTCGTTATTTATTAGAGTACCGTTTGTTAGTAGAATAAAAACAATTTTAGCTTTAATTTTTTTTCTGTTTTTAATAAAATTATTTACTAAAAATTTTACTTTATCAAACTCTAAAAGAGGTTCTCCTCCTGCAATTCTTATTATAACCTCATTATATTTATTATCCTTATTTTCAGAAATAATTTTATCAACTATTTTTAAAATTATATCGTCTGATATAACTAATTTCTTTTTGCTAATATAACAATATTCACATCTCAAATTGCAATTATTTGTTATATTGATCCAAAAGCTAATTTTTCTATTTTGAGATGTTGCATAATTGTTATTTTGTATCAAAATATTATTTTTAAGAAAATTATTTATTATAGAAATTGTTTCTTTTGGTTGAATAGTACTTTGAGTTTTATTTATTATATTGAAAATGGAATTTCTTGAATTACAATAGTTGTATATTATTTTTTCGTTATTAGATAAAATATACAAACCTTTATTTGTGTTGTATGGAAAAATACAAAATCTTGATTTATATATAAAATTGTATGATCTATTTTTTTTTGGCTTTATTAGCAGATTAAATGGCATAATTGTTTTAATTATATAACTAATATGAAAAATGTATATTTAAGTTTTTGTGGGTATAAAATAAAAGTTTTATTTAAAAATGAGATAAAATCCTTAGATTTAATTAATTCTATTAACTTAAATTACCTTGATGCAATTGTAAAACCATTTAAAAAACAAGATTTAACGATTATCGTCAAAGACATAAAAGGACCTCAAATTTTACTTAAAGATAACTCAGTTTTTATAAAGTTATTTTTTAAAAAAAGTAAAAAAATTTTTGCAGATTATACTCTAGGTATTTATGGTTTAGAATATATTTTCTTTTATTTTTTAGAAAATAAAACTCAATTTAGCGATTCTATTATTTTGCACTCATCCTCTGTTATTGATGTAAATAAAAAATGTCACATTTTTTTAGGCAGACAAGGAATTGGAAAATCTACAATTGTAACCAAATTGAGTAAAAAAGGTTTTATACCGTTTACTGACGATAATGTTTTTATAAGAGGCAAGGGTAAAAAATTTTTATGTTATCAAATGCCTTTTGTTAATTCAGAAAAAAATACTTCAAAAAAATATTTTGGATATCAATTAGAAAGTGTAAATTTTTTAAAAAGATCTACTTCAAAATTTGAACTAAAAAAAGCAAATAAAAAAGAGGTAATAGCATTAATTAGTAAATCCAAGAAAAAATTTTTTCCAGATTTAAATATTAATAATCAAAATATTTACAATTTTACTATTAAATTTAAGAATTTTAGAAAGCTTTTTTCAAGTATAAAATCCGATATTGATTTACAACCTTTACATTAGATTTATTAACCTATTTATTTCTTTTGTTAAATAGTTAAATTCTTCTGTAGAAAATAGGCTTTTGTTACCTGATATATATTCCTTAGCTAATTCCATTTTTTTAAGTGAAAGTTTTTTTCCAGAATTATCTAAATAGTTTATTTTTTTACCATTTGTAACTTCAACTGATTTCCATAATTCTGAAGCATTGCTTTGATATAGTATTGATAAATATACATCTAAAGGATTTTCTATTTTTTTTGGATTTAAACACAAAACTCCTCTTGAAGCAATCATGTAATTTAATGAATCAGTTCCAGAAACCTTTGTATTTGCATAATCTGTTGTAATAGCTCTTAATCCTTGTTGAATTGTAATATGATCAAGTTTATTCTGGTCTCTATTTAAAATTTCAAAAGCTGCCTTGATTACATCAATGTTTTTTTCGGAAAAGGTTTTCTTCATAATCACTAAGCTATCCTCATTTTTTTTATTACTAATAATTACAATGTTTGAAAGATTTTTTTCGTTACTGTTTTTATATTCTTCAATATCTTCAGATGTTATTCCAAGAGGATTTTTGGTTTTTGTAGCCATGCCATTTTCATTTGAAGTGAAGATTGATGATTTAAGAGTTTCCAAATTTTCAGCCATTCTTTTTTTTGGATTATCTGGATACAATGCTTCATTTTTATCTAATTTACTCCATTCACCGTTCCTATATTCTGCAATTTTTGAGAAAGTATCAGTTGCGATATATGTATCTCCAACTTTCTTTATAAAATTTGCACTATTTTCATTTAAATTTGAATCTAAAAACCAACCTGGGTATTTTGCTGAAAGTTGTGAGTACATTTGTAAGGATATGTTTTCTGATGCATATGCTTTGTTATTTTGATTTACTTCAAAATTATTATCATTTATTTCGCATGGTATCATAGATAATGAAGCTCCTAAAGCAAGAGGAATAGTTATTTTTTTTGCTTTGTTTTTAATTTCTGCAAGCAAACTATTTTTTAGCTTTTCCATATTAATTATATTTACTATAACTTATAGTATTGTGATTATATCAAATTGATTAACTTAGTCAAATTTGAGAAGGATTAGAGTATTTATATATAATAACTGAATTATTTTCGTAGACTTTATTTAAGAATTTATACTCATTTATTGATCCACTTATTAGGCTTAAGAGAAACGGATTTTTATAATTACATTTTTTATCTTGTTCTTTACAAGACGAGTTAAAGTCAAAATTTTTTCTAATAAATAGATAACTTACATTGTGTTTACGTAATATATTTATACTTTGACTTAAGTCTTTTGAATAAAAAAAAGTTGATAAATCTGAATATCTTGCCATAATTTCTTTTGACTCTGATGGATAAACCTTTGAGGTTGCAATAACTTTTCTCTTGGATAGTAATACAACTTGGTGCCCTTGACTCCATTCAGTTAAAATAATACTATTTTTTGGAGTATTTGTCTTTAACCAATTCATTGCATTTATATAATCAATATAGTATTTTTTGTTTTCTGTTATAGAAAAAGACTTTTTATTATCTTTAAAAGTGTTAACCAATAGAATTACAAAGCTAAATAGTAAAAGAATAAATATTGAATAATATAAATATTTATACAAACTCATTAGTTTTGTTTTGTTTTTAAACTTATATTAAGTTTTTTAATTTTAAGTATAATTTTAAAATAATGAAAAAAGCAATCTTATGCTTAATTATTTTTTTAATAATACTATATTTTGGGATTGTTTTAAGGTTAAAAAATACTTATTTTTTACCTGAGGAAATATACTCTTCAAATAATGTTGTTTCTTATTATGTTGATATTACTGATAGTCTAATTAAAGATGGTAATTTAGTAAAAATAGATAGCAAAAGATACTCTAATAAAGAGCTTGTTGAAAATGCACCTCCTTTTTTACCTATAGTAACAAATTTTTTATTTAAATATTTTAATTGGTTTAAGATTTCTTCTTTAAATTATATTGCCAACTTTAATCTTATATTATATGTTTGCTTATTTTTAACTTTCGTACTAGCTTATTTTTTTAAGGAAAAAAACATATTAAAAACAATATTTTCAATTTTTCTATTAACGTTTATACCACAATCAATAGAACTTCAAATGTATGGAAGATATACAGAGGAGTTTTTAGGAGTTTTTATTATAATTATAATTTCATTTTGCGAAAAATATTGCACAGATGGAAAAAATAGATTTATTAGGTTAATTCCTTTAACTCTTCTTTGCTTAGCATGGCAACAGTTTCACCTTATCTTCATAATATTTATTATTTCAAATTTATTATTTAATAAAAATAAAGTTACAGAAGTCATACTGTTAACGTTATCAGCAATTTTGTTAGGTGAATTTGTGTCAAAAATAGTTTTTAATTCAAATTACTCTCCTATTGGTATGTTATATGAAGCAATATATCCACTTATAGGCAATAATTATGATGTTGTAAAAAATGCAATGAGTAGAAATGACTGGAAAAATTTAAATTTTAGTAGTTTTATTCAATTTTTTTCACTATTTGGGTTGATAACATTCTTATGTTCATTAGTAACGTTTATTTTTAAAAAAAATAAGAAATATTATGATAAGTACCTTTTCTTAGGAATGTTTTTTACGTTTTTATTAACATTTTTTTTTATTAAAAGTAGATTTATTTTTCTTCCTTTTTATATCTTATTTATTGTAAATAACCTAGATTATATTTATTTTTATAAATCAAAAGATTTTATATTCTTTTTTAAAAAAATATCTAAGTTTATTTTTTTAATATTGTTTTTAACATTAGTTTGTAATTATAGATATTTTTTTTCTTTTAACGATATGCCAAAAATATTAGTTGATAGTAGCTATTTTGAAAAAGAAAATCAGCAAATTAAATTTAAAATAAAAAACATAGGAAGCGATCAATTAATAGACAAATCAAGCTTTTCAGGAATGCATATAGAAGTATTCAATGCGGATGTTAATAATATTAAAGTCAACTATTTTTACGGAGTAAGTCAAGTTGTAATCAAAAATGACGCAAATATGAAAGATTATTATTGGTTTGAGGTAAAGCTAAATGAATTTAATAAAAATAAATTTGCAGATATATTTTTTGACGTAAAAAAAATAAATAAAAATAAACCAATAAGAATTAAATATAGATCTTGGATTCCTCAGTCTTGTTCCATGTTTAATAGAATAGTTGCCTTATATACTTTATTACCTGAGTATACAACTATTGAAAATAGCTGGAGAAATGAAAAGTGCATATTAAGAGATCCAGTAAATAATTCTAAAGATAGCATTGATTGCTCTTATAAAGTTCATGCTGCCTATTTTAATCAGCAAATTTTTAAATGCAATGAAAAAGTTTATTAAATTATTAATATTTTTTTTACTATTTTTAATTATTGCCTATTTATTTAGTGAGAAAATGTTTATTAAAGAAGACATTACTATTAGTAATATATCTAATATAAAAAAATATTTTATTAATGCTTTAGTAAATAAATTAACCGATAGTAAGCAATATAAAGAACTTGATAAATATAAATATAAGGAAATTTGTATAAGCATATTTGAAAAAGGAGATATAATTGCAACTCATTGCTCTAATAATTTAAATATAAATCAAGACCTAAAACATGATATTAAAGTAATTGCAAATAAATTTTCTAAAAACTCAAAATTTAGTTTAAATAGAATTAATAATTATGATATCTATTTTTCTATTCTTGATAATAAAAAAAGCGAAAGTCTTGATAGTATTAAAGCGCTTTCAAAAGCAATTCACACTATCCAAATAATAAATAAAAAAGAATTGACTATAGTCACACCCTTAGATCAAGTAATGAATGATATGTCGATTAAAGATATAATTGCAAACTACTGTAAAAATCCAAGACTTAAAGATTTATGTTTTAAAAAAAATATTTTGAAATTTTATTCATATAAAACAAAAACTTTTTTGTATAAAAATAATATTTTTACTGAAATAGTAAGAAATAACTCGAAAGCAAAAATAGACAGCTTATTAAGTAAAAATGATATATATCACATACTAATTAATGCAGATAACTGGAAAAGCAACAATACTTACGAAAATGGATTAATTGAATATTATTATTATCCATCAATAAATTATTCTGAAAGTAAAATAAATCATATAAGACAAATCTCTTCACAATTATCTAGTTTAAGATTAAAAAGATATCTAAAAATTAATGATTTATCAGAAATAAAAAAAGCAATAGATTATTACGATAGATATTTAATTTGTAAAGATAATAATTGTTATTTATCTATTTCAGAAAATAATAGTTTGAATTTGTCGGTATTTTATTATTTTTTATTAAAGGAATATGATGAAAATTTATATTTTGATAAAGTAAATAAGCTAAAAAATGGAATTTTACTGCATATAAATGAAGATGGCTCAATTTATTCTGATTTAAGTAAAAAATCTTTTGATGATTCAGGGATTGCACCAGGTGAAGGAATGCTGGCTCTTATAGATTTTTATAAAACAAGTAAAAATGAAGAGTTTCTTAAAAAATACGACAAGTCATTTGATTATTATCAAAATTTATGGAAAAAAACTCATTTCTTTTTTATTCACTGGTTTTCTCAATCCTTACACATAGCTTATGATTTAACAAAAAACCCAAAGTATATAAATTTATTGTTTTCTATGAATAATTGGATAATAGAGACATATTTAATTATGGATAGTAAGTATGTTGAAGAAATTGGTAGCATAGGTAAAAATCAGCCTCAAAATTTTGCAGCTGTTATAGGAGAGGGTTTGCTTGATGCGTATAAATTAGCTTTTGATTTGCAGCAGGTAGAAAGAGCTAATTATTATAAAAATGCAATTTTGAAGATATCTAAGTTTATTTCATTGCTTCAGTATGATGAGATAAGTTCAACTTGCTTTAATAATCAAGAAAAAATAATAGGAGGTTTCAGATCTGGGTTAGATTCTAATGCAATTAGTAATGATTTTTTCTTGCATATAGTAAATTTTTATTTAAGGCTAAGTGATTATTCAATTTACAACAAACAAAGGTTTTAAGTCTATTATATAGATTATCGTATTTATACACTGCAGCGTAGAGAATGTATTTATTATTGAATAATCTATTCAGTATTTTTAAAATTTGGATAATATCGACTAAGTTGTGACCCCATGGGGATTCGAACCCCAGATTCTCTGGCTGAAAACCAGATGTCCTAGGCCGCTAGACGATGGGGCCATTGCGGTAATGGTTATTTTATCAAAAAACTCACATTAAATAAAGCCTATTATGATCTAGGTAGAGTATCAATATTAGAGATTTTTTGAATTTTTAAAACAGGATGACTATGAAAGTCGCTTGAAGGTGGAATAAACAGCTCAACCTTAGCTTGATCTGAATATTTTGTATTAACTATTTCTATCCATTTAGCTATTTTTTCAAAATTAATTTTTGGAAGCTGGGTAATAAACATTCCGTTTATATTTAGAAGAGAAAATATTTTATTTAACAGTGCAAAATTGACATCAATTGATTTAGGAAGTTCACCCAATGCTCCTTGTGGCCTACATAATACCAAATCAATCTTTTTATCTTTTTTTGTCAAAAATTCATCAATATTATCCCAGGTTTTTTTTGAATAAATATTCCCCTCAATTAATCTAATTTTATTTTTTTTATCAAAATCTTTTTTTTGATTTGGTCTTAAATCAACTAATGTAACAGCAATGCCTGAATCTATTTGGGTTATGTTTCGAGTTATGTCTCTAATTACTTCTCCTGCGCCCATTAAGTCCATAACAATAGGTTCTTTTGTCTTTTTTAAAAATTCTCTTATTTTAGGTAGAGAGCTAAATTTATCAGATAAACCGTTTTCATATGATAATATTCCAGTTTCGTATACATTCCACATACCGTTTCCAAAGCAATATGACGATAGATTTATTCTTTTTTCTCTTGTTTTCCAAACTTTAAACAAAATATTTGAAGGGATATGTATTTTTGACTCAGTGTTCATTGAATAATTATATCAAACCTATAGAATTTTATCTAATACTAAAGTGATAAATTATTTTTATATAAATTTATTATCCTTGAATAATCAGAATCGGTTTTTATAGGTTTTGATTTTAAACTCTCGTATCTGTCTGAAGTTTTTGAAATATACCCTATTACCTTAGTTAATGGCTGGTCATATATTCTGTTTGCGTAGCCTTCATTAACAAGTGATTCCCATAGTCCTATAGAACCTTCATTTAACATTTTTATATTTTGATTTGGAAGATTAATTAAACCGGAAAATAAAGGAACATTATTAAGATTAGTAATTATTTTTTTATAAACAGACTTTGCATAACCTTTTTTTCTATATTCTGGACGTATTATAATTCCGTTATTAAACACAAACTCTGGATCATTATTAAGATTTCCTTCTGCATTAATATTTTCTGTAATATTTGTTGAGTAATGATACTGTAAAAAATAAAAACCAATAGGAATGCTTAAGTTATCAAGAATTTTATTAGATGAAGTAAAAAAATTAGCGTCAATATCACTTATTTCAGATCTTATAAATATTTTAGGTTCAATTTCAGCTCTAGGCTTACTTTCTATCATGTTTTTATTTTATCAAACTGAAAATGCTTTTTAAGCATTACATAATTAAAGCATCTACATTGTTATGTTTTCAAAATATTTAAGCTTATTTATTGATAAATCAAAATTAATCTCAATACTTATTACATCAATTTGATAAGGAAGACTAATGTTTTTGTCTTTAATGTATGTAATTCCTGTTTTATAAATTTTATTTATTTTTTTGTAATTTATAGCTTCATAGGGCTTTTCTGGAGAATTAATCGATCTTGTTTTTACTTCAATAAAATGTATTCTTTTGTTTTTCACTGCAACAATATCAATTTCACCTAGTTTATTTTTCAAATTTGTATCAAGTATTAAGAAGTTATTTTTTTGTAAAAATTCTTTTGCAGTTTTTTCTCCAAATTTCCCAATAGAAATATTATTCATTAATTTTAAATATATCAAAGAATAAAGAGGAAGAAGTTAACCAATTTTTTCTGCTAAGACTTTATCAGACAATCCTCTGATAAAATATATTTTAGCTCTTTGTGCTCGACCTGTTTTGATAGTTTCGATTTTTTCAATAAATGGAGAATTTGCAGGAAATATTCTTTCTACACCAATTTTTTCTTTAGTTACTTTTCTAACAGTAAAAGACTTGTTATCTTCTTTTCCTCGGCAAGCAATAACTATGCCTTGAAAAATCTGAGATTTTTCTTTAGCTCCGTCTTTAAATTTATATGAAATTTTAACGGTATCTCCAACTTTTATTTGTTTTTCTTTAACTAAAAGAGAATTTGCCATATTAGAATTAATATTTTATCACTTTTTAGTGAAACTTTCAAACGGTATTATTGTTATTTTTTTGAGGCAGAAACTTTTATAAATTCCATAAAAAATGGATGTGGTGAAAGCGGCCTGCTTTTATATTCCGGATGACCTTGAGTTCCTATAAAAAATGGATGAACACTTCTTGGAAGTTCAATTATTTCTACTAAACTCTCTACCTTTGATCGAGCTGAGATTATAAGACCTGCCTTTTCAAAACTTTTGGCATATTTATCATTAAATTCGTATCTGTGTCTGTGGCGTTCTGCAGTTAAGCCAGTTTTTTTATCAATTAAGCCATTGTATTTTTCGTATATTTCATATGCGTAAGAATCTTTTTTTACAATTGCATCCCATGATCCAAGCCTCATTGTTCCACCATAAGCTCTTCTTTTTAGGATTTCTGCCTGGGCAGGAATTATATGAACTACAGGATTTTTTGTATTTTTATTATTTTCTTCAGTGTTTGCATCTTTTATATTTAAAACATCTCTTGCAAATGATACAGCAGCAAGTTGCATACCGTAGCAAAGTCCTAAATATGGTAGTTTATTTATTCTTGCGTATGACGCAGCTTTTATCATTCCTTCCGCCCCTCTTTCTCCCCAACCAATTGGAACTATTACGCCATTAATATCTTTAGCATACTTTTCCATACCATCTTTTTCTACTTTTTCAGCATCAATCCAAACTGGTATTGTTTTAATATTCTGAATCCATGATGCGTGATTTATAGCGTCAAATAAAGCTGCATAAGAATCACGAAGCTGATAATCGCCAGTTGAAAAATATTTTCCAACAATTCCAATTTTAATAGTTTTTTTTGGAGGAAGTTTTATGTGATCTATATATTTTTCCCAAGATGTCATGTTTGATTTTTTATCAGGAAGTCCTAGTTTTTTTTGCAAAATTTTTGTTAGATTTTGTTTTTCCAAAATAAGAGGTATTTCGTATACATTATCAACATCTGGAGAGGTAATAATATCTTCTGGATGCATGTTGCAAAAAACTGAAAATCTTTCTCTTCTTCTTTTGTCAATCATTCTGTCGGATCTTGCAACTAAAATATCAGGTTGAATTCCCATTCCATTAAGCATTTTTACAGATAGTTGAGTAGGTTTTGTTTTTGGTTCGCCAAGGTGATGTGGGGTTGGTAAATAACTAACATGCATGTGGATTACATTACCAGGTTGTCTTAAAGCAAGCATTCTATTTGCTTCATAGTAAAAAATATTTTGATATTCTCCTGCAGTTCCTCCAAGTTCAATTACTGCTATCTCAGCGTTATTTTTTTTGAGTGCGATATTTATTCTTAAAAAAATTTCATCAATTACATGTGGAATAGCCTCTACATCTTCTCCCATATATTCAAATCTTCTTTCGCGATCAATTACTTCTTTATAAATCTGTCCCATGGTAACAAAGTTTTCCTTACCCATATTCATATCAAGATATTTTTCATATGTTCCCATGTCCATATCCGCCTCTGTTCCATCATTACATAAAAAAGGATCACCGTGTTCTATTGGATTAATTGTTCCAGCATCAAGATTTAGGTAGTTTTCGAATTTTATAAGGGCAACTTTATAACCTGCGTTTTTTAAAAGCAGGGCTACTGAAGCCGCTGTAATTCCTTTTCCAATTCCAGAAATTACACCACCGGAAATGAAAATATATTTGTGGTTCATTTTTTAAGGTATTGTTTAAAAAGTGAATCGAAAATGTCGTGTCGAAGTATTATACCAATAAGATGCATATTATCGTCAACAACCGGCAATTGCCTTACTTGATTTACGATCATTTTTGATAATGCAGCTAAAACTGAAATATCTTTTTTTACATAATAAACTCTTTTTGCCATTACTTCTTTTGCTGTAAGTTTTGCCACTTCTTCTGCATTTTTTTCAATACTTTCAAGATCTCTAGTTGAAGGATCCCATTCATATTGATCGTAACTTGGATAAATTCTTTTTAAAAGGTCAGCAATAGAAATAATACCAACTAATTTTTTATCTTTAACGATAGGAAGGGCCATTAAGTTTTTTTTATAAATCGTTTTCCAGACTTCGTAGATAGATACATCTGGATCTAAAAAAACTGGTTTGGTTTGCATTAAATCTTTTACTTTCATAAAAGTGTTGGGTAAAGGATAATATAAAAACTTAATATTTTCAACCTTAATAATTTTTGTTATGTAGGTGGGAAGGATGAATGAGGCAGTATAAACTGCTAATTTTAAAAATAAATCTAAATTAATAGATTTATTTAATAAAAACTCATTCAGAGCCTTCCACTTTTTTTAGAAGTGAGTTAGTTGACACGATTGTGTAAATGCTCCGTTTGGAATTAAGATATTTTGACATTGTCGACAATATTTTTGTCTCCGATCATTTTTTGTGTTACATAGTGTACAAGTAATTTTTCTTGTTGGTTTTCTTTTGCAGCAAATTGCGCAATAGTTCTTTCCTTGGATGTTGGTTGTTCCACATTCACATGTCCAGTTTTTAACACGAAATTTTTCTTTCATGATCAACGACCATACATAAGCGTAAGTTGAAACGTTGGAATAAACCAATAGGTAAAATACAAATAAATACTTCCCCAGGTAAATCCGGATACAAGCGCGACAGTCGAAGCTGCGATTAGTACATTCCTTTTGATTTTTTTCTCAACTTTAAGTTTATTTAGGGTACACTTTTCACATAGATCAAGATCGTCCGGGATGTCTGCTCCACACACTTCACATTTCCACAACATTTGAATCACTCCTTTTTATTTAATAACTCGTGGTTATTTAAAATTTTTTTTAAATAAACATGAATAATCAAAAAACTGTAAAAGTGCTTTTATACCAATGCTTTTTCGATATAAATACAAATAATACAAATGATAATATAGCAGATTTTTTCAAAAAACCAAAATTAATTAGTTTTTTCTGGAATTGTATTTAAGTACCAAGAAGAGAAATCGCAATTAGGATAATTAGAACAACCAAAAAATTTTTTCTTTTTTTTAGTATATTTAACAACAATATCTCCTCCACATTTTGGACATTTTTTATTGGTTTTTTCGATAAACGGTTTTGTGAATTTGCAATCTGGATATCCGGAGCAAGCTAAAAATTTACCAAATTTTGAATATCTAATAAGCAAAAATTTTCCACATCTTGGACATTTTTCTTCAGTTAATTCCTGGACATTAATATATGTTTTATCATCTTTTTGTTTTTCCATTAGTTTTTCTAAAGGTCGATAAAAATTTGTTAAAAACTCAACAATTTCTTTTTTTCCTTCAGAAATTTGGTCAAGGTCATCTTCCATATTAGCAGTAAAATCTATGTCAAACATTTGAGGGAATGCAGAAACTAGATAGTCGCAAACAGCTGTTCCTAAAATAGTTGGTGAAAATCTACTTTCATTTTTTTCGACATATTTCCTATCTTGTATTGTTGATATTGTTGGCGCATATGTAGAAGGTCTACCAATGCCTCTTTCTTCAAGAGTTTTGATAAGAGAAGCCTCATTATATCTTGGAGGAGCCTGTGTCATATTTTCTGCAATATCTAATTTTTTTAAGTCGATTGCATCATTTATTTTTATTGAGATATTTTTGTGTGCGACTTTTTTTGTATCATAAAGACGCATAAAACCATCAAACACTATTTCTTCCCAGGAAGTTTCGAATAAGTATTCTTTTTTTGACAAGATTTTAATCTTAATAGTTTTAACTTCTGCTTCTTTCATTTGTGTTGAAACAGCTTTTCTAAAAATTAGATCATATATTTTTTTATGTCTTGGTGAAAGCTCTCCCATGTCTGGATCTATAACTAATTTTGTAGGTCTAATAGCCTCATGAGCTTCTTGTGCTAACTTTGATTTAGCTTTAAAAAATCTTGGTTCAGGTAGGATATAATCATTTCCAAAATTTGTCTGAATAAAATTTTTTGCTTCAGCTAAAAATTTTTGCGACAAGTTATATGAATCAGTTCTGTGATAAGTAATCAAACCTCTTTCGTATAGGTCTTGTGCAATTCTCATTGTTATTTTTGAGGAAAAACCAAACAATTTAGATCCTTCTTGTTGTAATGTTGAAGTAATAAGAGGAGGAGAAGGAAATCTTTTTGTAATATTTTCTGTAATATCAGAAATTTTATACGTGTCTGATTCTAAATCTGTTTTTATTAAATCAACATTTGTTTTATCAATAGTTGTTTTAGTAAAAGTATATTTACCGTCAAAAAGTTCTAAAGAAAAACTTTTTTCAAACTTTATATTATTTTTTGAAATAAGCTTTGCTTTATGTTCATCACTGTTTCCAAAAAAACCATAAATCTTAAAAAATGGTTCTGATGCAAATTTTTTTATTTCTTTTTCTCGCTCAACTATAAATCTTAAAGCAACAGTTTGAACACGTCCTGCAGATAGCCATCTTTTACCTAATTTTTTCCACAGGAATGGCGATAGTTTATATCCGACAATTCTGTCTAATATACGTCGAGTTTGTTGACTATCAACTAAATTAATATTTAATTCGGAAGGTTTATTTAGAGCCTCATTTAAAGCTTCTTCAGTAATTTCATGAAAAACAATTCTTTTTACTTTATCAGATTTTATAAGATTTGCTTTTGGCCATTTTTCCTTAATAAATCCTAAAATATAGGCAATATGATAAGAAATTGCTTCTCCTTCGCGGTCTGCATCAGTTGCTAGAATTACTTGATCAGCAGTTTCTGCTAATTTTTTAATTTTTGCAACAACGTCCTTTTTTTTAGGAGATACTTCGTATTTTGGTTGAAAATCACCATCAACATCTATTGAAAGTTTTTTTTCTGGAAGATCTCTAATGTGACCATATGAGGCTTCAACCTGAAATTCTGATTTATTCTTCTTTAAGAATTTATTAAAAGTATTTGCTTTCGTTGGAGACTCGACAATAATCAACTTCATAACTAATGATAATAAACAAAGGAATAATAAAATTCAACAGTGAATATTTAAAATTTGGAAGGTATAGAACAAAAATAAGTTCTGATTTGTGGGACATGATCGTCTATTAGTATACGTAGACTAAATAAATTACTTTAATTACATCACGCACCTATCAACCTCGTCATCTACAAGGAGACTAAATTGGGATTTCTTATCTTGGGGTGTGCTTCACACTTGATATGCTTTCAGTGTTTATCACGTAGAAATTTGGCTACTCAGCAATGCCATTGTTTGACAACTGATACACCAGTGATTTCTCCTTTCTGGTCCTCTCGTACTAAGAAAAGGCCCCCTCAAAAATCCATGCGTCTACACTGGATAGAGTCCGAACTGTCTTACGACGTTCTGAACCCAGCTCGCGTACCACTTTAATGGGCGAACAGCCCAACCCT
>CAZWRH010000013.1:0-23129 GCA_964636045.1 uncultured Gammaproteobacteria bacterium | reverse complement strand
TTCAATAATCCCTGAAATTTTAAAATCTAATATTCCAGCAAGTGATAAATATGATTTATTAATCGAACTAGATCAGATATTGGGGTTAGATCTGAATAAAGAAGAGACAATAAATAAAGAAATTTCAAAAGAGATTGAAGAACTTTTTCAAAAAAGAAACATTTTAAAAAATGAAAAAAAATACATTGAGGCAGATAAAATTAGAAATGAACTATTAGAAAAAGGGTATTTAATTGAAGATTTACCAACTGGTTCAAAAATTATCAAAAAATAAAATGTCACATAATCCTAATTTTTTAAAAAAAATATTTCATATTTCAAGAAGGGTAGTTGCAAAAAATTGGCTAAATCTTATGCCAATCATTCAAATTGCAATAACTGGAAGCCAAGGAAAAACAAATACTAGCTATATAGTAAAAAAAATATTACCCAATAGAAGAACTGTATTAACGGATACAAATTTAGATACTATTTACAATGTTCCAATTACTGCTTTAAAAACAAAACCTTGGACTAAATATGTAATTTTTGAACTTGGTGTTGACCATTTAAATGAAATGGATATTCATCTTCAAATTGTAAAACCGAAAATCGCTATCATAACCGGAATATCTACAGTTCATACCGACGATGAACATTTTGGCTCACTAAATAATTTAATAACAGAAAAAACTAAATTAATTAGAGCTCTTCCAAATAATGGTTTTGCTATTTTAAATTATGATGACCAATATGTTAGAAAAATGATCAACCAAACAAAAGCACAAATAATTTTTTATGGTTCTGATAAAAAAAATTGTCAAATTTATTTTGATCCTAAGGAAATGGAGATTAATCTTTTAGGCATAAAAGCTAATATTTATGACAATAAAAAAAAGATAGAAATTAAATCACAACTCATAGGTAATCATCAAATTTATAATATTATGGCAGCTTATGCTGTGTCAAAAATATTAGATATCCCACAAGAAAAATTTATTAAAAAATTACATGAAATTAAGCCACTAACAGGAAGAATGAGTTTAGAACACGGACCAAGAGAAACTTTAATCTTAAATGATGGATTAAGAGCAAATCCTATTTCAACAAAATTTGGGCTTGAAACTTTATCAAATATTAAGCTTAAAAAAGGAAACAAAATTGCAATTTTAGCTGAAATGGGCGAATTGGTTAATCCAGAAGAGGAACATAGAAATATTGGTAAATTAATCAACAAACTAAATATTAATTCAATAATTTGTATTGGTCCAAACCAAAAATATGTTTATGACGAGATTTTAAATAAAAGTAATGCTTTTTGGGCAAAAGACGTTTTTGAGGCTGCAAAAATTTTAAATAAAATTGCTCAAAAAAATGACCTTATATATTTAAAAGGATCTCTACTTAGGCATGTTGAACGAGTAATTATGCTTTTTGGAAACAAAAAAATAACTTGTGGGAAAACAGTTTGCGAAAACTATTCTTCCTGTTCAAAGTGCAAAAAAATAAACAAAGTTTAAATAGCTTCTTCCTGTACTTGTTCTTTTGGAAAAACAACCACATATGGAATCTTTATTTTTATTCCCTTATTATCACTTTCTCTTAATTCTTCAAGCTTTGGTGATAAAAGTTTTTTTTGTGCTATTAAAGCATTTCTTTTTTCCATTCTTTCCTGTTGTATTTTTGAAAAATCTATTGTTCTATTTTCCATATTTTTTATTTTTAAAATTTATAATATTATTTGAGTAATTTCATTAATTCTTCTGTAAAGCCAGCTTCAGTGAATCTTTTTGCCGAAAGAGAATTTGCTAATCCAGCTTGTCTTATAAAATCAGGATTGGTTACAAACTGCTCCATTCTTTTATCAAGCTTTGCAGGTGCGTAATATTCATTTACATATAAATATCCATTATCAGGAATAAGCTCTTTTACAGCTCTTACTCCCTTAGCAATCACAGCTTTTCCAGACATCATAGCTTCATAAAGATGAGTATTGTAAGTTGCTTTATCTGATATATCTATAAAAACATCTCCAAAAACATTTGGTAACACATTATGTTTTTTGTTATTATCTTCAGCAATTATTCTTATTTTGTTTTTTATATTTACATCCTCAATTTGATTAACTATGCTCTTTAAATCTTTAACATATTGTGGATTATCATTTGTACCACCCCAAATTAATAAAGATGCATTTAAATCTGGATTGTTTTCACATAAATTAATATAGCTTTCAATAATAGAAAGTTGATTATTTTCAGGGATTATATCTGACACGTTATAAAAATTTTTACCTAATTCTGTTCCAAAAACGTTTTGTCCTTTAAATTTTTCTTTTAAATTCTCGATATTTTCTTGCTCAAATTCTGATGAAGGAATAAAAAAAGGTAAAATAACTGATTTTCCAAGTACTTTTGATACTTCAGTTTTTGTGCTTATATGTTTAAACCCAATAGTGTGCAAATTATTAAAACTATACTTCTCTTGTCTTTCTGCTTCAAAGTCTGAATAAAAAGCTGCAAAAGAATTAAAATCAGATTGTGTTGGAAAAAGTAAAAGATCAGGATTAAAGACTAATCGATGAACAATGTCCAACCCAATTTCATTATAGTTTGCAGTTATTTTTGGAAAAGGATAAAAACCATTTAGTAATTTATTATTAATATTAGTATTAACTACTAAACCATATTGGTTTTTAAATAATTCAACCTTGGTTTTTTCGCTTTCTAGATTTCTAGCAACTAATTTTTCTGTCATACGTTATCATATATCATACACTATCATACAATTAGTTGTCAAATTTCAAGAAATAAAAAAAATAACAATTATTTCTTTTCGAAATATAAGGTTACGGTTGAGGTAATTGTTTGAGATCCAGTTTCTATATTGGCACTTATAGATTCTGCACCTCCTAAACCCTTAGCATCCATTGTTCTTGCATAAAATGGAGCAATTGAACCAGGAGATGATTCAATAATATTAGATATTTTTCCTAAGTTTATTCCAAGGGTTTTTGCCATTTTTTGTGCTTGCTCTTTAGCATTACTTATTGCATTGTTTCTTGCTTTTTCTCTATAAATACTTGGGTTTTCAACAGAAAATCTTAATCCATAAACTTGATTTGCACCAGCTTTTGTGGCCATTCCTAAAACAAGCGATGCTTTTTTAACATCCTTAATCTTAACTGTTAAAGTAACATTTCCGTTATATCCAGAGATTTTATTAATTTTATCTTCATAATTATATTCAGGATTAATTGAATAATTTGAAGTCTTAATATCTTCTTTTTTTATACCTAATGATCCAAGAGCATTAATTATCGAATTATTTGTTTCGCTAATTTTTTGTTCAACCTTATCTACTGAATCAGGACTAAAAGCAGAAATACCAAGCTCAACATAAGCAGTATCTGGCAAAACATCAACTTTTCCTTCTCCAACAACAGATAATTCTGTTGATTTGTTTGTTGAAACTATAGTTAAGGGATAAGAGATATCAAAAACCTTAACAACCCATAAAAAAACTAAAATAATTGAACAGATTAAAATTGTGTTTTTTGCATTTATATTTTCCATATAAAATTATTATATACAATATCTTTTCCCATTTGACAAGTAGTGCTAAAAACTGGTTAAATATAAGTAGACACAATCAAAATGATAAAAAAGCTTAGAAAAATAATCATTATATTGGCAATTTTTTTATTTATTCCTGTTAATATTTTTGCAGCTGATGACGGGTATTTAGAAAATGAAACAGGACTTGATACTGGTGGAATAATTAAAAAACCACAAATCAGAAGATGTTTAACTGCTAAATCAATCGATACTGGAAAAGCTGAACTATCAGGTAAAGATTATCCAACAGGTCAAAAAATTTACATAGTAGATTGTATCCCAACAGCAAATAATTTCATCTGCACAACAGGTAGTACCACTAATGACGATTTATTGGGAATTACAACCTCAAACCCACCAAATTTTACTATTATTGGAAGTAACCCAGTCGTTTCAACTGATGGAAAAATTAACACAACTGCAAGTGTTGATTTAGCATATGGACAGACACATCTTTTTTATGGAACCATTCTGCTTGACGCTAATAACCCTGAGGGCAATGCAAAGAGTTTACAAATGGGTGCTTTTAATTTTTTTGATCAAGATTTGACTGAATGTGTTGGAGTAAAATTTATTATTCCAACAGCAACACCAGCTCCAACAGCAACACCTGGACCAGTTACTCCAACAGCAGTACCTCCTGATTCTGACGGAGGAGATGGTGGAGGAGGAGATGGTGGAGGAGGTGGAGGAGGTGGAGATCCATATGGAAGAGTATTTGATGCGGTTTCTTTAGAGCCAATTCCTAATATTTCTGTCGAAATTTTAAATAATGAAAAAAAACACTTAAACATATCCATGTTAGTTAATCCACAAACAACAAAAGAAGATGGAATCTTTAATTTTGTTGTTCCGGTTGGATTTTATTATTTAAATCCAACTTTAAATAATTATACTTTTGCCAGCGCCTCTGCCATAAATCCAAACTACATAAGAGCATATTCAGATATCTTAAAATCACCTGATGAAAAAGTCTTTGAAAAAAGCATTTCAGAACCAACTCACAAAGACATTGCTCTTGATCCAGGAAATAATCCTCCATACAGGGCTAATCCAACTAAAATAAATTATGGAACAATTAGAGTAGGAGAAAAAATGGTTGTTATAGGAAGAGTATCTCATCCTCTAACAATAGTTAAATTTTCTCAAAATGGAAAACAACTTGGGTATACAAACTCTAATAGATGGGGAGCTTATAAAGTATCTATAGACATTGGCAAAATTGATCCAAATACTCAAATTAAAGTTGATTTTGAAAAGGTAGATTTATCTGGTAACGCTCAAACATTAAACATTTTTGAAAGAATATTAGCTAAATTTAATTTTTTTGAAAAAGCGAATGCACAAACATTAAACAAAGCTACTAAAAGTTCAGGTTTTTTTATCGATCCTATTCCTTCTTACATAGAAGGAATAGCATATGACAGCCAAAACAATATAGCTAATAATTCATATGTTAACCTAAAACTTACCAACTCTGATCAAATTTATTATCAAACAAAAGCTGATGAAAATGGAAAGTTTACAATTGATCCAAAATATATTCCAGCTTTTGCATATCGACTTGAAATTGTTAATCCTCAAACAAAAGAAAATGTAAAAAATTACACAATAACAGAATTTTCAAAAAGTAATTTTCAATATTTAGCTGAAAATAAAATAAACTTAATGACAGCAACAAAAGACAACAAAAAATTAATTATAAAAAACACATCAAACAATACTATAGATAAAAACATAATCAATAAAACAGAGCCTCAAAAAACCACAAAAGAACAGATTAAATCAAATTCTGTCCTATTTACTTTGATGGTTTTATTTTCTATTATTATAGTAATAGTTATTACTTTTATTTATTTTTATAAAAGGCAACATTCTCAAATTGAATAATATGAAAAAATATATATTTATTTTTTTTGGATTTTTTTCTTTTTTGAGTTGTAATTTTTTTTCACCAGTTACATTTGCTCAAACAACTTTAACAAATCAAGCTCAAGACAGTGCTGGAGATATTATAAAATCATCGCAAATTACTAAATGTTTTTCATTTGTAAATAAAGGAAATAATGTTGTTGAACTATCAAGTAATGATCTTCCAATAAATCATCCTGTTTATATCGTAGCATGTAAACTAACTTCTAATAATTTTATCTGTACAACCGGAAATGCAACTAATGATAATTTATTAGGAATAACAACTGATAATTCCTTAAACTTTTCAACAAGCATTACTAATCCAATCAAATCAGAAACAGGAACTGCCAAATTCAATGTTAATATAAACTTATCTGAAGGTAATAATTATGTTTTTTATGGAATTTACCTATTAAACGATCAAGAAATCAGCGCAGCTAAATCAGTTCAATATGAAAAAATAATTTTTCCTGATGATCCAAAAAATTGCGCCTCACTTGTTATTCCAGTAAAAATAGACCCATATGGAAGAGTGTTTGATGCGGTTTCTTTAGAGCCAATTCCTAATATTGGAGTAAGCTTGCTTGATAATAATAAAAAACTAGTAAATCTTCCTATGGTTACCAATCCTCAAAACACTAAAGAAGATGGTGTTTTTAATTTTGTTGTACCTGCAGGTACTTATTATTTAAATCCAAATCTTTTATCAAATTATTCTATTGCATCGAGTAATGATATTGATTCAAATTACACAAAAGCTTATTCAAATTTATTAAAATCAACAAACGAGCAAATAATTGAAAAAGGAACTCCCGTTCATAAAGATATTGCTTTAAAACCTCTAAACGGAAAACCATATACTGCAAATCCAACTAAAATAAATTATGGGGTTGTTAGAAATGGTGCTAAAACTCTAATCTCAGGTAGAGTGTCCCATCCTTTAACAATAATTCACTTTATTCAAAACGGAAAAGACATTGGCATAACTAAAGCTAATAAGTGGGGAGGATATTCTGTTGTTCTAGATAACTCCAAAATTGAAGCAGATAGTCAAATTGAAATTTCTTTTGAAAAAGTAGATTTAACAAAAAAATCTACCACAACACAGTTCATGAATATACTAAACAAAATTGAAAAATACTTCCTACCAAAAGAGGTTCTAGCACAAACATTAAACAAAGCAGTAAAAGGATCTTCATTTTTTGTTGATCCAATCCCATCTTATATCGAAGGAATAGCTAAAGATAAAAACGGTAAAGTTCTTTCAAATTCAATAGTTAGACTTAAACTTACAATGTCTGATAAAACATATTATGAAACAAAAACAGATGAAAATGGAAAATTTACCATTGATCCAAAATATATCCCAGTATTTAACTATAAAATTGAAATAGTTGATTCAGTAACAAAAAAAATACTAGTAACAAATTCCATTGTGGACTTTGCAAAAAGCAACAATAAATATTTAGCTGAAAATAAAATAAACTTAATGACAGCAACAAAAAACAATAAACCATTAATTAGTTACGTAGAAGCTAAATCAAACAACACTCAACAAAAAGCAACAAATCAAAATATACAAACAAATCAAAAAGAGATAAACAACTCAAATTCAATTCTATTTACTTTAATAGTCTTGTTTATGATTATTGTTCTCATTGCAATAACTTTGTTTTTTATGTATAAAAAAGACAAAATATAAAAAAGCCTTGATTTTTTGCCTTTCTTTTGATAAATTATATTGTTTTAAAAAGTAAAAGAGATTATGAATAATAAATACGAACTTATCTTCATTACTAAAGAAGAGAAGTTAGAAATCCTCAATAAAATAACCCAGGAAATTGAAAATTTATCTGGAACAGTCGAAACTAAAGAAGTTTGGGGTAAGAAAAAATTAGCTTATCCAATCAATAAAAATTCTTTTGGTTTCTATTTTGTATGGAAAATTACTCTTCCAATAAAAAACACAGCAGCTTTTAAGAATAAACTTGCAATCAATCAAGATGTATTAAGAAGTTTATTATTAAAAATTTAAAATTATTTAATATGTCAAGCAGATCATTGAATAGAATAGAACTCATCGGAAACTTAACAAGAGATCCAGAACTTAAATACACACCAAACGGAACAGCTGTTTGTACATTTGGAGTAGCCACTAACAGAAGTTGGACTACTGTAAACGGAGAACAAAAAGAAGAAGTTCAATTTCATAGAATAGTAGCCTGGCAAAAACTTGGCGAACTTTGTGCAAAGCTATTAACAAAAGGTAAAAAAGTTTATGTTGTAGGTAGAATTACTTACAGAAATTATACTGGAAAAGATGGAAATCAAAGATCAGTAACAGAAATAGTTTTAGATGATTTCATTGTTTTTGATAGTGGTAGAAAACTTGAAGGAACAGAAAATCATAAAGAAATAAAAACAAATGAAGATCATGAAGAAGTTCCAATTGATGAATCAGTTGCAGTTTCAAACGATCATATCGGAGATGAAAAAGTTAATCCGGATGATATACCATTTTAAATTTATATATAAAAATAATGAATAAGTGTTTTTTTTGTCAGCATAAAATCAATCCAAGCTTTAAAGATATTGAAAATCTTGAAAAGTTTTTAACAGCAAGAATGAAAATTTCTCAAAAAGAAAAAAATAATCTTTGCGCACATCATCAAAGATTTTTAGCTAAACAAGTTAGATACGCAAGACTTTTAGCCCTTCTTCCATATACCTCATATCAAGGACAATAATTTTAAGTAGTAAATTAAAAACCTGTTTTGATATACTTTTTCTATGTTAGTTAATTTATCTATTCCAGAAAAAGCCAAAATTAATTTTAAAATAGGAGATAAAATAAATTTTAATGAACCGCTTTTTGAAATTGAAAATAAAGAAGAAATTAAAATTTTTATTACTGAAAAAATCAACATTAATCCAAATAAAATTTTTGACTCACTTAAAAAAAATATTGGAGATTTTATTAAAAAAGGAGATATTGTAGCTGAAAAAAAATCTTTTTTTTCTTCAACTAATTTTACATGTGATGTTGAAGGTTATTTAAAGGAAATAAATCATGAAGATGGATCAATAATTATTTCACATGAAAAATCCTCAAAACAAATAATAAATTCTTTTTTCTCAGGTGTATTAGAAAAAATGCAAGATAATCTTATTACAATAGAATTAAAAAATGGCCACGAATTTTCTCTTGAAAATGCAAATAATGATTTTGGAGAAGAAATATTTGTTATTAAATCTGACGATGATTTTTTTGCAATTCATGAAGAGCAAGTTGAAAATAAAATAGTAATTTGTGAAAAAGCAAACAACTCATTAGTATCTAAATGCAAAGCTCTTGGAGCAAAGGCGTTTATTTTTGTTGAAGAATCAATTGATGAATCAAAAATAATTTATGCGAAATTAAAAAATAAAGCTGACTTTAATAAAATAATCTCTTTAAAAAATAAAAATGCATTTATCTCGAAACTTGAAAAAGTATTGGTTTTGTATGATTTTTAATATAAACTTATATCCTATGAATCTTAATAAATTGACTAAAATTCTTCTTATTTTTTCAATTACTATTTTTATATTTGGTTCTGGATATAAACTTGGAGAATACAATGCGAATAACTCAAAAATCGAAACTTCAAACTTAAATATTCTTAACACAAAATCTAATAATAAAAAACTTCAAAGTATTGATTTTTCTCTTTTTTGGGATACATGGGAAAAAGTTGAACAAAAGTTTGTTGATAAAAAAAAGCTTGATTCAAAAAAAATGTTTTTTGGTGCAATAAAAGGAATGGTTGCTTCACTTGAGGATCCATACACTTTTTTCCTTACTCCTGACGAAAATAAACAAAGCAAAGATGACTTAGGTGGTAAATTTGAAGGAATTGGAGCACAGCTTGGTTTAAAAGATGGCAAAATTACAATAATAGCCCCAATCAAAAATTCACCTTCTGAAAAAGCAGGTATTAATTCTGGAGATGTTATTATAAAGGTAAATAATGAGTCAACAGAATCATGGACATTACCTTTTGCAGTATCAAAAATTAGAGGAGAAAAAGGAACAAAAGTAAAAATTACAGTATTGCGAAATAATGAAGAGAAAGATTTTGAAATAACTCGAGATCAAATTATTGTATCCTCAGTAGAATTGTCGTTTGAAAATAAAAATAATAAAAATATTGCTATTTTAAAATTAACAAAGTTTGGAGACGATAGTAATGCAGAATGGGACAAAGCAGTTGAAGAAATTTCTGAAAAATGGAATAAAAAAGAATTATCAGGAATGGTTTTAGACCTTAGAGACAATCCAGGTGGGTATCTTCAAAGTTCAGTTTATATTGCATCAGACTTTTTACCTATGGGAAAAATGATAGTCAAACAAGAATCAACAGATGGATCAAACGAAGAATATAAAGTTTTAAGACAAGGACAATTGCTTGATATTCCTGTAACAGTTTTAATCAATAAAGGATCAGCATCTGCCTCAGAAATCTTATCTGGAGCACTTAGAGATTATAGTCGTGCAAAATTAATTGGAGAAAAGTCTTTTGGAAAAGGATCAGTACAAGAAGCTCTTGACTTAACTGGTGGAGCAGGACTTCATGTTACAATCGCAAAATGGGTTTTACCAAAAGGAGATTGGATTAACGGAAAAGGAGTAGAACCTGACATAAAAGTAGATTTAAATATTAAAGAAGGAAATACAATCACAAGAGAAACTGATACACAGCTTGAAAAAGCAATAGAAGAGGTTTTAAAATAATTAAACATACCTGTTGAATTATTAGTTTATAAACTTAATCTATGAAAAAAATATTTCTTTTTATTTCTATCATCGTAATTGTTTACAGTATTGGATACTACTACAATATTCTTCCAGAAATTAAAAGCATTGATGATATAAAAAAAATTCCTACAGCTTTGAAAGATCTAAAAAATAATAACACTTCTTACTATCAAAATACCATACATGAAGAATCAAGTATTGTTAAAGCAGTTGAAGATACAATGCCATCAGTTGTTACTATTGGAATTATAAAAACTACAAATCAAGGAGATTTGTTTACCATTGACCCATTCAATTTTTCAAACCCCTTCAAAAAAATACCAGGTAAAAAAAATAATATTGAGCAAAATATTGGATCAGGTTTTGTAGTATCGGATAACGGATTAATTATTACAAACAAACATGTAGTATCAGATACTGAAGCAGCTTACAAAATATTAACAAATGACGATAAAAAATATGATGTTGAAAAAATTTATAAAGACCCACTTAACGATTTAGCATTAATTAAAATTAATGCAAAAAACCTAAAACCTCTTAAACTTGGTGATTCATCAAAGTTAAAACTTGGTCAAACAACCATTGCAATAGGAACTCCTCTTGGAGAATTTAAAAATACTGTTACGTCAGGAATTATATCTGGACTTGGACGAGGAATTACTGCTGGATCACCTTTTGAAGGATTAGTTGAAAAACTTGATAATGTAATTCAAACTGACGCAGCTATTTCTCCTGGAAACAGTGGTGGACCACTTTTGAATATTAGAGGTGAAGTAATTGGAATAAATACTGCAGTTGCACAAGAAGGTCAAAATATTGGATTTGCAATACCAGTTAATATTGTAAAAAAACTAATCGAAAATTTTAATCAAGCAGGTGGAAAAATAGAACATCCATTTATTGGGATAAGATATAAAATGATCGATAGACAAACAGCTGTTTTAAATAATCTTCCAGAAGGTGCGTACATAACTGAGGTAATTGAAAATTCTCCAGCTGCAAAAACCAATCTGCAGCTTGAAGATATTATTATCGAATTTGATGGAAAAAGAATTCAAGGATCTGATGATCAAGCTCTACAAAAATTGGTTGTAAACAAAAAAGTTGGAGACAAAGTTAAATTAAAATTTTGGAGAAATAACGAAGTTAAAGAAATAGAAATTAGCCTTTCTAACTTTGAATAAATTGATTTTTAACTTAAATTATTATACAATTAAGCGTGTATAAAGGTGGACAACACAAAAATCAAAACAGATTGTTAGGTTGTATACCAGCGCCAAATAAGTGCTGGTTTTTTTTAATTTAAAATATGGAAAATTTAACCAAAGGACAAATTGAAGATAAAATAACCAAAAAAACAATCGCTTTTTATGTTGAAAACTTAAAAAGTGGTCCTAAAGAAGCCAAAACTTATATAATAGAAGATCTTGTTATTATTCGAATAAAAGGAAATTTATTTCCAATCGAAGAAAGACTTCTTGATGATAAAAATAATATTAATCTTGTTAAAGATATTAGAAAAGCATTACATGAAATTACAACTGATAAACTTGGAAAAGTGATTGAAGAAATAACTAGCCATAAAGTCATCAGTTCTCATAGTGATGTCTCAACAAAAACTGGAGAAATGGTAAAAATTTTTGTTCTAGAAAAAAACTATGAACAAGAATTTGAAAAATAATTTATACGGTTGATTGAACAAAAGACTCATATTCTAAAGAGTCTGTTGAACAATAGACATATTAAAAAATTATTTAATAATTTTTTTAAATACATATGTCTAAATTTGATAAAGAAAAATTTTGGAAATATTTTGCTTATGGATATTTTTTATTTAATACTTTATGTATTTTAATACTTTTTGAATTGATATTTTTTAATTTTCCATATATTTCTTCTTTTTTACTTCTTTATACAATAACCATTAGCGTTAACTATTATTTTTTTATAAAACCTCAAAAAGCTGCTAAAAACCCTCTTAAATGATATAATTTAGTAAATTTTATGAAAATAAATTTACAACCAATTAAAGGTTTTAGAGATTTGTATCCTACCGATAAAGCCATTCAAAACTTTATTTTTGAAAAGTTAAAGAATGTGGCGAATCTTTTTGGTTTTGAAAATTATGATGGACCTCTTCTTGAAAGCTTAGAACTTTATTTAAACAAAACTTCCAAAGAGCTTGTTGAAAAACAAACTTTTTTAGTTAAAGATAAAAATGAAAAGACTTTTGTAATGAGACCAGAAATGACACCATCCCTTGCAAGAATAGTCGCCGCAAAAGAACAAACACAAATTTATCCACTAAAACTTTTTAATCTTGGTTTAAGATTCAGATATGAAGCTCCTCAAAAAGGTAGAGAAAGAGAATTTTATCAAGGTGACTTTGATATTTTAGGTGAAAAAAATATCTTACAAGACGCTGAAATATTAACAACTGCCGTTTCAATTTTCAAAAATTTTGGAGCAACAGAAAAAGACTTTGTTTTATATATTAATTCACGAGAATTTATTCAACAAAAACTTGAAGAAATTAAGATTTCAAAAAATATTCAAAAAGAAATAATTTCAATAATTGATAAAAAAGATAAGATAAAACCAGAAATTTTTGAAAAATTAATTTTAGACCAAGGAGTGTCGCGTGAAATTTTTGAAAAATTAATCAAATTATTAAAAACTGATTTTAGCAAAGAAGCATATTTTGAAGAATTATTTAAATTATTAAGATTTTTTGGAGTAGAAAAATACATAAAAATAAATCCAAATATTGTTAGAGGTTTGGATTACTACACTGGACTTGTTTTTGAAGTAAAAGAAATTGGATCAATGAACAGATCTTTACTTGGTGGAGGAAGATATGACAATCTTCTTGAAACAACCGGAGCGTCTAAAAAAATTCCAGGAATTGGATTTGCGACATCCGATGTTGTGATTTGGGAATTTTTAAAAGATAAAAATCTTATCCCAGATCTTTTAAGTAAAAAAACTAAATTTTTAATTACTGTATTTAATACAGATACTTTAGAAGATAGTATTAAACTTGCAACTTTTTTTAGAAAAAATAATATTTCCTGTGAGGTTTTTTTAAATCCTGAAAAAAAAATTGATAAACAAATTAAATATGCAGACAAAAATAAAATTCCTTTTGTTGTGATTCTAGGTCCTGAAGAAATAAAAAAAAGAATAATCAAGGTTAAAAATATGAAAAATGGAGAACAAAAAGAAGTTTCTATAGATAATTTAACAACTTCATTATGTTAATTAATCCCAATGTTGCAATCATTGAGGCAAATCCTGGAGTAGGGGGAGAAGAAGCAAAGATTTGGATGATAAATTTACTAAATTCTTACATTAAATTTGCCAATCGAAATGGATATAAGGTTATTGCTGTTGATGATAATATTATTAAAATAAAAGGAGAAAATGCATTTCAAATTTTTAAAAATGAAACAGGAGTTCATCGAGTACAGCGAATTCCTGACACAGAAAAAAGAGGCAGAATTCATACTTCAACTGCTGTAATTTTAGTACTTCCAGAAGTTATAAAATCAGATTTTAATATAAGTCCTGCCGATGTTGATTGGGATTTTTTTAGATCAGGTGGTCATGGTGGACAAAATGTTAATAAGGTAGAAACAGCTGTTAGACTTATTCATAAATCTACTGGAATCGTCGTAACATCATCTCAAGAAAGATCTCAACAAGCCAATCGACAAATTGCTATGCAACTTTTATCAGCCAAACTCTACCAACTTAAAGAAGAAGAAAAAAGAGGAGTCATAAATTCATTAGTAAAAAATGTTGGAACAGGAGAAAGATCTGAAAAAATTAGAACTTATAATTTTCCTCAAAATAGATTAACAGACCACAGAATCAACAAAAGCTTTCATAATTTAGAAGAAATAATTGAACAAGGAAAATGGGAAAAAGTACTTCTTCAACAAAACTATTGATTTTAGAAAAAAACTATATTACATTAATTCTTATATGAAAAATAATAATTCAAATCAAAAACTTATTGGCTTAGCTGGAATTTTAATTGGTTTTTTTGTTTTGTCAGTTACTACCATAAATACAAATTTAGATTCAAGATCAAAAGCAACAAGTATGGCTGCACCTCAAACATGTATTCAACTTTGTTCATCAAATACCGATGACCAAAAAAGATTAAATTGTATTTTAGATTGTTATCAAAAGAAAACAAAAAATGCTGCTAGTGACGGAACTTTTACAGGTGGAGATCCAATAGCACCAACTTTAATTGCCCAACCACCATTAATAGTTGACCCAATTGCTCCAACTATTACAACCAAACAACCACCATTAATAGTTGACCCAATTGCTCCAACAGCTAAAGTTGAAAAAACCAATTGTGCTAAAGGACTTGATAAAGCAACTGTTTCAAAAAAATGTACTAGCACTACAACTTCTGAACAATATAAATATGTAGCATACACCTGTCTTGATGGATCACAAGGAACTTACAATGGTAATGTATGTTTACCAAAAACAACACTTGAAGAAGTAGCAAAAGCAAATTGCTTAAAGCTATCCGATTCATTTTGTCCTAAGATAATGTATTAAATGTAATTGTTTTTCAATATTTAAAATTATCCTTGATAGACTGTTAATCTTTTGTTATAATTTGTCTTTATGAAATCAGGAATACATCCAAACTATTATAGCGACGCAGAAGTTATTTGTTCTTGTGGTAACACTTTTAAAACAGGTTCTACAAAACAAAGAATTTTTGTTGAAGTTTGTAGTAAATGTCATCCTCTTTATACTGGAGAAAAAAGATATATTGATACTTTAGGTCAAGTTGGAAAATTCCAAAAAAAACAAGAAGCTGCTCAAAAATTCAAAGCAGAAAATCCAACTAAATCTAAAAATTCTGATAAAAAGAAAAACCAACCAAAATCTCTTCGAGAACTTTTAATGAATAGCTAAATTATTCGTTTTTATATTCATTTTTCCGCTTGAACTCGTGCTTAAAATCCTATATACTGTTTCCCTATGGATTCAAAAACTTCAAATCAAAACTATGATGCACAATCTATAGTTGTACTTGAAGGACTCGAGCCTGTCAGAAAAAGACCAGCTATGTATATCGGTACTACTTCATTGGCTGGAGTTTATCACTGTTTATCAGAAATTATTGATAATGGTATTGATGAAGCACTTGGAGGATTTGCAAACAACATTCACGTAAGACTTGAAAAAAATGGATATTTAACTGTTATTGATGATGGAAGAGGTATTCCAGTTGATAATATTCCAAAATATAAAACTTCTGCTTTAGAAATTGTTTTTACTAAACTTCATGCAGGAGGAAAATTTGACGGAAAAACTTATAAAATATCAGGTGGTCTTCATGGAGTTGGTGCAAGCTGTGTAAATGCTTTATCAACCCACCTAATCGTTGAAGTTAAAAAAGATGGAAAAATTTATCGCCAAGAATTTAAAACTGGAACCCCAGTTTATCCTGTAAAAGAAGTTAAAGAATCAATTTTAAACATTCCATTTGAAAGAGGAACTGCTGTTTCATTCTTACCTGATGAAACAATATTTAAAGAAGGAACTGAACTTGCATTTAAACAAGTTAAAAAGAAAGTTAAAGAAAGAGCTTATCTTATCGCAAAGGTTTTTTTCCAAATAAAAGATGAAAGAACTAATGATATAGCAGGATATTATTTTGATGGTGGAATTTTATCATTAGTGCATGATTTAAATAAAAATAAAAAAACCCTTCATGAACCAATATACTTTAAAAAACAAATCGATGATAAAGAGCTTGAAATTGCTATTCAATATAACGACACAATGAATGAAAATGTTATGTCTTTTGTAAATGTTATTAACACTCAAGAAGGAGGAACTCATTTAACAGGATTTAGAATCGCTCTTACAAAAGCCATTAACGATTATGCAAAAAAAGAACAAATTATAAAAAATGGAGAAGACTCATTAACTGGAGATGATGTTCGAGAAGGATTATCAGCAATAGTTTATGTCAAAATGCCTTCTTCATATTTACAATTTGAAGGACAAACTAAAACAAAATTAGGAAACGCTGAACTTCAAACAATAGTGCAGCAAGAAACAAAAAAATATTTAGATACATATTTTGAAGAAAATCCAAGAGGAGTAAAAGAAATTATTGGAAAAGTATTACTCGCTCAAAGAGCTAGACTAGCTGCAAAAGCAGCTAAAGAAGCAGTTTTAAGAAAAGGTGCTCTTGAGGGAATGACTCTTCCTGGAAAACTAGCAGATTGTCAAGAAAAGGACGCTTCAAAATCAGAGTTATTCCTTGTTGAAGGAGATTCTGCAGGTGGTTCAGCTAAACAAGGTAGAGATAGAAAATTCCAAGCAATCCTTCCTTTAAAAGGAAAAATTTTAAATACAGAAAGAGCATATCTTGATAAAGTTTTAGCTTTTAAAGAAATTAAAGATTTGGTCATTGCGCTAGGTATGGGTATTGGTGAAAATATTGACTATGCAAAACTTCGATACCACAAAATTATCATTATGACTGATGCTGATGTTGATGGAGAGCATATCAGAACTCTGATTCTGACTTTTTTCTATAGACACATGAAATCAGTTGTTGAAAATGGTCACTTATACATAGCTCAACCACCACTTTACAAAATTCAAATTCAAAAAAATGTTCAATATGCATATTCAGACGAAGAAAAAAATAAAATTATCACTGAACTTGCAACTAAATATCAAGGAAATCCAATGGTACAAAGATATAAAGGTTTAGGAGAAATGAATCCAGAACAACTTTCTGAAACAACCATGATTCCAGAAAAAAGAGTTTTGAAAAAAATTAAAGTTGATGATGCAGAGCTTGCTGATCAAACTTTTGTTATGTTAATGGGTGACGAAGTTCCACCAAGAAAAAAATTTATTGTTACCCATGCTAAAACAGCCAATTTAGACATTTAAAAATTTAAAAAAATAAGTATGTTAAACGTACTTTCAAGTCCTTTAAATCTAACCATTTTGGTTAGCATATTATCAATTATTTATGGGTTTTATTTAACCTATAAAGTAATGCTTTCTCCACGTGGTGATGACAAAATGAATAGCATATCTGATGCAATATCTGAGGGGGCATCTGCTTACTTAAGCAGACAATATAAAGTTGTTGCTCTAATTGGTGTTATTGTTTTAGGTTTGATTTTTTATGTCTTTGGTATTTGGAGTGCAGTTGGGTTTGCAATTGGTTCAAGTTTTTCAGCTTTAGCAGGTTTTATCGGAATGAATGTTGCGGTAAAAAGCAACGTTAGAACTGCACAAGCTGCAAAAAAAGGACTAAAAGAAGCCTTTAATCTTGCATTTTCAGGTGGAACAGTTACTGGGCTTTTAGTTGCCGGACTTGCTCTTTTATCTGTATCTGGCTTTTATTTAATACTTGGAAAATACACAAGCGAAACATTACAACCTTTAGTTGCTCTTGGTTTTGGAAGTTCATTAATTTCTGTTTTTGCCAGACTTGGTGGTGGAATTTACACCAAATCAGCTGATGTTGGAACAGATATGGTTGGAAAAATTGAAAAAGGAATTCCAGAAGATGATCCAAGAAATCCTGGAGTTATTGCTGATTTAGTTGGAGACAATGTTGGTGATGATGCAGGTATGGCAGCAGATCTTTTTGAAACATATGTTATTACTGCAGTTGCTGCAATGATTTTAGGAAATTTAATACTTCCAAACAATAATACAGTGCTTTTGTATCCATTACTTTTAGGAGCAATTTCTATAATTGCAAGTATTGTTGGTACTTGGTTTGTTCAAATAAAAGGAAAAGGAATTATGATTGCACTATACCAAGGTCTTGGGGCGGCAGCAATTCTTGCTTTAATTGGGTTTTATTTTTTAACAATTAGATTATTTCCTGAAGGCTTAACAATAACTGGAAACATTATTCCAGCTATAAACATTTTTTATACAGCAGTAGTTGGTATTGTTGTAACCTTAGGAATGGTTGTTATCACAGAATTTTATACATCCAAATCTTTTTCACCAGTTAAAACAATAGCATCTGCTTCATTAACTGGACATGGAACAAATGTAATTGCTGGACTTGCAATTTCAATGAAATCAACTCTTGCACCAATATTATTAATTTCTGGAGGAATTTTATTATCTTATACTTTAGCTGGTCTTTACGGAATTGCTATATCAGCTATGAGTATGTTATCTCTTTCAGGAATAATTGTTGCAATTGATGCATTTGGACCAATAACAGATAATGCAGGAGGAATTGCAGAAATGGCAGGGATGGATAAAAAAGTTAGAAATATCACTGATCCACTTGACGCTGTTGGAAACACTACAAAAGCTATTACAAAAGCATATGCTATTGGATCTGCAGGACTTGCAGCTCTAGTACTTTTTGCAAGTTATACTCAAGAGCTTTTGAAAAATAACAAAGGAATTGATTTACAAACTAGCTTTTCACTTTCTGATCCATATGTTTTAATTGGATTATTTATTGGAGGAGCATTACCTTACTTTTTTGCAGCTCTTGCTATGGAAGCTGTTGGAAAGGCTTCGGTAACTCTTGTAAACGAAATTAGACGCCAATTTAAACAAATAAAAGGCATTATGACAGGCAAAGCTAAACCTCAATATGCAAAGGCAGTTGATATTGTTACAAAAGCTGCAATAAAAGAGATGATTTTGCCAACTGTAATTACAGTAGCAGCTCCAATTTTAACTGGATTCTTGCTTGGTCCAAAAGCTTTAGGTGGACTTTTAGTCGGAAGCTTAGTAACAGGACTTTTTGTAGGAATCTCTATGACCACTGGAGGAGCAGCATGGGATAATTCCAAAAAATATATTGAAGAAGGAAATTTTGGAGGAAAAGGTGGCTTTGCACATCAATGTGCTGTTACTGGAGACACAGTCGGAGATCCATACAAAGATACAGCCGGACCAGCTATTAACCCAATGATAAAAGTTGTAAATATTGTTGCTTTACTTATTGCACCATTTTTACTTTAAAAAGTTTATATAAAAGAAAAAGTCTATGGACCAAAAAATAATCGATACAGAACTATCAGCAGAAATGAAAACAGCGTACCTTGATTACGCAATGTCTGTTATTGTTTCACGCGCACTACCTGATGTTAGAGATGGTTTAAAACCTGTCCATAGAAGAATTTTATACACAATGCATCGTTTGGGACTAAACTCAACAGCCAGATTCTCAAAATCAGCAAAAGTTGTTGGAGAAGTAATGGGTAAATATCACCCTCATGGTGATAGTGCAATCTACGAAGCAACTGTTAGAATGGCACAAGATTTCGCAATGAGATATCCCTTAATTAAGGGTCAGGGAAATTTTGGTTCAATAGATGGAGACCCAGCTGCTGCTATGCGTTACACAGAAGTTAAGCTTACAAAAATTGCTGAAGAAATGTTATATGATCTTGATAAAGAAACTGTTGTTTGGGGTGATAATTTTGATGCATCTTTAAAAGAACCAATTTATTTGCCAGCAAAACTACCTAACTTACTTCTTATGGGTGCAGAAGGTATTGCTGTTGGTATGGCAACAAGAATTCCTCCTCATAATTTAACTGAAATTTGTGATGCAATCTGTGCAATGATTGATAAAGCAAAGCTTGTTGATGAAAAAGAAGTTAATCCAAAAAAAGCTGAAGTTACTGCCGAAATGTCAGTTGAAGAATTAATGGAGTTTGTAAAAGGACCAGATTTTCCAACTGGTGGATTAATTTATGGAACATCAACCATTCAAGAAGCTTACGCAACTGGTAGAGGTAAAATATTATGCCGTGCAAAAGTTGAAAGTGAAGAGTTAAAAAATGGTAAAACATCGATTATTATTAAAGAATTACCTTACCAAGTAAATAAATCAAATTTAATCGAAAAAATTGCCAACTTAGTTACAGATAAAAAAATTATTGGAATTTCAGATTTAAGAGACGAATCCGACAGAGATGGAATTAGAGTTGTAATCGAACTTAAAAGAGATGCTGCTTATAAAAAAGTATTAAATAATTTATTCAAATACACTGAGCTTCAAACAAGTTTTCCGGTTAATATGGTTGTTTTAGTTGACGGAACACCACAAACACTATCATTAAAATCAGTTTTAGAATACTATATTAAACATCGAGTTGAGATCGTTACAAAAAGATCTGAATATGAACTAAAAGAAGCTAAAAACAGAGCTCATATCTTAGAAGGATTATTAATTGCACTTGATAATATTGATGAAGTAATTGAAATTATCAAAAAATCTAAAGATGAATCTGAAGCTAAAAATAAATTGATGACAAAGTTTAAATTATCTGCTCTTCAGTCTCAAGCAATTTTAGACATGCAACTTAAAAGACTTACAGGACTTGAAAGAGCTAAGATTGAAGAGGAATTAAAAAAGCTTAAAGATATAATTGCATTTCTTGAAGATCTATTATCAAATGTCTTTAAAATCTTAAAAGTTATTAAAGATGAAGTCATTGCATTAAGAGATAAATTTGGAGACGAAAGACGAACAAAAATATTTAAAAATAGACCTGATGAATTTACTGAAGAAGAACTAATTGAGAATAAAGAAGTTATATTAATGCTTACTAAAGAAGGTTATGTAAAACAAGTTCCAAGAGAAACTTTTAAAGTTCAACATAGAGGTGGAAAAGGAGTAACTGGAGTTGAAACAAAAGAACAAGATGATGTTTACTACATTACATCAGCTATGACCCATGATTCTATATTATTTTTTACAAACAAAGGAAAAGTTTTTCAAACAAGAGTCTGGGAAATTCCACAAGGATCCAGAACTTCAAAAGGAAAAGCAATTATTAACGTCATTAATATTACCGATGATGAAAAAATCACATCAGTACTAACTCTTCCAAAAGACAAAGAAAAAATACTTAAGAACCAATTTATTTTTATGTGTACAAAGCTTGGTACAGTCAAAAAAACACCACTTAATGACTTTGACAATATTAGACAATCAGGAATTATTTCAATCAGGCTTGAAGAAAAAGACGAGCTTCTTTGGGTAAAGATTACTGATGGGAAACAATTAGTAGTACTTGCATCCTATAACGGAAAAGCAATCGTCTTTTCAGAAAACGATGTTCGACCAACTGGAAGAAGCAGTATCGGAGTAAGAGGTATTAGACTTGATGAAACAGATCGTATTTCATCTATGGATGTATTTGATGAATCTGAAAAAGATAAAAAACTAATTGTTTTATCAGAAAACGGAATAGGAAAAAAATCAAAAACAATGTTATTTAAAGAACAGGGTAGAGGTGGAAAAGGAGTAAAGATTGCAAATATAGACGAAAGAACTGGAAAAATTTCATTCTCTTCAGTTATCGACGATGAAGAAAAAACACTGATTATTACATCAAAAAAAGGACAAGTAGTAAAAATTCCACTTAAATCAATTCCCGACTTGTCAAGAACAGCCAAAGGTGTTATACTAATGAGATTTTCCGATAAGAGCGATAAAGTAGCCTCTGCTACTTTTATATAAAAAGATTTTATGATAATTGACGGTAAAACAATTGCCGAGAAAATAATAGAGTTTGTCAAGAAAGAGACCAAAAAACTCAAAAAAAAACCTCATCTTGCGGTTTTTTTAGTTAATAAGTCTCCTGATAATCTTTCTTTTGTAAAAGCTAAAGAAAAAGCTGTAAAAGAAATCGGCGGAACTTTCACTCTTTTTGATTTCAGCAATACTCCAGAATTTGAAAAATTTGCTAATAAAATTAGAGAAGTTGCTAACGACTCAACAATAACTGGAGTTATTATTCAAAAACCTCTTCCATCAGCTTTAAATACCGAAAGTTTATTTAATTATATTCCTATTGAAAAAGAAATAGAGGGACACAGAAAAAAAACAGAATATTTCCCACCACTTGGACTTGCAATAACCACAGTTTTAAAAACTATTTTTAAACCTTTTGATGACAAATCTCTTCAAGAAACTTTGTCTAGTCCAAAAAAAGATTTTAACTTACTTAGAAAAGTTTTAAAAAGAAAAAAAATAGTTCTTATTGGAAAAGGTGAAACTGGCGGAAAACCACTTGGTAAATTTTTAAATGAACAAAAAATCAACTTTATTAACACTCATAGCAAAACTCCAAATTCTGAGTATTTTTATAAAGAAGCTGACATTATAATTACTGCTGTTGGCAAAAAAATACTCTCTGCTGACACAATCAAAAATCAGGTAGTACTAGTTAATGTTGGACTTCATAAAACTGAAAAAGGATGGAGCGGAGATTTTGATGAAAATGAAGTTAAAGATAAAGCAATGCTTCATACTCCAACTCCTGGAGGAGTAGGGCCAATTGATGTTGCATTTTTAATCTATAATCTTTTTCTTGCAACAAAAAGTCAAAAATAATTTTTTAGTTACCTTTCCAAAAAACAATTTTTTCTTTAATTTTTTTAAAAAAGGTTTTTTCAAACATTCTTTCTTGAAAAATACTACACTGCTGAATGTTTTCTCCAGGAATATATTGTCTTTCATAAACTGTTCCTTTAAGAGTTAATTTTTCTCTTCCGAGTGTGCGGGGAACATGATTGTTACAATGAACTCTTTCTGTTGAACCACAAATACCACAGTTATCTATTTCATAAAGCTTATCTTCGCAACCGATGATTCTACCAATTTTAAATCTAGGAAAATAATTTGAAGATACTTCTTTTTTAATAACTTTTTTGAATATTTGAGTGCATTTAGTTTCTTTGCATCGATAACATTTTTTTTCTTTAATCATTTTTTTTGAAAAAATCACAAAATAATACATAAAAATAAA
>CAZWRH010000012.1:0-24042 GCA_964636045.1 uncultured Gammaproteobacteria bacterium | reverse complement strand
TAGAGCGGCTCCCTCTTAAGGAGTAGGTTCTGGGTTCGAGTCCCAGTTGGCTCACCAGGCACCATTCGATGCCTGGTTTCGCCTAAACAAAATTTTATTTTTTTACTTTTAAAATCTAGATAATATTCACTCGTCCATACCTTAAATAAACTTCTTGATATAATGTACTTGTGAAAAATATTTTTATAACAACACCAATTTATTATATTAATGACGAACCTCATATTGGAAGTTCTTACACAACGCTAAATGCTGATGTTTTATCAAGATATTTTAGGCAAAAATATGGAAATGATAAAACTTTCTTTTTAACTGGAACAGATGAACATGGTTTAAAAATAAAACAATCAGCAGATGAAAAAAATATTACTCCACAAGAATTAACAGACAAAGTATCAAGCGAGTTTAAATCTACCTGGAAAAAGCTAAATATTTCAAATGATTATTTTATTAGAACTACTGATACGAATCATAAAAAAATTGTTTCTGATTTGCTAAATAAAATTAAAGAAAATGGATTTATTTATGAAGATGTATATGAGGGTTTGTACTGCGTTGGTTGTGAAAAATTTTTAATGGAAGATGACTTAGTAGATGGTAAGTGTCCACTTCACCCTAATAAAGAATTAACTCAATACAAAGAAAAAAATTGGTTTTTTAAATTATCTGTTTTTCAAAAACAATTAATTGAAATAATCGAAAAAGATGAATACAAAATTTATCCAGTTCATAAAAAAAATGAAGTTTTATCAAAATTAAAAAAAGGTTTAACAGATATTTCTATTTCAAGAAATGGTTTGGACTGGGGAATTCCTGTTCCCTGGGACAATTCGCAAACAATTTATGTTTGGGTAGATGCTTTAATTAATTATTATTCAGCTTTAAAAATAAACAAAAAGGAAGATTTTTGGCCAGCATTTGCTCATTTAGTTGGAAAAGATATTTTGTGGTTTCATGGTATTATTTGGCCAGCTTTACTTTTAGCTGCAAATTTACCACACCCAAAAAATTTATTATGTCATGGTTTTTTTACAATAAATGGTCAAAAAATGTCCAAATCACTTGGAAACGTAATAAGACCTGTAGAGCTTATTGAAAGATATGGCTTAGATGCCGCAAGATTCTTAATCTTATCTGCAACTCAATTTGGTGAAGATGGCGATGTCTCTGTAGAAAAATTTGATATTACCTTTAATGCGAAATTAGCAAATGGTATTGGTAATTTAATTTCAAGAGTTGCAAGACTTTCAAGTAATGAGAATTTTTCTTTTCCAATTCTGGAAAATAATAAAAAAGACGAAGAATTTGAAAAATATTTAGAAAGTTTTGAGATAGATAAAGCATTGTTATATATGTTTGAAAAATTTGAAAAGTTAAATAATATTTTAGATACAAAAAAACCATGGGAACTTATAAAAAATAATAATTTACAAGATGCACATAAATGCCTTAGTGAGTTGGTTTACGAAATAAGAAATAATATTGATTATTTATATCCTTTTATGCCAGAATTTTCAGAAAAAGTAAAAGAACATTTTAATAAAGAAAAAATTGAAGCAATAACTCCATTGTTTCCAAGAATTAAATAATTTTTTACATTATCTCTTCTTTTCGAGCTTTTACAAAATTAATCCACTCCTCAACTATATTGAAGATAAGTTTAAATGGAGCTTCAATTAAGAAATCAAAAATAATTACAAAAAAATTGTATTTAGCAATTTCAGAGCTCAAAAATTTTCCAAGTGAAAAAACTGGAATAATAAAAAAATCAAAGATTGGAGCAAACACACTTTCTTTTTCTTCCAAAGCATATTCATTAGCAGTGAGTCTTAGTCTATATGCAAAAAAAGTAATAACACTAATAAAGAAAATAAATATTGATTTGCTAATAATATTGAAACTGAAATAATCTAGTATTGAATAAATAAGTGAAAATGTAATTCCAAAAGTTAATAAATAAAATACTGTAAATCCAAAAACCAAAACTGGTTTTTTTGTTTTTTGTTTTGATGCTATTAATGATTTTGTTGTTTCAAAGGATGGATCTCTATTTAAAATATCAATAATTCTAGTATTTATTTTTTTAGTATTTTCTTCATTAGGAACTCCAACAAAAGAAACTAATAGTCCCATCAAGAAAGGTGGAATAACAGTATTGGCAATAACTGGACCCATTTTTACTTCATTATAAAAAAACTTAGAAAGAGGAAATTCGAGAGCAATTACAAAAACCATTTTTGTTAAAAAAATATAAATAACACTTCTTATTGCTCCACGTTGAAGTTTTTGAGATGTTTGTTGATATTTTTCACGACAAATAGTGTCGACTTTTTCCCAAAGCAAATCTTTGTCTGTAATTATTTTGTGTAATTCTTGTGGATGTTTGTTGTAAATTTCCCAAAAAATTAAAAAAGGTGGAACTTGCTTTTTGATAAATCGAATAATTTTATCTGCAAATGGATTATTAATTGTTTTGTCAATTTGATGAGTTATTTCTAAAAAATTCGAGCTGATTTTTTGAAAATTTTCTTCGGTTTGAGTGTGTAATTTACCATGCAAAAGTTTAAATAAATGATATCTTACATAAGGCATATCACTTCTTAAAAGTGCTATTTCTGAACCAACATAAAAATATGCATCTTTTTCTTCTTCTTTAATTTCCTTTATTTCAACTTTATTTTTTAATACTTGATAAAAAAAGTATAAAAAAGCAGCTTTTTTTTCTGTACTTTCATAACTTAGTTCTTCCTCAATTTCACAGGTTAACAAATCAATGACAAATCTTGAAATATCACGTTTAGTCTCTCCTCCTCTACCGTTTGATACAAGTTTTTTTAAAGTTAAATATTTATCAATAATTTTTTGAATTTTTTCAGCTTCTTCTTCTGTTATTGAGCCATTTGGAAGGTATCTGGCCCATAAAAGCTCTCTAATTAAATTTTCACCTTCTCCTTTTGCTTCTGGATTAATTAAAATCCTTCGTTTTAGAATTCTTTCAATTGCTGCCCGTCTTATTAAATGATCATCTCGAAATTCAACAGCATTTCTAATTTTTTCATATAAAATTGCAACAAAAGAAACTGTTGGCGAAACTGTTATTCTAGCGGCTTCTGGAGGAATATGCTTTTTTTTAATTGAATTTAGCTTTTCAAGTAAAGCTCTTGTATAGCTTGATAGAGTAATGTTGTTGTTACTAATTTGTTCATCAGACATTTGTATATTATACAAAATAAATATCTTTTTTAACTTAAGAAAACTATATATGTGCTATACTTTTTTTCATGATCATACTCTCTCTTGATTCTGGTTTAGAAAGAACTGGATATGCAGTTTTTAATTCTGAAAAAAAAGATTTTCCATTAACATATGGCTGTATTTTTACAAAAAAAACTGAAAAAATTGAAGTTAGACTTTTGGATTTATATAATCAATTAGAAACCTTAACTAGTCAATATCAACCTAGCAAAATAGTTATTGAAAGAATTTTTTTTACAAATAATCAAAAAACTATTATTAATGTTGCTCAAGCCCAAGGAGTTACAGTTTTTTTAGCAGGAAAAAATAAGATTGAAGTCGAGTTTATTAGTCCATTAACTGTAAAACAAACTATCGCAGGTTATGGTAAAGCAGATAAAAAAGCGGTTCAGAAAATGGTTTTACTTTTACTTTCTTTAAAAACTTGTCCAAAACCTGATGATACGGTTGATGCAATCGCTCTTGGCATGACATATCTGGCAACAAATAAATTTTGATATATAATTTAATAAATTTATGATTGGAAAAATAAAAGGAGTCTTAACTGATGTTGAAGGAAATAGTGGACTGATTGAAACTTCTGGTGGAGTATTTTACAAGCTATATTTACCTAACACTTTACTTGCAACAGATTCAATTAATAAAGAAATAATACTTTATACATACCTTCAAGTGAAAGAGGATGATTTGGTTTTGTATGGTTTTATTGATAAAAAAACTTTAAAAATATTTGAAATGTTGATAAAAGTTGATGGAGTTGGTCCAAAGATGGCATTTAATATTTTATCTTTTTCAAATCCAGATAATTTACTTGAGGCAGTAACAGGAAATAATTTAGATTTCTTTTGTAATATTCCTGGAGTAGGAAAAAAAACAGCCCAAAAAATTTTAATAGAACTTTCAAGCAAGCTTGGAAAAATGCACGAGGTTTTACCTACAATTTTAACGGAGGATGATAAGATGGCTGTTGATGCTTTAGTTTCTCTTGGTTTTAGAAAATATGAATCTGAAAAAATATTGCAATTAATAGATAAATCATTATCTTTAGAAAATAAAATTAAAGAAGGAATTAAACTTTTGACAAAAAAATAACATGAAAAGTCCAGTATTGGAAAAATCAGGAAATGCAGACACAAATTTAAGGCCAAAAACATTATCAGAATATATTGGGCAAAAAAAATCAATAAAATCTTTAAGACTTTTTATTGATGCTATATTAAAAAGAGGATCAATATCAGAACATATTCTTCTTTATGGTCCTCCAGGTATTGGAAAAACTACTTTGGCACATATTTTATCTAAAGAATTAAATGGTGAATTAAAAATAACATCTGGGGTTGCTATTGAAAAAACTGGTGATTTGGCTGCTATTTTAACTAATCTAAAAGACAATGACGTTTTATTTATCGATGAGATTCATAGACTTCCAAAACAAGTTGAAGAAGTCCTTTATCCTGTTATGGAAGAATATGCTCTTGATATTGTTATAGGAAAAGGACCTGCTGCAAGAATAGTTAGACTTCCTGTTCCAAAAATAACAATTATTGGCGCAACAACAAGAGTTGCTTTAATGTCTTCTCCAATGAGAGATCGATTTGGTTTAGTTTTACGACTTGATTTTTACAATGATGATGAAATGGCAAATATAATTTTAAGATCAAGCAAAATTTTAAATTTACCACTTGAAAAAGAAGCTGCTAACGAAATTGCAAAAAGATCAAGAAAAACCCCAAGAATTGGAAACAGAATTTTAAAAAGAGTACGTGATCTTTATGAAGTTGAAAAATATGAATCTATCGGTATAGACGTTGTAAGCAAGCTGTTTGACATAATCGGAATAGATGAGTTGGGTCTTAATGATACTGATAAAGATTATTTAAAAGCAATTATTAACAAGTATGACGGAGGTCCAGTTGGACTTTCAACCTTATCATCAACTCTTTCTGAAGATGTTCAAACTATTGAAGAATATACAGAACCCTACTTAATTCAACTTGGATTTATTAAAAAAACTCCAAAAGGCAGAGTTGTTACAAAAAAAGGTTATGAGCATTTTGGTATCCCCTATAAAAATAATATCGAACAAGACGCGTTAATTTGATATAATTTACCACACTTACCTTGCCGAGGTGGCGGAATTGGTATACGCGCACGCCTAAGGAGCGTGTCTCGCAAGAGGTGGGGGTTCAAGTCCCTTCCTCGGCACAGACTTTAAAGTTAACTAGTTGAAGAGACAAGAGGTTTTGGGTTTCTGACTTCGCACTAAAGTGCTTGGCAGACTAACTGTTTGTAATTGCTCACATGTTCGCAAACAAACAGTTGAGCAAGTCCCTTCCTCGGCACATAACTAGTAACTAGTAATTAATCTCTGGTCGCTTAGCTCAGTTGGTAGAGCACCGCGTTTACATCGCGGGTGTCGGGGGTTCAAGTCCCTCAGCGACCACTAGACATAATATGAAAAAAATTTATTTTGATTATGCCGCTACAACTCCACTTGATAGACGGGTTTTAAAAGAAATGCTTCCTTTTTTTGATAAAAAATATGCAAACACAATGTCTTTTCATTCTATGGGAACTTTTGCAGCTGAATCTGTTGAAAAATCCAGAGAAATAATTGCAAAATCAATTAACGCTAATATTGACGAGATAATATTTACTGGATCAGCTACAGAATCAAACAATATGGTTTTAAAAGGATTAATTGATAAAAATCCTAATAAAAATAAAATCATTGTATCTTGTATAGAACATGATTGTATTCATGAAGCAGCGCAATACTTAAAAACAAAAGGTTTTAATGTTGTTTTTTTAAAGGTAGATAAATATGGATTTATAGATGTTGATGAGTTACAAAAAGAAATTGATGAAAAAACTCTTGTTGTATCGGTTATTCATGGAAATAATGAAATGGGTACAGTTCAAGATGTTGAAAAAATTGGAAAAATTTGTAGTGATAAAAAAGTAATATTTCATTCGGATATGTCACAAAGCTATACAAAAGAAATAATTGATGTTAAAAAAATGAATATAGATATGTGTACTTTATCTTCGCATAAAATCTATGGACCAAAAGGAGCAGCTGTTTTATATATAAAAAAGGGAATTCGTATTACTCCCCTATTTCATGGTGGAGGACATGAAAACAATCTTCGCTCATCAACATTAAATGTTCCAGCAATAATTGGTTTTGCAAAAGCAGCTGAGATTGCTATGAAGGATTTTGAAAAGGAAAATAAAAGACTTGTTAAAATGAGAGATTATATTATTTCAACAATTCAAAAAAATATTTCCAGTGCAAAACTAAATGGCCATCCAACTAAACGTTTATCTAATAATATTAATTTTTCATTCCCATTTGCAGAAGGTGAAGCACTGCTCGTTGCTCTTGATATGGCAGGAATTGAATGTTCTACTGGTTCAGCTTGTTCTTCTGCAACTCTTGAGCCAAGTAGAGTAATTATGAATTTGGGTGCAACACCAGTCCAAGCCCATGGATCATTGCGAATTTCGCTTGGTAGATTTACAACAGATCATGAAGTAAAATATTTTTTAGAAATTTTGCCAAAAGTATTGGATAAAGTTAAAAATATTTCACCATTTTCAAAATGACAAACATTGGATCATATACTAAACAAGTAATCAAAAATTTTACTAAACCAAAAAATTTTGGAAAAATGAAAAATCCAGATGGTATTGGTGAAGTAGGAAATATTGTTTGTGGAGACGTTATGTATTTATACATAAAAGTTTCTCAAAATAAAAAAGGTCAGGATATAATTTCTGATATAACTTTTCAAACTTATGGATGTGTTGCGGCTATTGCAACTTCTAGTATGATAACAAGGCTTGCAAAAGGAAAAACATTAGAGGAAGCCTTAAAAATATCTAAAGAAGACGTTGTTAAGTCTCTTGGAGGATTGCCTAGAATTAAGGTTCATTGTTCAGTTTTGGCAGTTGATGCTTTGCTTGAAGCAGTTCATGATTATCTTAAAAAAGCGAATAAACCAATTTCAGAAGACATAATTCAAAAACATCTAGTTCTTGAAAAAGAAAAAAAAGATATTGAAGAAAGATATAAGGACTGGATAGGTGCTCAAAAAAATAATATTAAAAAGTAAGCCACCAATTAATTACTTCATTAAAATACTCAGAAAATAAGATAGTTCCTTTGTCTGATATTGTGCAATTTTCTTCGTGAATATCATTTTTATCTCCAGTTCCAATAAGAGCATAAATACTTGGAATTTTGTTCGATATATAGGAAAAATCCTCTGTACCAAATGATTTAGCATTTTTATGTTCAGTAATAATAAATTTTTTTTTGTTTTTTAAATATTTTGTAATTATTTTTGCTAAATTTTTATTATTTTCTAATACTGGAGTTCCGTCAAAATATGAAAATTTTATTTTCACTTGATATTTTTTTTCGATTTTTATCAATAATCTTTCTATTTCCATTTTAATTTTTAATGCGGTTTTTTTATCAAAAATCCTCAAGTCCCCTTTTAATATTGAATAATTAGCTATTGTGTTTGCTTGATTCCCACCTGATACTATTCCAATTGCTATTCTAGATTTCTTTAAAAATTTATTTTGAATTTTTTTAATAAAAAGAATTATTTCTGCTGAAGCTGCAATACTATCGAAACCTTCGGGAGCATTTTTTACATGAACAGTTTTTCCAAAAACCTCAATTTCAAAATAATCTCCTTGTGCCATTAACGAACCTTTTAAAATGTTAACTTCATTTATAGAAGACATTGGTCTGACATGTGCTGCAAATGCCATTTGAATTTTAGAAATTATTTCTGGATTTTCTTTTATAAAAACATTAGCTCCTGATGGAAATGTTTCTTCCGCGGGTTGAAAAAGAAAATAAATAGATTTATCTTTTTTTGAGAATTCGTTTTCTAAATTAATGTTTTTGACAATAGCACCCATTAAGGCTGCAGTATGAGTTGAATGTCCACAAGTATGCTCTACTCCATTTTTTGTTTTTAAGGCATCAATATCAGCTCTAATTAAAATAGATTGTTTTCCTTTTCCAAATTTATATATTACTCCAACTTTTTTATTTAAAAAATTTGTTTTTAAATATTTTAAAGGTAAATTTTCAATAATATATTTTGTAGTTTTAATTTCATTCCATCCAAGCTCTGCAATTTTATTTAAATCATTTTTAAAAGTTATTATTCTTTTATTTAATTCCATAAATTTATTATGTTAATTTTAAAGAATGCCACAAATTTTTACCAGGACGAAGTGGATAGGTCAATATTTTGTCACTTTTAATAATTGTTTCTTTTACTTTAATTAGCGTATTATCAAAATTTTTTTTATAGTCTGAATTTATTTCAAAATCAGGCTGAAATTCTGGATTTACCTCAAGAATAAATGGTAAAACTGCATACCAAGATTTAAGTGGGTTTTTATCATCAAGATCTCCTAAAACATCAGCTTTTAGAGTATTTTTTGCAAATTGTGGAATTTCTACAGAATCCAGTTCAGTAAAAAACTCAACACTTTGTTCATGCATTTCTCTGTTGTCAGGTAAAAATCCATTTAACATATTTAATTTCCAAACATATGACCATGTTGGTACTCCTGATAAGTGTGTATATCCAAGTCGTGACAAAACTTCTTTTGAGTTTGCAGTAATTTCTCTAAAAAAACCTTTAAATCCTTTTTCTGAAGTTTGACCAGGAAGAGGTATTGTTTTACCTCTAAGTCCTCTATTTACAACTTGCCACCACATTAAATACCAATCATTCATCATTGCTTTATAGTCACTAAATTCTGGAATAAACGAAAAAGGATCATCAATAAAATGACATAATTTTTCTGGACTAATTAAAAGTTTTTGTTCTTTAGGAATTAATTTTTCAACTAACATCGAACATGGATCAGATGAAACTATAGAAAATTCTACGCATCTTCTTCCAGGAAGTTGTGTGTCATATTCTGGAGATGAATAATACCAGTTGGTACCGCCTATATAATTTGATCTATCAGGAATATTAATTTGTTCATTAGAGAATCTAGTTAAGTATTCAGGTGGAGAAGCATTTGGTGTCCCATCGTGAGATCTGTCTCTAAAATTTAGGTATAAAATTGGACTATCAATTCTTGAATTTAATATTTTTACACCAAAATTATCTAAATCCTTAGTAAACATTAAGTCAAAAATCTCGCCATCTTTTCTTTTAACTTCACCTCTTTTAATTTGTTGCCACGCTTTAGTATTTTTATTAAGTTCTCTTCTGTATAAAGGTTCAAGGTTTATTATTTCTGGACTAAATTCTTCACAAAAACCACTACAGGATACAATTCTTAAAAGCTCTCTTTCTGAAATACTATGAATTCCTTTTTCTTGAGATATGACATTTTCTTTATTCATAAAATATTATAGGATATTTTATCAAAAAAAATGTATTTTTGTAATAAAGATTTTTTTATTAAAAAGTAATAGAATTATTTTATGTTAAAGAAAACTCTTATTAGTTTTGTTTTATTTTTTGTATTTTTGTTTTTATTTTTTTCTTTTTCCTCTATTAATGGAAGATTTCCAGAACATAAGTTGATGAAGATGAAAATAGGAAATCAAAAATATGATTTGTTTGTTTCTAATACAATTGAAAAAAGAATTAAAGGCTTGTCAAACTCTCCCTATATCTTAAGAAATGAAGGAATGATATTTATTTATGAAAATCCAGGTATTTATAAATTTTGGATGAAAAGCATGAATTATCCTATTGATATTATTTATGTTTATGGAAATATTGTAATAGATATTTTTGAAAATGTATCTCCTGATAGTTATCCAAATTTAATCATTCCAAACAATAAAGCCGATAAAGTGATCGAATTGAATGCAGGCGAAGTCGAAAGAAACGGTATAAAAATTGGATCAAGCGTCCTCGGCGCGAATTGAACGCACAACCTACTCCTTAGAAGGGAGTTGCTCTATCCATTTGAGCTACGAGGACAAAATTAGTTGCTAGCTGCTAGTTACTAGTTTCTAGTCAGAGCCGACTGTCGGATTTGAACCGACGACCACCTGTTTACAAAACAGGTGCTCTACCACTGAGCTAAGTCGGCAGATTAGCTACTAGTGGCTAGTTAATTACTACTAGCTACTAGTTTCTAGTAACTAGTGACTAATCATGTGCCGCGGGAGAGAGTCGAACTCTCACAATCTTGCGATCACAGGATTTTAAGTCCTGCGTGTCTACCATTCCACCACCGCGGCAACTTTAATATTTTAACACAAAAGTGTTGTAATATTAACTATCTTTATTATTTATAGACAAGAATTAAAGCCTACTAATCACTTATTTTCTCTCTATTGTATAAATATAAGGATGATAGATGAAATATGCAGGTAAGTCTTCTGTAATTGTTTTTTGAAATTCTGTATAAATTTTCTTTCTCTCTGTAATGTCTCCATATTTTCTACCATCTTCAAGTAATTTATCAACTTTTACATTTTTATAATTGGTTAGATTGTTATCAGCTTGGGTTGAATGCCAAAAATAATATTGATCTGGGTCTTGTGGGGGGTTCCACATGGTTAAAAATAAATCAAAATCTTGAGGCATGTATGAAAGAACTCTTAAATTAATTTTAATTCCAATTTGTTCTAAATTTCTTTTTATCTCTTCAGCAATGTTTATATAATCATAAAAAGTATAAAAGTTTAATTGGGCAGATTGACTTGAAGACAAATTTTTTTCTAACATTGTTTTTGCTTTATCTAAGTTGTAGTTATATTTTTTTTCTTCATCAGAAAAAGCCCATGAAGTGGGAGGAATTGGTGAAATTGCTTTTTCTCCATAATCTGAAAAATTAGGAATTGCAAATGCAATTGATTTTCTGGTTTCTTTTGATTCAAGAATTTGATTTGAGTTATTAAAAAATAATGTCAAAATTTGCCCATAACTAATATCTTTTTTTATTTTTGTATTTTTCCAATTGGCAAAAATATCGGCGAAGTTTTTTTTAGACGTAGTCATTTTTGTTACTTCACCTTTTTTATATGCTGCAATTAGCTTATCTTCGTTCTCATAAAAAATATAGACTTTAGCGTCTAAGTCTTTTTTATTTGGTGAAAGAGTTATAGAATTAAGTTGATCCTTTTTAAGACTAAAGTTTTGGACTTGATAAAGGCCCGCAACACCTTTAATTGGTGATTTAATTATTGGTTTATTTAGGTAAACTGGAAAAATTGCTAGCGGTTGATTAAGGATAAATTCAACAGTTTTATCATCAATTATTTTTGTTTTTATTCCTTTAAATTCATAATTGATGTCATGAGAAGTAAATATTTTACCATCGCTCCATAATAAATTAGGTTTTAAATGGAGTCTGTATACTTTGCTATCATTTGAAATCTCTAGTGAATTAATAAGTACAGGAATAATTTCTCCTTTTTGATTTATTGTAAGTAGTGGATTGGATATTTCTTCAAGTATTTCATTTGGAAGAGTTTGAAGATCGTATTTTCCAACTACTCCAATTTTAATTGTTTTTTTAAATAAAAAAGAATTAATAATTGGGAAATAGTTAATGGTTAAGAAAATTAAAAAAAATCCAGTCACAAAGCTAACAGAAATTTGCTTAACATTTTTTTTGACAAAAGAAATAAAAAGCCAATAGTAATATCTAAATGTTTTTGTAAATGTTCTCATAAGAGAATGTTAATTACTGAAACCAAAAAAAATGCTCCTACTAAAAAAACAGTTAACTTCATGATCCATTTTTCAAGACCTCTTCTTGTTTGAAACATTGCTCCACCACCCCATGCGCTACCTAAGCCTGCTTCTTTTCCTTGAAACATGATCAAAACTACTAAAATGATTCCAATAATAATGTTTAAAATAAGTAAAAAACTTTTCATAAAAAAATCTCTAATAAATTAATAATAGTTGAATAGCTAATTGCTGACAACGCCACTTCAGACCAATAGTTTAACTCAATTTTTGGAATATTGAAACCATTTATTACAGCTCCCTGAAATGTCCATGGAACAATTTTAACCAAATCTAACTTATTTATGAAAAAACTAAATATTAAAACGTAGGCAATCGTTCCAAAAAAACCAACAGTTATAACATTAAGAGGAAAAAAAATCACTTTCATTAATGGATTAAGTAGGTAATATATAAGAGCTAAAATAATAGTTGTTGTAATAAAAGCTTTTGGTTCAAATTTAACAATAAATCCTTTTATCAAATATGAAGTTAAATATAAGCTTATAGCAGAAAAAATAACCATTCGAGTAATTTTCTTCATAAATACATTATATAAGAAATTGTTTTTTATTTCGCAAATATAGATGGTATTTTTTTGCAAATCTGTGTGATTCATCACGAATATATCTGACTAGATTAAAAAAACTTTTTCGTCGGTTTAGATTAATTGTTTTAAAATCATTTGAAATTAATCTGTCTGGATTTTTAGCAATGCCACAAAGTGGAATTTTAATATTTAATTTTTTTAAAACTTCGTTAGCAGTTTTTATTTGTGGAGTTCCTCCATCAATTAATAACAAATCAGGGAGCGGAATTTTAGTATTTAAAAATCTTCTTTCTAAAACTTCTTTCATCATAAAAATGTCAGAAATTTGTTTGACGTGTTTTATTTTAAATCTTTTATACTCTTCTTTTTTGGGAAAATTATTTTCAAAAACAACCATTGATGCAGTTGCTTCTTTTCCACTAAAATTACTAATATCAAAACATTCAATTTTAAAATTATTTGATTTATTGGGAACATTAAAAATATCTAACATAAAATCATTATATTCATTTAATACATCGGTGAAATTATCATTTTTAAACAATAGTTCATCAGAAAAATCTTGATGAATTAATAGATTATTAAAAATATTTATTTTTTCTCGAATTTTTATATTTTCCTCAAAACTTTGAGTTTTATTTTTTAAATTTATTTCACGCTGAAGATTTTTTAAAATAAAATCGGTATTTCCAGATAATAATTTGATTATTTTTTTTATATTTTTTTTATAAATACTATGAAGTTTTTTTGCTTCATTAACATTAATTTGGTATTTTTTTTCAATATCATTTGGACAAGGATTACATAAATTAATTTTTGAATAAAAACACTTATTCTTAGAAATATTTTTTTGAGTACAAAAAGGAATTATTTTTCTAATAGATCTAATAAGAGTTTGAACAATATGACTACTTTTAAATGGTCCAAAGTATATTGATTTATCATCTTGTTCTTTTCTAACAATAAAAACTTTTGGATATTTGTCTTTGATGGTAATTTTTATATATAAAAAACTTCGGTTATCTTTTAAAATTAAATTATATTTAGGATTATATTTCTGAATCATTTTTGCTTCAAACACTAATGCTTTAAATTCGTTTTCTAAAATATCAAATTTTATTTGATCTGAATTTTCAATAATTAGTTTTTCTTTTGCATCGTATTCAGCATTTTTTATATGTGAATATATTCGAGCTTTGATATTTATAGCTTTACCGATATATATTGGTTTTCCTTTTTGAAGAAAATAGTATACTCCGCATAATGATGGTAAATCAGAATAGTTTTTTTTATGAATCATTTTCTCTTTTTAGTTACTATTTTATATGATATTAACAGGATAATTATACCAAGACCTACCCCAAAAAACTTATTTAGTAAATCGGATATTTTAGAAAATATTTTAAAATTATTTGTATATACTATTTCCTCATCAGATATTATTTGAATTTTGCCAGCCGTTGTATTTTTGGTATTTGATCCATAAGAAACTTCAACCACTTTTTCTTCAAAAGGTGCTAAAAAATCAATGTTAATTTCGTGTGTATTTACTTTTATGTTAATTGGGTTTATTTTTAGCTTTGCTCCTTTTATAAATGTATTACCAGTATTTTTAATAGTAATTTTTCCAGTATAGTTTTGTTCTTCATAAATCTCTGATAATAAATTTGAAGAAACCTTTATTTTTTTATTTTCTTTTGGACTTGTTTCTGAAGGTTTAACATCAATGTCTTTAGTGTCTGATATTTTATACATTCCTGCAGGGACTGGTAGATTGGTATTTTTTCCATGAATTGCAAAAACAATATGATTTAAATCAAAAGAATTAAAATAATCAATTTTTGAAGTATTTTCCCAAGTTGGATCAACTGGTACCCAGATTTGTTTTTGAGTATTATAATATTCTGGCCAGCTATGAAGAATGTCAGATATAAAAACAGATGGTCTAAAATCCTGTTCATAAGAAAATCCATAACCGTTAATTTCACGACTTAAAATTCCTTTTTCCCGTGATATTGCAACAAAAAGGTCTGTAAATTCCATACAGACAGCAAGATCAGGGTTTTTTAATATTTCAGCAGCACCAAGTCTTTTTAAATCTTTATTGATTCTTTTATAATTGTAATTAAGCTTTTTTGATACAAAATCATAAATCTCTTCAACTGTTTTTAAATTTTTAATCTCTTCTTTATCAACTAAATTTCCTAAATTCCAATAATCTTTTTGTGTAAGTAAATATTTTTTTTCAACATTGATTTTATTTCTATAATATTCAATTAATTCTTCTTGTGGCTTAGACATTATTTGAATTGTGCCATTGAATTTAATATCTTTTTTTTCTCCATAACTTAGAAAGTATCTTCCTAAATAATTATTATCTTCATCTCTATATACTAATTCTGGTTTTGGATCAATATTATTTACAAAAATTTTTTGATATAAAGTTTCTGGTGGAAAAGCAATATCAAAATATGCCTTTGGAATTTTGTCATTTTTTAAATGATAGTCGAGATTAATATCATAAAATTGCGAATCGCCAAAAAGAGCATAAATAGAATTTTCTTTTATATCATTCCAATAAATTTTATTTCCAGAGATTGACGAAGGGGTTGGTTTTGCAAGGGATATTTTATTAAAATTTTCTGGCAAATTAAAAATGGCATTTGATATAGTGTCGTATGATGAATAGATTGCTGGAAGAGTTAATTCCCAAACATTTCCTAGTTTTTTAAATAAGTTTTTTTGAGTATATTTTAACGTAATATTTGTTTCAGTTTTTCTATCTATTTTGTCAGGTTCAGTAAAAATCATAACTATCTTTGTTCCTTTCTCGGTATCTTCTATTTTTCCCTCAACTTCACCAATATCACTTTTTGCTACTACCCCACTTATTTCAAATGATTTTGGAAAAATAATACTATATTCCTTAATATATATATCAAGTCGAGGATTAGTTAATTTAATGTTTAAATTAACATAAGCGTTGCCTTTTAGATCAGGAGTATATTCAGCATCATAAGTAACTTTATATTCTGAAGCAAAAACAGAAGGTTTTATTAAAAATAAAAATACAAAAAACAGAAAAAAAAATTTCTTAAACATTAAATAATTGTAGCAAACAAAGTTGTAAAAATATTTTTTATAAATATTTTTTTAAGTATTTTCCAGTGTATGATTCCTTACTTTTTACAATATCTTTAACTTTTCCTTCAAAAACTAGATTTCCACCTTTATCTCCACCTTCTTGTCCTAAATCAATAAGATATTGGCAGTTTTTAATAACCTCAAGATTGTGCTCAATAATTAATACTGTATTTCCCTTTTCAACAAGTTTATAAAGTGTATTAATTAATTTTTCAATATCATATAAATGAAGTCCAGTAGTAGGTTCATCTAATATATATAAAGTTCGACCAGTTTCTTTTTTAGATAACTCATGAGCAAGTTTAATTCTTTGTGCCTCTCCTCCAGATAACGTTGGTGCTGGTTGTCCAAGTTTTATATATCCGAGACCTACATTTTTTAATGCCTGAAGCTTTTGTCTAATATGTGGAATATTTTCAAAAAACTTTAGCGCCTCATCAACTGTTAAATCAAGCACTTCAAAAATACTTTTTTCTTTAAATTTAATTTCTAAAGTTTCACTATTATATCTTTTACCAGAACAAACATCACATTTAACATAAACATCAGGTAAAAATTGCATTTCTATCTTAAGCGTTCCTGCACCTTGGCATTTTTCACATCTTCCACCTTTAACGTTAAACGAAAATCTTCCTTTTTGGTATCCACGTGACTTTGCATCAGTTGTTTGTGCAAATAAATCTCTAACAAAATCAAATACTCCAACATATGTTGCAGGATTAGATCTTGGTGTTCGTCCAATTGGAGATTGATCTACTAAGTAAATTTTATCTAAGTATTGATAACCATCAATTTTTGAAAAATTAGAATTAATATTTATTTTTCCATTTAAATATTCTTTTAAAGTATCATAAATTGTTTCAACTACTAAACTTGATTTACCTGATCCTGAAACACCTGTTACACAAATTAAATTTCCAAGGGGAAGATTGACGTTAATTTTTTTCAAATTATTTTGTGTGCATCCAAAAAAACTTAAAACCCCATGGTTTTTATTTAGTTTTTTTGTTTGTTTTGTAATTTCTCTTTTTTTAAATAAGTATTGTCCAGTTAAAGAATTTGAATTATTTTTTAACTCATCAAGGGTGCCAGAAAAAATAATTTTTCCACCTTGTGCTCCTGCATAAGGGCCAAAATCAACAAGATGCTCGGCTGCTAAAATAGTTTCTTCATCATGTTCAACGACTATTATGGTATTGCCTAAATCTTTTAGATGAACAAGCGATTTAACAAGTGCATTAACATCTCTTGGATGAAGTCCAATAGATGGCTCATCAAGTACATAAATAACGCCAGTTAAACCACTACCAATTTGTGAAGCTAGTCTAATTCTTTGTGACTCCCCTCCTGATAATGTTTTAGCAGTTCTGTTTAAATTTAGATATGATAAACCAACATTTACCAAAAAATTTAAACGATTTTTTATTTCGTTAATAATTGGTTTAGCAACTTCTTTTTCATATTTACTAATATTTTCACTTAAATTATTTATAAAAAAAAGCGATTTATTAATTGCAATTTCTGATACATCCCAAATATTTTTGTCAGTAATTCTTATATTTAACACTTCTTTTTTTAATCTTTTACCCAAACATTCATCACATATTTCTTCATGCATATATTTTTCAATTTCAAAACGAGACCAATCGGAATCTGTTTCTGTGTATCTGCGTTGCATTTCAGAAATTATTCCATTCCATGTTTCAACAATCATTGTGTCCGTTCCAAATCTATTTTGTCCCTTAACTTTATATTCTTTTCCGTTCCCAAAAAGTAATTCTTTAATTTGATTTTTTTCGAGTTTTCCAATAGCTATATTTCCATCAATTTCAAGATCATCCATAAAGGTCTGTAAAAGTCGTGAAAACCAAGTTACGTTATAGAATACTTTATTAAAAGGAAGCAGACCTCCTTCATTTATAGATAGCTTATTATTTAAAACTAAATTTGGATCAATTTTTGAAATAGATCCTATACCTTTACATTTTGGGCATGCGCCAATTGGGGAATTAAAAGAAAACAATCTTGGTTCAATTTCAGAAATTGAAAAATTACAAATAGGACAAGAAAATTTTTCTGAATATAAAATTTCTTCACTATTTTCTGGTTTTAAAATAACTAATCCTTCACTTAGTTTCAAGCTTTGTTCTATAGAGTTAAATAATCTTGGTCTAAAAGATGCAAAAAAATCTGGATTTTTATAGTTTTTATAATTTAGTGAAAAACTGTCTATAATAGCTTTTATAGTATGTTTATTTGTTTTAATAAGAACAATATCATCATTTAGCGATATTCTTTTTTCATCAACCAACACTTCGTTAAATCCTTTTGTTCGTAAATTATCAAAAAGCGAATTAAATTCTCCTTTTTTTTGAGTAACTAAAGGAGAAAAGATTTCAAATCTTAGGGGAATATTTTTATTAATTGAAAGGTTTCTTTCTATTTCTAAAATAACTTTATCAACAATTTCATCAATTGAAAGTTTTGATATTTCTATATTACATTTTGGACAATATGGATGCCCAATTCTACTAAATAAAAGTCTTAAATAATCATATATTTCAGTAATTGTTCCAACAGTTGATCTTGGATTATGTGATACAGATTTTTGATCAATTGAAATTGATGGAGATAGTCCTTCAATCAAATCTACATCTGGTTTGTCCATGACACCTAAAAATTGTCTAGCATATGAGGACAATGACTCAACATACCTGCGTTGACCTTCAGCATAAATCGTATCAAAAGCTAAAGAAGATTTTCCTGATCCTGATACACCTGTAAAAACTATAAATTTATTTTTAGGAATTTCTAAAGATACATTTTTCAAATTATGTTCTCTTGCTCCTTTAATTACTATATTTTGCATATTATTTAATTTTTTAATTTTTTAATTTTTTCTCTAATTTCTATTGCTAATTCAAAATTCATTATTTCTGCTTGATATTTCATTTCTTTTTCTAAACTTTTAATTACTTTCTTTTTATCATATGGAGTAAGAGAATCTTCTTTTGTTTCAAGTATTTCTTTAATATTTTTATTTTCACAAATTGTAAGCTTTCTAATATCTTCATCAGAAACAAGATTGTCTCTTATTTTTTTAATAATATTTGTTGGGGTAATATTAAATTTTTTGTTATATTCGATTTGATAATTTCTTCTTCTCTCAACTTCTGCAACTGCTTCTTTAATTGATTTTGTAATTACATTTGAATATAAAATAACTTCGCCTGAAATATTTCTAGCTGCCCTACCCATCGTTTGAACAAGGGCAGTTCTACTTCTTAAAAAACCCTCTTTGTCAGCATCAAGTATTGCAACTAAAGTTACTTCTGGTAAATCTAAGCCTTCACGAAGTAAATTTATACCAACTAAAACATCATATTCGTTTTTTCTTAATTTATTTAATATATTTGATCTTTCAAGTGTTTTTATATCAGAGTGAAGATATTCTGCTTTAATTTTTTTTTCTTTTAAGTAGTTTGTTAAATCCTCAGCAATTCTTTTGGTTAATGTAGTTACAAGAACTCTTTCTTTTTTTGCAACACGTTTTTCAATTTCTTCAATTAAATCTGGAATTTCATTATCAGATTTTTTTATTGTAATTTTGGGATCAATGATACCTGTTGGTCTAACAAGCTGTTCTACAATGTTTTTTTTGGATAAATTAACTTCCCATTCATCAGGAGTTGCTGACACATAAATAAATTTATTAGCTTTTTTATAAAATTCATCAAAATTTAGTGGTCTATTATCAAGTGCAGATTTAAGTCTAAATCCATAATCTATTAAGTTTTTTTTACGTGCTTGATCACCATTATACATTCCTCTAATTTGGGGGATTGTCATATGCGACTCATCAATAATAGTTAGCCATTTATCCTTAAAATAATAATTGAAATAATCTAAAAGTGAATTTGGAGACTCACCTGGTTGACGATTGTCAAAATACCTAGAGTAATTTTCAATTCCATTAACATAACCCAATTCCTTTATCATTTCTAAATCGTAATTTACTTTTTTTAAAAGTCTTTGAGCTTCAAAAGGTTTGTTATTTTTAATTAATGCCTTATGTTCCCTTGCTAAATCATTTCTAATTTGATTTTCAACTTTTAAAAAAGTTTCTTTTTCGGCTAAGTATTGTTTGGCAGGATAAATAATTAATAAGTCACTTTCTATTGATTGAATAAACTTTCCCGATAGTGGTTCTATTTTAATAATATCGGCAATTTTTTCATCATTAATTATTAAGCGATAAGCAAAGTCATCATACGCTGGATAAATATCAATATTATTACCTCTTACTCTAAAAGTTCCTCTTTTAAATTCAAAATCAGACCTTACATATTGTAATTCTGTTAATTTTTTATATAAGTTGTTTCTATTAATATTTTCATTTTTTTTAATTTCAATCAAAAATTTTTTAAAATCGTTTGGAGATCCAATATTGTAAATACATGATACTGATGCAATAATAATTACATCTTTTCTTGATATTAAATCGATCATTGATTTAAGACGAAGTTTATCAATTAGGTCATTTATTTGAGCTTCTTTTTCGATATATGTATCAGTTTGGGGAATATAAGCTTCTGGTTGATAAAAGTCATAATATGAAACAAAATAAGAAACTGCGTTTTCTGGAAAAAATTCTTTCATTTCTTGATAAAGTTGTGCAGCTAGCGTTTTATTGTGTGAAATAATTAAAGTTGGTAATTGTGCTTTTTCAATTACTTTTGCCATTGTAAAGGTTTTACCAGACCCAGTTACTCCAATAAGAGTTTGATTTTTTTCACCATTTAAAATATTCTCCGACAATTTATTTACCGCAATTTCCTGATCTTTAGTTTTGGTGTAATCTGACGCTACTTTAAATCTCATAAGTTAACCAATTATTATACTAAATTTTTTGATAAAATTAACTCTTATAGTTACAAAATTTTTATAAATTACATTATTTTTAAGATGTCACATATAATCGAACTTTTAACTGCATGGATTATTTCAGTAATTTCAGCAAGTGGATATTTTGGTATTTTTGTACTGATGGGCCTTGAGTCAGCGCTCATTCCTATTCCATCAGAGGCGACAATGACTTTTGCAGGATACTTAGCAAGCACAGGCACTTTTAATTTTTGGGCAGTTGTTTTTGTTGGTGCATTAGCTAATTTAGTTGGGTCAATTTTGGCTTATGCATTGGGTTATTGGGGTGAAGATGCATTTATTCGCGATATCATTAAAAAATATGGGAAATTTGTTTTAGTTACTGTGTCTGAGTATGATCATGCAGAAAAATGGTTTAGAAAATATGGACCACAAATTGCTTTTTCATCAAGACTTTTACCAGTAGTTAGGACTTTTATTTCTCTTCCTTGTGGAGTTGCAAAAATGAATTTTACAAAATTTTGTATATATACTTTTGCTGGATCGTTTATATGGAGTGGATTTTTGACATATATAGGTTTTACATTAGGTAAAAACTGGAATTCTCTTCATGGATATTACAGACAATTTGAGTATTTGATTGTTGGAACTATAGTTATTGTTGGAGTTTGGTATGTTTGGCATAAGATTAAAAAACTTAAAAAGTAATATGTTTTATTTTGTCGGAACACCAATTGGAAATTTAGATGATACATCGATTAGATGCATAAAAACATTAGTTTCGGTTGATGTTATCTTAAGTGAAGATACTAGAAGCTTTGATTACTTTTATAAAACTGCACAACAAAATTTTGGGATTATTCCAAATAAAAACCAAAAAATAATTCCTTATCATAAAGAAAACGAATTTGAAAAACTACCAGAAGTTTTAGCTTTTTTGAAAGAAGGACTTGAAGTTGCTCTTGTTTCTGAATGTGGTTTACCTGGAATATCCGACCCAGGAAATTTGTTATTAAAACATGTTATTAAAGAAAAGATAAAATATACAATTACTCCTTCTCCTTCAGCTTATTCTACGGCTTTAGCTGCATCTGGTTTTGATTTTAAAAACTCATTTTTCTTAGGATTTTCTCCTAAAAAAGAAAATGAATTTAGAAAAATATTAGATTCAATAAAAAAAGCTGAGATTATTAATACAATTATTTTTTATGAATCTCCTGAAAGGATTAATAAAACATTAACTTTTTTGCAGAAATATGATTCTAAAATGGATGTTTGTATTTGTCGGGAATTAACCAAAAAGTTTGAGGAATTTATATTTGGAAAGCCTTTAGATTTAATTAATAAAGTCTACAAAGGAGAACTTACTATTCTTATAAAAAACCTTTCTTAATTTATCTTAGCATTTGTTTTTATTTTTTTTTATAATCAAAATATGTATGATGTAATTTCTATTGGAAGCATTGCAATTGATTTATTCTTTAGAGGTGATTCATTTACGAAAAAAGAAGATAGGTTTACTTTAGCAATCGGAGGGAAATATAATGCTAATTTTTTTAAAGAGTGTTTAGGAGGAGGTGGAGCTAATGTAGCTGCAGGATGTGCTACTCATGGTCTGTCAGTTGGTGTTTTAGGAAAGGTTGGTCTAGGTCAATTTAAACAAATAATTATTCAAAAGTTATTGCAAAAATTTGTGTCGATTGAATTTTTACAATACGACGTAGATTATACAAACATTTCTTCAATTTTAATTAGTGACACAGGTGAGAGAACAATTATTAACTATCAAACACCAAATGAGGTGTTCAATTTATCTGACAATATAAAAAGAAATATGGTGAGTACTAAATTTGTTTATATGGGAAATTTGCCTGATATTTCTATTCCAGAAAGAATATCTATTTTACAATTATTCAAAAAAAATAATGTAAAACTGGTATTGAATTTAGGTGTAGCAGATTGTCGAAGAGATTTTTCAGAAATAAAACCAATGCTTGATTTAGCTGATATGTTGATAATAAATACAAATGAATATTCAGAGATCATAAAAAAGAAAAAAGATGAAATAGATTTTAAAAATAAAGATATTTCAAAAAAAATTAATTTTGAAAGCAAGACTTTAGTTTTAACTGATGGGCCAAAGGGAAGTTATTTGTATAGCAATAAAAAATTTTATCACCAAATTGCGCATGAACCAACTAAAAGAGTTGATACAACTGGAGCTGGTGATGCCTTTTGTGCAGGTTTTATATCATCTTTAGTAAAAGACTCTAGTTTAGAATTGGCAATGGAATCTGGATCAAAATATTCGGCTAAAATTCTTGAAATAGTTGGAGGACAATAAAAATTTACATTTCTTTCCATTCATAAATACTTGTTGATGCAAATGGAAGAAGATCTATTGATATTTTTGAATCAAATTTAACAAACAATGATGGTTTTTGTGGGGTATTGTTTCTTCTATTAGAAAAGTTTATAAGATTTCCAAGTAGGTTTATGTTTCCAATAATCTTAAGACCTTTATTTGTTGATCTTCCAGCGTCCATTTCATTTGCAATAAATATACCCTTTGCTTCAGTTATTAATTTTTCAGATTCTGGATTAGCATCTTGCTTAAAAAAACTTATTTTATTTGCAAATAGAGCTATTGAATTACTTGGTGAGAAGGTGTTTGTACTTAAATCAAAATTTATATTTCCATTAACAAATAAAACAATAGGCTTGGAAACGTTTATGGCTGATAAAACACTGTCATTTATGGTTAAATTTGTTTTGTATACAAATATGCTTATTGATGTGTCTCCAGAAATATTCCATCCGGTTGGATCTCCAGAAATTTCTCTAAATTTTTTGTTTGCAATTACGTATTCATAATATGAACTTGCGCTAGTTATCCTTTGGTTTATTGGGTAAAAATATAGTCGATAATTATTATTTGAAACCTGAGCTGATGTTAATGTTTGTATATCATTTTCAGATATAACTAAACCTGCATCATTAATAACTATATGTTTGTTTGTGTTATCGTCAGAATCGTATGGCAAAATTGTTTCTGGAGGGTTCCAACCTCTTGAATAGGTATTATGAGAAAAATATGTTGAATTAGATATTTTAAACCAGTCAAGATTTTCAGTTACAAAATATAAATCTTTTGAAATGTTTTGAGTTAAAGAATCTGTTGGAATATTAATTCTTATTTTGGCTGTCGGTGTTGATCCGCAAGAATCTTTCCAATACACATTGGAGTAAATAATTGGATGATCTGCAAATACCGATACTTCTTTATTTGGGCTTGAAACATTTACAGCGCATGAATATGTTGTTTTTCGGACCTCATTTATTGGATATGTTACGCAAGGGTCTCCATCAATTGAAAGAGCGGAATATGTTGGATTAAACCCAATACCTGCATTACATACTCCATTTGCGTAATCTTCAAATAAATTTCCGGAAAAATTAACT
>CAZWRH010000011.1:0-27434 GCA_964636045.1 uncultured Gammaproteobacteria bacterium | reverse complement strand
CATAAACTATTTTTTTTGAAAGAAATTCTATTATTGGAGTATCACCTGAAATACATTCTCCTTTAAAATATAAAAGAGGAACTCCTATTGTTTCTGCATCAATTTTACATATCCCAGCTTTTGTAACTAAATCTTTTTTATTAGTAATATCTTCAGTCACTTCTTTTTTAATAAGACCTAGTTTTTTTTCAATAGATGGATTTTTACTGATAAACGCTTCAACATTTTTACAATGAGGACAAGTTTCTGAAGTGTACAAAATTACTTCTGATGTTTTTTGTGTTTCTTTTTGCCTTGTCATTAAATAAACAACTGCCATAATAAAAACCAAAATAATTCCTAATGCAATTAGTATTTTTTTCATAAGGTAAATTATTTTACAACATTAAGTGGTGAATTTTTAATAAAACAATTTATATTATCAATGGTTGTGTTTAAAATTCTTTGCAACGCTTCTGCGCTATTAAATGCATTATGAGGTGTTACAATAACTCTTTCGTCTTTTAATATCATGTAGTCATATATTAATTCTTCAAAATCTACTTTCTTTTTAAATTCTGTCGTTAATAACTCAACTTCTTCTCTTAAAACAAATTCTTCCTCTAAAACATCAAGTCCAGCTCCAGCTAAAATCTGTTTTTCAAGTCCAACAACTATAGCTTCAACATCAACTAAACCTCCTCTAGCAGTATTTATTAAAAAAGATCCCTTTTTAAATTTTAAAATATTTTCTTTGTTTATTATATGATGCGTACCTTCACAATAAGGTAAATGCAATGTTACAATATCAGAATTAGTAAGTAAAAAGTCAAGATCGGAATATTCAAAACCAAGTTCTTTGTCAAGGTTTGGCTTTTGAGTTCTTGTATAAACCAAAACCTTCATTCCAAATCCTTTTGCAATTTTTAAAACTTCTTGACCAATATTCCCTAAACCAATAATTCCAAGAGTTTTTTCAAAGAGATCAATACCTCTAAGTCCTTTATTAGAAAAATTTCCTTTTTTTGTTCTTTCTATTGAATCGTAAATTTTTCTAGTTAAAGTTAGAATAAGTGCAAATGTTTGCTCCGCAACAGTTCGTTCTCCATAAACTGGAACATTACATACAGTTATATTTTTAGCCTTACAATAATCTAAATCAATATGATCAAATCCAGTTGAGCGAGTCGCAATAAGTTTTAAATTAGGCAACAACTCCAAAACTTCTTTTGAAAAATCTGAATATATAAATGAAGAAATAACCTCTAAATCTGAATAATTTTTAACATTTTCTATTGATAATTTTTCTGTAGAAATAAGCGCATCTGGAAAAACAGCTTTTATTGGCATAATCTCCCAATCTTCAACATTAAAAAATCCAATTTTCATATAAATTTATGTTATAATTATTTTTCATTAAATTCAACCAAGGATGGCGGAGTGGTCAATCGCAACAGTCTGTAAAACTGTCGCCTCACGGCTGCGAAGGTTCGAATCCTTCTCCTTGGACCATGAAGCAGATTAAAGTTCACTTCATAGCTATGCAGTGAACTTTTTTCACTATGTAACTCTCAACTATTCTATAAATACTAGTAAAAAAATTAATTATATTTAAGGAGGGTTTAGAGGAATTTAAAAAAAATCAAAGAAACTATCTGTATCTTTTTGATTTTTACTCATAAGATACAGATAATAATCTTTGATATGTTTGTTTATCTTATCTAAAAGAATTGTTTCTATCTTCTCTTGGTCTTGCAACATTAACAACTAATGTTCTTCCATCGACCTCTTTGCTATTCATTTCAAGAGCTGATTTAGCATCTTCTGCGTTTTTAAAAGTGACAAAACCAAATCCTTTTGATCTTTGTGTTTCTCTATCCATAATAACAACAGCGTCAGTAATTTCTCCGTATGAGGAAAATAATTCTCTTAAGCTTTCACTATTGATTGCCCAAGGTAATCCTGCTACGAATAATTTGTTTTGATCCATATTTTTTTCACCTCCTTGCTATTATTTATTTTTGTTTTAATGTTTATTCGAAGAATGGAGTAGATTTTTGTAGTATCCTAACTCATTTTGCGAAATTAATACTGTTAGTATACTACATTAAAGATTAATATACAAAAATTTATTTTTTTCTTAATACCTCCTCCAATATAACTTTAGCAACATTTTCAGCAATTAATTGATTACCATATTTTGATCCGTGTCCAAAGTCTCCTGCAAATTTATCTATAAATAAATAATCATATCCATATTTCTCTATTGCTTTTTCAAATGATTCATTATTATCTACAAAATATGTATTAGGTTTATCTTTAAGGTATGTTTTTAGAATGCTAACATCTCGTCTCGGATACTGAACTGCAACAAGAGGGATATTGTGAGAGGATAAGATGGAGGAAATTTCTTGAATATTTGATTTTGTAACTTTACTAAATAATCCACTTTTCTCGATAAATAAATTCGCCTCATTAATTTTATTTTTCAATAACAAAATTTTTGATAACAATTCATAAGCGCCTCTTTTATATTTTGAATTTTTATCATATTTAATTACATTAAAAAAATATTTCTCTGCTTCTTCATACTCTCCTTTTCTAAAATAATATTTGCCAATTTCAAATAAAAATAATGGAGAGTCTGGAAATATTTCTAAAGCTTTTTTATAAATTTCCAATTGTTTATCTAATTTATTATCATATAAATATAAATAGCCTAATGTTAAATATGTTTCTTCATTTTTTTTATTAATCTTTAAAGCTTTATTGCATAGTTCTTGTCTTTCTTTAAAAGAAAATGAATAGTTTTCTGAAGCAAACCTAATATAATTAGTATCATTTTGAGGATCAATTTCTATTGCTTTTTGTAAAAACATCCTACCTTTATTAGCTTCTCCCTTTTTTATATAAACAAGACCAATTCTCATATAAAGTTTTCCAATAATCCAATTCAAACTTATTTTATTATTTGCAAATTTATCTTGAAAAGTTTTTTTTATGTAAATAAAAAATTTATAAGTTTTTAAAAAACTATCATTTAAACCTGCAGATTTATCATATTCAAAATATCCGTAATCATTTATCCCCAACATAGCAATGACTATGTCTGGTTTATATTTAGTTAGATAATTGTTTAAGTTAAACAAAACATCTGTGGAATCAGTGTGTACTATTCCTCCATTAATTACTTTAATATTTTTTTCTTTAAAATTATTCAGTATCTTTTCAAGTTGGGATGGATAAGATTTTCTTCCGCCTGTTACAGTCATAGATTCTCCCAAAGTTAAAATCACAATTTCATTTTTGTTTTTTTTATTTTGTTTATAAAACAAATATTTATTAACATTCCACCATCCAAATATTCTTAAAATAATTTCTAAAAATAATAAAACAAAAAATAAACCAATAAATATAGATAATAGATGTTTAATTATTTTATTCATGTTTTAATACCTCCTCCAATATAACTTTAGCAACATTTTCAGCAATTAATTGATTACCATATTTTGATCCGTGTCCAAAGTCTCCTGCAAATTTATCTATAAATAAATAATCATATCCATATTTCTCTATTGCTTTTTCAAATGATTCATTATTATCTACAAAATATGTATTAGGTTTATCTTTAAGGTATGTTTTTAGAATGCTAACATCTCGTCTCGGATACTGAACTGCAACAAGAGGGATATTGTGAGAGGATAAGATGGAGGAAATTTCTTTATAATTTGGGTTTGTAATTATGTCCAAAGAATTAATTAAAATATTAAATTTTTCATATTCAACAAGATTGTTTTGTAAAAAATATATTTTTGATAATAATTGATAAAGATTCATTTTAAAATCAAAATCATTGGCATAATTAAGCGCTTCAAGAAAATATTTTTCAGCATTCTGAAAGTCTTTAACCGCATAATAATATGACCCTAAACCAAAAAGCAAATCAGGAGATTTTGGATTAAACCTTAATCCATTTAATAAAATATCATGTATAACTTTAAAATTTTTTTTATCATACGCTGAATATACAGTTCTTAAACAAAGATGATTGCGAATTCTGTATGGATTAATTTCTATAGCTTTTAAACAAAGTTTTTTTCTTTCTTCAAAAGAATATTTCGACTGAAGAGTAACAGCAATTTCTTGATATGCTAGATCGTTCTTTTTATTTTCAGAAATTGCTTTATTTAAGTAATAAATTCCTTTTTCAACAATTCCTTTTTTTATAAAAAAACGACCCAACTCATAATAAACCTTATCAAGCTTTGAGTTTTTATTATTTTTCTCATATTTTAAAGCTAAAAAATTAATTTCAATGTTTTTTTTAATAAATAAGTAAAAATTATAACTATTAAAATAATTTAAAAAGAAATTGTTATCAGCAATTTTATAATTACTAATTAATCGAATACCTTGCGAATATTTTTCATGATCATTTATACCAGTCATAACAATAACAATGTCAGGTTTATAATCAATAATATTTTCTTTTAAATTTAATAAAATATCAGAGGAATCTGTTCTAACAACTCCTTCATTAATTACTCTAATTTTTTTATTAGTTTTCTTAGCATTATTTAATATTTTTTCAAGTTGTTTAGAATAAGACTCCTCTCCTCCAAGTGCAGTCATAGAATCTCCAAGTGTTAAAATTCTTAACTCATTATTTTTTTTATTATTAAATTTAATAAAAATATTTTTATTTTTTTGATAAATCGAAAGAAGTCTTAAAGAACTTTCTAGTAAGAGAAAAAAAATTATTATTCCAATAAATATCGCTAGTATTTTTTTAAAAATATTTTTCACTTTTTAATTATCTTTTTTTATTAAAAAATTATCCATAACTAAATAATCAATTTTCATGTTTAAAAAACTTTTTATTGCATCATTTGGTGTACAAACAATTGGTTCATTGTTGTCATTAAATGAGGTATTTATCATAATCCCAACTCCATTCTTTTGTTTATTTTTTTTCAACAATTCATGTAAAAAAGAATTATTTTTTTTAGTTATTGTTTGTATTCTTGACGTATCATCAACATGTAGAGCAGAAGGAATTTTGTTCTTTAATTTTTTATTAACATTTCCAACCAACAACATATAAGGACTATCCAATTTTAAATCAAAATATTTTTGTTGTTCTTCTTTTAAAATAATTATTCCATATGGTCTAAACCACTCTCTATGTTTAACCTCAGTATTTAAATAATCTTTTATTTTTTTATTAGTAACACTTGCTAAAATAGATCTATTTCCTAAAGCACGAGGACCAAATTCCATTTTATTTTTAAATATGCCAATAATTTTATTATCTGCAACTTTTTTAATAATAAATTCTTGCATTTTTTCATCATTTATTTTTTTAAATTTTAAATTATTTTTTCTTAAACTTTTTAAAATTTCATACTCAGAAAAACTAGGGCCTAAATATGCATTTTTAAAAGATTCTTTTCTAGAATTATTTAGATATTGATAATAATAAGTTAAAGCAGCTCCTAAAGACCCTCCAGCATCTCCTGATGCAGGTTGAATAAAAACATCTTCAAATTGGGTTTCTTTTAAAATTTTTGAATTAACCACACAGTTTAAAAAAACTCCACCAGCAAGACAAATATTTTTGCATTTAGTCAATCTATAAGCTTCTTTAGCAATTTTCAAAACAACGTCTTCTAAAACAAATTGAAGAGTAGCTGCAATGTCAAAATATTTTTGATTATCTTTGTTTTTTCGAGGTTGTCCAAATAATTTAATAAGCGCACTTGTATACATTCTGTTACCAACACCAAAATTAAAATATTTTTTATTTAAAATAAAACTTCCATCGAGCTTTATTTCAATTATTTTTTTAAATTGTTCAATAAATGTTGGCTTACCATATGAGGCGTAAGCCATAACTTTTCCTTCTCCTGTGTTTGCAGAAAATCCTAAAAAAGTAGTAATTGAAGAATATAAAAGACCAAGTGAATTTGGATAATTAATTTCTTTTAAAATTTTAATTTTATTCTTTTCTCCAACTCCAATTGTTGTTGTTGCCCATTCACCTACTCCATCAATTGTAATAATAGCTGCTTTTTCAAAATTGGAGGAAAAAAAAGAACTTCCTGCATGAGATAGATGATGAGGAATATATACAACCCCCCTATCATAGCCAAATCTTTCTTTAAGTAAAATTGGCAACACTAATCTTTCATTAAGCCAATTAGGAATAGCTTTATAAAAATTTTGAAAAGAAAATGGATAATATTTTAAATGATCTAAAATAAATCTTTCAAATTTAAGATATGGTTTTTCATAAAAAACAATTTTTTCAATATCATCTATTGTTATATTTTCAACTGATAAGCAATAATTTATTGATTTAATTGGAAAGCTTGAGGAAGCTTTTACTCTATTTAATCTTTCTTCCTGAACTGCAGCGACAACAATCCCATCTTTTATAAGACATGCAGAAGAATCATGATAAAAACAAGATATTCCAAGTATGTACATTATTTAAATACCAGCATAAAAAAATGAAACAATAATCGCTGGTCCAATATAATAAACTAAAAAAGCAATAAGAGCTAAAGAAATTAAAATAGGAGCCAAAATAAATTTCTTTTCCTCCTTCATAAAATTTAAAAAAGTTTTCATTATGTGTTTTACTTTTTCCATATTTTAAAAAAAATTAATAAGGTTTATAAATATTTTTAATATCTAAATTAACATTATTTTTTTGCCAATATTTTTTTTCTTTTAATAATTTTTTTTTAAAAAGAAAAATAAATATTTTTGTTAATCCAAAACCAAAAAAATATATTAATATTAATAATAAATATAATAATATTTTTTGAATTAATTTCACATAATTTTCAATAAGTTTTTTCATATTTTACATCTTAATTTACTTAATATTTTTTTATTAATAAAATCTTTATCAAAATCAATCTTGAGTTTTTCTTCAAATTCCTTTTTAGAAATTTCACCATTTTTAAAACGTTTTTCCATTTCAATATGATAATGAGTAAAACCAAAATTTTTCATTGATAAATATGTGCTAACAAAATTCAGTAAACAATTAGTCGATCCTTTAGGATAACTTAATTTGGGAGGTTTCCACATTAATTCTTTTTTTAAAATCTGGTTATTCACCATGTCATTTTGACCAATAAACCAATGTGGAGAAAGTGTTTTTATATTTTTATTTTTTCCAATTGCTTCATTTTTATTTAACGGAAAATCTTTATATTCTTTAGTTTTGTGTAAAAAATTTTTAATAAATTTTTTTGTATTTTCAGAAATTACTAAATAACGTTTATCAGTATTTTCTCCTTCATCCATTTGTTCATTTCTCCAACCACCTACAATTAAAGGAATTTTATATTTTGCAGCTGTTTCAAAGCATAATTTTACATACCACAAAGAACATAAGTGGCAAAGATGAATTTTTGCTTTTTGCTCTACTGCCAACTTAAAAGCTTTTTTCATATAAGACGTTTTATAATATAAAAAATCAACATCCAAAATATTTACAGAGTTTTGAATATTTACCATTGCATCAGAATTTTCAAAACCATGATCAAACGTAAAAACAAGAGGATTCATTTTGTATTTTTTAACTATTTGATAAAGCGCAAAAGTACTATCCTTTCCTCCACTACACATCACCATACAGTCGTATTGATATTTTCCTTTGTAAGATTTTAGAAGCTTATAAAAGTCAGTTTCAAGTAAATTATTCTCCATTTCATGATATTATAAAGCATGCTAAATTCTTTTTTTCAGCAAAACAATTTACCTAAATATCGCATTGATCAATTTAACAAAGCCTATTATCAAGAATTTATTTCTTCGTTTGATGATATTACTACTTGGAGCAAAGATTTAAGAGAAAAAATAAAATCAACCATGTCTTTTTCTTCCTTAACTTTACAAAAAGAACTTATTTCAAAAGATAAAGGAACTATAAAATATTTATTTTCTAGAAATTCAGATAATAAATGTTTTGAAACAGTACTGATGAAACATTTAGATAAAAGAAATACTATTTGTGTTAGTTGTATGATTGGCTGTCCTGTAGGGTGTATTTTTTGTGCAACTGGAAAGATGGGTTTTGTTGACAATCTAACCTATTTGGAAATAATTGATCAAATTTTATTTATCGCTAGAATTTTGAAAAAAGAAAATAAAAAAATTACTAATATAGTTTTTATGGGGATGGGAGAACCCTTTCTTAATTTAGAAAATGTCTTAAAAGCAATTGAAATAATTACTGATGAAAATAAAATCGCAATGAGTATTAGAAGAATCACAATATCAACCTCAGGAATTGTTTCAAAAATGAAAGAACTATTAAAATTAAGATATCGAGGTCGACTTGCACTATCACTTCATGCACCAAATCAATTACTTCGTGAAAAACTTATTCCAATTGCAAAAAATAATCCAATCGAAGAATTGGTATTAATCATGAAACAGCATGCTGCTCGGACTCAAAAACAAGTTAGTTTTGAATATACTTTAATTGACGGCTTAAATGACTCCCCACAACATGCACTTGAGTTAGTTAAACTTCTTAGATTTAATTTTGCACACGTCAATATTATTCCATTTAATTCTGTTGAGGGATTAAATTTAAAAAAATCGCATATCAATAATATATATAGATTTTCTGATATTCTTACCGAAAACCAATTATCAAACACTATAAGAGTAACTATGGGTGATGATATAAAAGCCGCTTGTGGCCAATTGGCAAAAATTTCTTTATTATAAATAGTGATGTCTAAAATATTAAAAAACGAAATATTTATTATTGGTTTTTTTATAATAATTTTTATTGCAATAAGAAGTATTAATTTTGCAAGTTTTTACAACTTCACCCAAGATCCTGCATCGTTTTCAATAAGTGCCTTAGAAATATTTCAAAATAAAAAAATAGAATTAATTGGTCCTCCAATTTCTTTTAGACTTGGAGAAAGATATTTATTTCAAGGATCAATTACTTATTATTTTATTTTATTTTTTTTATTTTTAGGAAATTTTGACCCATTAAATTCTGGATATTTATTTATGATTTTTTGCAGCCTAATGACAATTCCGCTGTATTATGGTTTTAAAAAATTAATAAATTCTAAAGTAGCAATTTTATCTTGTATTTTATATAGTTTACTTCCTGTTTACATAGAGCATACTCGTTTTTTTTGGAACCCTAACTTTCAACTTGCACTTACCCCAATTCTTATTTTTTTAGTATCAAAATATAATGCTAATAAAAAAACATTAACTCTATTTTTTATATCATTTTTCTCAAGTCTACTATTACTATTTCATTATCAATTTGTCTTAATAATATTTGGGATTTTTATTTACATATTTTTGTTTAAAAAAGAAAAGCCAACGAAAATATTAATATTTTTATTAGGTTTTATTTTTGGATTTAGTCCAATAATACTATTTGAAATAAGGCATAATTTTTATAATCTTCAAACTATTTTTATTTATTTGCAAAATTTTGATAAAGTTTTTTTAAATAAAAACAGTACTCCGTTTGCTACTCACTACTTTCTAAGCATTTCTGCATTTATTTTATTAATAATTGGAAGTTTTATAAAAGATAAAGTTAAAAATATTCACTTATTTTTAATCTTTATATTTCTTTTTATTTATTCTTTAAATATTTTTTTACCTTCTCCAGAACATCCTTACGCTATGGAAAAAAAATGGTTTTATAAGGACGAAATAAAAGTAAATAAAATTATTCTAAGTCAAAAAATAACAAATTTTAATATTACTTATCCATTTTTTGATAATGTTGCAATATCTCAAAAATATTTTTTAAAAAAAGAAAAAATTAAAATAAATTATGAAGACTACTATCATAACGAATATCTTTTTGTTGTAAACAATAATTTAGATTTTATAAAATATTCTGCCTATGAATTAAAAATTTTTGCGCCAAATAAATTAATCAATCAGTGGAAAATCAATGATAATTACAAATTATATTTATTTAAAAAAATATGAAATATATAAATTTAGACAATAATCAGTTTTTAATAAAATTAAAAAAAGGTGAAAAAATTGTGGAAAATATAACTCAATTTATTATAGAAAATAAAATTCTTTCTGGATATTTTTATGGACTTGGAGCTGCATCTTCTGTTGAAATTGCACATTACAATATAGAGACTCAAAAATATTCAAATAAAATAATAAATAAACCTCTAGAAATTACTAATCTAGTTGGATCACTTGGAATTTTTGAAGACAAACCTCTTATACATCCACATATTACCGTAGCTGACGAAAATATGCAGGTTTTTGGAGGCCACTTAGTTGAAGGAATAATCTCAGGTACACTTGAGATTATGTTTTTTAAGTATGAAAAAGCCCTATATAAAAAACTAGACACTGAAGTTGGATTAAAAACATTTGACTTATAGAAAATAAAATTATAAAAATAGGCAAATATGTCCGAAAGATGTAAAAAATGCGATACGTTTATTTGCCATGAATATACTCCTGGAGTTGTTTATAAATACGAAAAAGAAACCGGAAACGGAAAAATAGAAAAAAGAAAACTATCAGAATGTACAGAGATTTTTCTTGAACCATCTGCTTGTTTTATATGTAAAGATAGAGATAAGGCTTGTGGAGACGAAATTGGTGGAAGGAATATCATAGAAGCTAAAGGTGCAAGAATAACAACTTTTGTTCCTGAGAAAATAACCTCTTGTGTCGTCTTTCAACAAGAACATCATGAAAAAATCAATCTCATCAGAAAAAGAGATGCACTTTAATTATTGCTTATTTTTGAAAACTATATTATAACTTTAATATGATATATCTTTCCGTAGACAAAAATAGCATAAAACTTCTAAGTCTTTCAAAAAGTATATTAAATCAATTTAGTGTTTCTTATTTTAAAAAAAATCACGAAACAGACCTTTTAGAAAGCGGTTTAGCAAAAAATACTGACCTTTTAGCCTCATCAATTAAAGAGGGATTGACAATGGCTTATCCAAAAGAAATTAAAGATAGAGATGTTACTTTAATTTTACCTCAAGAAGCGTTTGTTTATTCAAACTACTCTATTCCAACAGACATATCAGAAAGCGCAATTATGCCTTTTGTTAAAGATAAAACAAGAGCAGAATTCCCATTTGATGTTGAAGAAACTCACCATGATTTTTATGTTTTTAAACAAAACAATGAGAGCCAAGTTGCTTTTTATGCATTAAAAAAAGAAGATTTTGCAAAATTTAATGAAGCATTTAAACTTCTTGGATTAAATATCGTATCAGTCATCCCAGATACTCTTTGTTTCTTTAAACTCTTTGAAAAAACCTTAAAAGCAGATAAAAAAGAAAATATTCTATACACATTCTATGACAAAGACATCTCATTTGCATATTTATTTAACTCTTTTGGACTACTTAAACGTGAGAAAATTACATTTGAAAAAGATAAAGAAATGGAAGAATCTCTTAAAATAAAAGTTAATGAATTTAGCGATCAAAACATCAAAATTAATAGAATTATTCTTTCAGGAAATGAATCTGAAAAAATCAGACAAGATTTATTTACAAAAAATGTTGGAGCTTGGACAAATCCATTTAAAAAAATCGCAGCTACTTTTTACAATGACTATTTAAAAATGCTGCTTTTTGAAAAAGAAAATCATTTTTCATTTTTGGATTTTGATGTATGTCTTGGTGCATTTATCTTCAGTCAAGAAAATAAAGAATTTTCAATCATAAAAACTAAAAGTTTTTGGAAAAATAAAAATACAATCAATGTAACCTCTGAAAATAATAATAAAGCTCCATTGTTTAAAGTAACATCAAGAGATGTAGTTATTTTTATTTTATCTGTAACTCTATCAGCTGGAGCAATTATTGGTTTTTCAAAAATAAAAATACCTGACATGTCATTATTGAGTTTTGGTACTAAAGAGGTAAAAATTACCCCAACTCAAATACCTTTACCATCACCAACTCCAACACCAATTCTTAATAAGGAAGAACTACGAGTAAAAGTTTTAAATGGTGGAGGTACTCCAGGCAAAGCCACCGAAGTAACTAGCATATTTAAAAAACTCGGATACACAGAAACTTTAAATGGAAGAAATGCCGATAACTTTGACTACGAAGTTAGTGAGGTACAAATTAAAGATGATAAAAAATTTGCTTTTGAAACATTAAAGACAGATTTAAAAGAATATGTTACTCTTCAAAAAATCACTTCTCTTGAGGCAACCTCAACAGCCGATCTGATTTTTATTATCGGAAAAGATTTTAAATGATATAATATTTAGATTAATACAAAAGCCTATATCTATATTAAAATATTTTATTTATGGAAATAAATCCTGAAGAATTAAAAAAAAGACTTGATGACTTAATCTCAAAAATAGATCTTAATTCAAAAAAAAATGAATTAGCTGAACTTGAAAAACTCACCTATGATCAAAATTTTTGGCAGGATCATCAAAAATCAAGCGATGTAATGCGCCAAATTACTGCACTTAAAAAAACTATTGATGATCTTGAATTAATGGAGCTTTTATTTGAGGAAAAAGACTTTGAAAATCTTCAAAAATCAATAAAAGAGTATGAAATATTAACTTTTTTATCAAAAGAATATGATGCAGGAAATGCAATTTTTTCTATTCATGCAGGACAAGGTGGAACTGAAGCGATGGATTGGTCAATGATTTTATTTAGAATGTATACAAGATATTTTGAAAAAAAAGGATTTAAATGGTCAATTGTTGACCAAGTCGATGGAGAAGAAGCTGGAATAAAAAGTATTACTCTAAATGTTGATGGTCGATTTGCTTTCGGATATTTAAAATGTGAATCTGGAGTTCATCGACTTGTTAGACTTTCTCCTTTTAATGCTAATAGCTTACGTCAAACTTCTTTTTCTTTAGTTGAAGTTTTACCAGTTATTAAGGATGTAGAAATCGAAATTAAACAGGATGATCTCGAATGGGATTTTTTTAGATCAGGTGGTCATGGTGGACAAAATGTTAATAAAGTATCAACTGCAGTAAGACTTAAACATAAACCATCAGGAATTGTTGTTACGTGTCAACAAGAAAGACAACAAGAACAAAATAGAGAAACTGCCCTAAAAGTTCTTCGAGGAAAACTTTGGCAGCTTCAGGAGGAAGCTAAAGATAAAAAAATTGATGACTTAAAAAAGGTAAAAATAGCAAGTTGGGGTCTTCAAATAAGATCCTATGTTTTGCACCCATATAAACTTGTTAAAGATTTAAGAACTGACTACGAAGAACATAATGCCGAAAAAGTATTAGACGGAGATCTTGATCCATTCATTGAAGCCTACTTAAAAAGCCAAAAATAACCTGGATATTCTTTGACAATTATTCTTGATTTTGTTATCCTTTTTTAATATGACAAATGATAATTTTAATCTTAACCAAATCCATCCTTTAGAACAATCTGAAACTAAAAATAATAAACTTAAAAATGTAATTATTTATCTAGTTTTAATAATTTTTGGAATAGGAACTGGGTATGGTATTAATACTTTTACAAACAAAACAAAAACCACAACTAACACTACTAACGTCAAGACAGAATCAGAATCTAATGATACAACCGGAGCTAGTGGAATAAAAGATGAAAAAACATTTAAAGATAGTGCTGAAGGATTGTTAAAAGAAGGTGGAATTGATGGTGAAGGACAGTTCCATTTAGAAAGAGCTGGAGGAGAATCACAAAACGTTTATCTTACTTCTTCAACAATTGATCTTTCAAAGTATGTTGGAAAAAAAGTAAAAGTCTGGGGACAAACCTTCTCAAGTCAAAAAGCTGGATGGTTAATGGATGTTGGTTTAATTAAATAAACAAAAAATGATTAAATTTGAAAATGTTATAAAAAAATTTCCTTTGGGAAATAGTGCTTTAAATGACGTGTCTCTCGAAATTACTAACGGTGAGTTTGTTTTTTTAGTTGGACCATCAGGAGCAGGAAAAACAACCATACTAAGACTAATTACTAAACAAATGTCTCCAACTTCTGGGTCAATATTTATCGATGATTTAAATATTGCAGATAACTCTTTTAAGGATATTGCTCTTCTGAGACAAAATATTGGAATTGTCTTTCAAGATTTTAAAATTATTTTTGAAAAAAACATTTTTGAAAATATTGCTCTATCTTTAAAAGTTATTGGAAAAGAAAATAGCGAAATTAAAAATAAAGTTGAAGAAGTTTTAGAATTGGTTAATTTAACAGAAAAAAAATTAATGTTTCCAATTCAGTTATCGGCTGGAGAATTACAGCGAGTTGCCATAGCACGTGCAATCATTGGAGATAGAAATATTATTTTAGCTGATGAGCCAACTGGAAATTTAGACCCAAAAACATCTTGGGATATTATGGAAATTTTTAAAAAAATTGAAAAAGAAAAAACAATTATTATTGCAACTCACAATGTTGACATTGTTAATAGTATGAAAAAAAGAGTTGTGACTTTAAAAAATGGAAAAATAATTAAAGATGAAAAAAAAGGAGGATATCATATATGAGCGAAATAATAAAATCTATAAAAAGAACTCCTTACCAATCACTTGCTTCATTTTTAATATTATTTTTTACACTTTTTTTGACACTTTTATTTTTTAACTTAACTTCTTTTTTTTACAGCTTATTATCATATGTTGAAAGTAAACCTCAAGTAACGGTTTATTTTCAAACAACAATTTCTGAACCCGATATTTTTAAAATTAGAGAAGAAATAACAAATTCAGGCAAAACTTCATCAATTAAATATGTCTCAAAAGACGAGGCATTAAAAACTTATAGAGAATTAAATAAAAATAATCCATTACTTTTAGAAATGGTTTCAGCAGACATTCTTCCTCCTTCTCTTGAAGTTTATGCAAAAAAACCAGAATATCTAATTGAAATTGCAGATTATCTCAAAAAACAACCAGGAGTTGATGAAGTTGAATTTCAAAAAAATATTATTGATAAATTATTATCAGTAACAGAAGCATTAAGAAAAATTTCTATTTTTATTTTTTCTTTTTTAATATTTATTTCTTTTATAGTTTTAACAACTACTACTGCATTTAAAATTGCTCTTAAAAAAGACGAGATTGAACTTATGCAATTTTTAGGTGCAACAAAAGCATATATTAGAAAGCCATTTTTAAAAGAAGGAATATTTTTTGGAGCAGTTTCTGGAACTGTTGCTTTTATTATTTATTATTTAATCTATTTATATTTAACCCCTCTTTTAAATTCTTATCTCAGTGGTATTCCAAAATTGGCTTTTTTTGAGATGAGTAATATGAATTTATTTGTTTGGCCAATTAGTTTAAATTTTGTTTTACTCTCATATGTAGTTACAGTATTTTTTGGAATGCTAATTGGATTTATTGGAAATTATTTTTCAACATCAAAATATATTGAATAGTTTTAATGTGTCATTCTGAGCGCAAGCGAAAAATTAAGTTAAATAAATATTTCGCTTTGCTCAACATGACAGATGCTCAAAAAAATATTTTTTTGTTTTGTAATAATTTCAATATTCCTATTTTCATTCGTTAATAATTCATTTGCACAAAACTGTAGTGACACTGACACTGATTGTTTACAAAAAGCAATATCAAGTTGTCAAGACGCAAGTTGTGTAAATGATATAAAAAATAAACTAGATTCAAAATTGTCAAATATTAGACAAGAAAAAAATACGCTTTCTTCACAAATCCAATACATGAATACCCAAATAAATATTGCATTAACCAAAATAAAAGAAACAGAATTAAATATTTTAAGAATCACAGATGAAATTGAAAATTTGGATAAAAAAATTGATGGTTTGAACAACTCTCTTGATTACCTAAGTAAAATACTTTTAAAAAAAATATCAGAAGGATATAAAAAAAAACAAGTCTCTTTAATTGAAATAATTCTTGATTCAAGAAATGCTACAACGCTCACAAATCAATTAAAATACATAAAAATTTCTCAAGAGAATGACAGAAGAATTGCTTTTCAATTGCAACAAGCAAAGGCTAATTCTGAAGAACAAAAAAAACTTAGAGAAGAGAAAAAAATAGAACTAGATAAACTTAAGGTTCAATTAGATTCTCAAAAAATTTCCTTGAACAATCAAAAAGCATCAAAACAAAAACTTCTTGAAGACACTAATAATAGTGAAACAACGTATCAAAATTTACTTGCTGCTGCATACAGACAACTTTCTGCATTTAAGTCTTTTGTTCAAGGGGCTGGTGGTGGAGCAATTGGAGCTAATGAATTTGGAACTGGAGAAGGTGGTTGGTATTTTTCACAAAGAGATTCTAGATGGGCAAATAATAGAATTGGTAATTCTCAAGAAATAATATTAAATGTTGGATGCTTACTAACTAGTGTTTCAATGGTTCTTAAACAAAGAGGAGTTGATACTAATCCAGCAATCATAGCAGCAAATAATAATTATTTTTATCTAAATACTGCATATATGGAATATAGAAATAGAATTTCTTTACCAAATGGATTAAAAGGCTACAACATTTCAATTTCAGAAATTAATAATGAATTAAAAAATGGAAATCCAGTTATTATTGGACTTTATGCTGGTTCATACGGTCAACATTTTATTGTTTTAAAAAAACTTGATGGAGATAATAACTATATAATTAACGATCCATATTATGGGCCTGATAAAAAATTCAGTGAATATTATTCGAAAAATCAAATATTTTCTGCTGAAATTATTAAGTAATTGCCTACTATACACCCTTGCAGTAATTTAATAAAAAGTATTTTATTATTTTGTGAAAAAAATATTTTTTTTATTTTTTATATTTTTATTTTTTCATAAAAATATTTATTCTTTTTTAAAAATTTCTGAAATATATCCTGCTCCACTATCAGGAGAAAAAGAATGGATAGAAGTTGAAAATAATAGCAATAATATTTTGGATTTAACAAATTATTATTTAGAAGATTTTTCTGGAAATAAAATATATTTTTTTGAAAAAAATATTTTAGGAGAATCGTTTTCTATAGCATCATCAAGTAATATTTTGAATAATTCTGGAGATACTGTTTATTTAAAAAATAAACTTAACGAAACAATTGATATTGCAACTTATTCTGGAAGTTTTACTTCACAAGATAGTTATACATTTTGTCAAAATGGTTTTATAAAAACAAATATCATAACTAAAAATGCTTCAAATAATTTAGCCTGCTACATCTCACCTACTCCCACACCAAGTCCTAGTATAACTCCATCTCCAAGTTTAATACCAACATTAGTAAATACACCAACTCCAACTATTTTTTATAAAAAATACGAAAACATATTTGTTGAAGAGGCACTTACGTGTCCCGAAACTAATCAAAATGAATGGATAAAAATTTATAATAATAATGACTTTGAAGTTTTTTTGAGTGATTATTATATTGATGATTTAGAAAATTCTGGATCACTTCCTAAAAAATTTTCAACTCATATTCTTGCCAAAAATTCTCAAATAATTAATTTATCATCTAGCATGTTTAATAATAGTGGTGATTCTATTAGGCTTTTAGATTTTGAAAAAAAATTTATTGACGGATTTGAATATAATTTTTGCGAAACAGGAAAAAGTGTTTCTAAAAATGACAATAAAAATATAATTACTCCAACTGTTTTGCCAACTAAGACTCCAACAATAACTCAAGTTCCTACAATTATTTATAAAACCTTAAAAAATAAAAAAATATCAAAAACAATACCTCATGTTTTATCTGTAGCAACTAAAGAACCAATTATAAAAAACAAAAATAATATTCCAAAAGAAAATAATAATTTAAATCTACTAGCCAGTTTATTTTCACTTTTGAATATTTGTTATGTATTGAATAGAATAATTAAATGAAAAGATTTTTTTGGTTTTATCTTCCTCCTCTTGTTTGGATGGGAATTATTTTCTATTTATCGTCAGACGCTAGACCATCAATCATTACAAACCCAATATTAAATTTTTTTATTTATAAAACTGTTCATATGGTAGAATTTGGAACATTATTTTTTTTATTATTTAGAGCTATATATAAAGGAAACAAAACCAAGATAAACTTTGCTTTAAAAATGGCTCTTTGGCTAACTTTTTTTTATGCAATAAGTGATGAATATCATCAGTCTTTTATCCCAACTAGAAACGGCAATCCAATTGATGTAATCATTGATACAATAGGTGCAACTTTTGTATACTCATTTATAAGAAGAAAGATTAGTCTTATAAAAATATTTTTATGAATAAAGTTTTAAAGTTTTTTCATCATCATTTTATTCCAAGCGAACATAATAATTTTAAAGCCAAAATTTGGCATTTAGATTTTTTAACTTCTGTATTAATAGTTTTTTTGTTTTTAAGCTTTGTTTCAAAAAATGATAGTGTTTCGAAAATTTTAGGTATAGCAACAGATATAAAAGTAACCAAAATAATTGAGCTAACAAATAAAGAGAGAGAGAAATTTGGACTAAAACCTTTAAAAGAAAATAATAATTTAAATAAAGCAGCCTATGATAAGGCGATAAATATGTTTGAAAAAAATTATTGGGCACATTATGGGCCGGATGGAAAAACTCCTTGGGAATTCATTTTAAATTCTGGATATAAATATGAATACGCAGGTGAAAATCTTGCTAAAGATTTTATGTATTCTCCAGAAGTTGTAACTGCATGGATGGATTCACCGTCCCACAAAGAGAATATTGTAAATACAAATTATTCTGAAATTGGAGTTGCTGTTGTAAATGGAAGACTAAATAACGAATCAACTACTCTAGTTGTTCAAATGTTTGCTAAACCAAGCATTGAACCAATATCAATAAAAATTCCCGTTCAAAACCAAGTTCTTGCTGCCTCAAACAATACTTTAAAAACACCAGTTAAAACATTTTCTTTTAACTTTGGATTAATTGTTTTTGTTTTATTATTAACAGCTTTAATATTTGACTTATATTTTACTTTCAAACTTAACTTACATAAAATTTCTGGAAAAAATTTGGCTCATTTTTTATTTTTAGCTTTTATTATTGTTTCTTTATTTTTTGTATCAAAGGGTCTGGTAATCTAAAATTATATGAAACATTTTATTCTTCACATAAATAAAGATTTAAAAAAACATAACTATCAATTTTTTTTATTATTTTTTACTTCCTTATTTTTTTTAAGTTTATTTATTTTATTAAAAGGAAATCCAATTTCTCAATTTTTTACCATTTCAGGTTTTATAATTTTTTACATAATTTGGGGAATTGCACATCATTTTCTTGATAAAACTTTACATTTTAAAGTTGTGGTAGAATATATCTTGCTTGGAGCATCAGCTCTATTTTTGTTTGGAATATTATTAATTTAAAAACAATAAATATGAAAGGCGTAATTTTAGCAGGCGGACTTGCAACTAGACTTTATCCATTAACTTATGCAACTAACAAACATTTGTTGCCAATATATGACAAACCAATGATTTTTTATCCTATTCAAACATTGGTAACAGCAGGAATTAAAGAAATATTAATTGTTACTTCAGGTCCTCATGCAGGACATTTTATTAATGTTTTAAAAAATGGTGCAGAGCTTGGAGTTAAACATTTAGAATATGCTTATCAAGAAAATCCAAAAGGTGGAATTGCAGATGCTCTTGCACTTGCAAAAGATTTTGCCGATGGTGAAGATATTGCTGTAATTTTAGGAGACAACACAACAGATGCTGATATTTCATCAGCTGTATCAAATTTTAACGAAGGTGCTATGGTTTTTTTGAAAAAAGTTCATGATCCAAAAAGATTTGGAGTACCAAAGTTTGATGAGAATGACCAAACAAAAATTGCTGAAATAATTGAAAAGCCTGCTGATCCACCATCTGATTTTGCAGTTACAGGTCTTTATTTATATGACAACAATGTTTTTGAATATATCAAAAGTTGCAAACCATCAGGACGTGGCGAACTTGAAATCACTGATGTTAATAACTCATATATTAATGAAGGAAAGTTAAAATGGGCAGAACTTGGTGGTTTTTGGTCAGACGCAGGAACTTTTAATAGCTTATTTAATGCTGGAAAATATTGGGCAGAAAAAAATAATAAATAATTATTATTTAGCTTACTATTGACTAGCACTTCTAAACTCTTTAGAATGAAAATAAGATGTCTTATTTTCAGTATTGTTTTCTATATTTTAAAAAATATTTAAGCATTGGATTTAAAATATTTATTGTTTTAACAACTCTCTATACCATAACCTATCTTTTTGCTTTTTTTTCATCAGGTAATAAATTAAATAATATCTCAAATAAAGAAATTACAAGACTTCAAAGACAAGAAATTTACAAATCGCTAAATTCTTTAGAAAACAATAAGACTGAATCAGGAAAAATGCAAACCCTTGCTTATAAAAACTTTTACTGTTCTTTAATTGGAGAAGCTTGCACCAATAATCCAGATGATGCAAATAAAAATTTTAAAAATAGTACATTAGGAGGATTAACATATCTATTTACCCTACCATACGCCAATCCACCAGCATCAGGAGTCTATTATGCATACACAAAAATAAATGATGCTGGATTTATACCAAAAACTTATGCTGCTCAAGGAATTGGTTATTCTTCAATGCAACATTTTATGAATATTTGGAAAATGTTTAGAGATTTAACTTATTTTTTATTAATAATAGTCTTTATTCTAATTGGATTTTTAATTATGTTTAGAGTAAAGCTAAATCCTCAAACAGTAATTGGAATAGAAAACACACTACCCAAAATTATTATTACTTTAATTTTAATTACTTTTTCTTATGCAATTGTTGGCTTTTTAATTGATCTTATGTATGTGATTATGGCAATAGTAATTAATCTTTTTAAAACCAATGCATATATTGATATTAATGGAACAAGCTATTTTAAAGATTTTATTGCAGGAAATCCATTCACTTTAATGGCAAGGATTTGGAGCGATGTTCAAATGACAAATATAATAGAATCATTAATCGAGCTACTTCCAAGCACACTTGGAATAGTTTTAAGAGTTGTTCTTGGTGCGGTTGTTTACTGGTTTATAAATAAAATTCCACTTGTTGGTGATATTGTTTCAGGAAAAGTTCTTCAAAATGTTATAGAAACCGGTAGAGTTGCAGAATTTATTGTTAAAGCTATTTTTATAGTCTTTTTTCTTTCTTTTTTTAGTTTAATAGTTCCTTATATATTAGTATTTTTTATTGCTATTACTCTATTAATTGTATTTTTTAGAATACTTTTCTTACTACTGAAAAGCTATTTAACAATACTACTTTTTACAGTTTTTTCACCTATTATTTTGCTTTTTGAAGCAATCCCAGGCAAATCAGTTTTTTCCTATTGGTTTAAAACTATTTTTGTTAATCTATTAGTTTTTCCATTTACGGTTTTTATTTTTATCTTTTCTTATATAATCGTTCAATCTAGTTTTTTAGTTGATCAAAATGCAGCAAGCGTTTGGAAACCACCATTTTTATTTTCCATGAACGGAACTGCTTTTATTCAACTTGTTGGCTGTATGATCTTATTTATGACACCTGATCTTATAAAAATGTTTAAACAACTTCTTGGAGCAAAAGACGGACCGCTTGGATTTAGTCCAGGAATTTTATTTGCAGGAGCTGGTGTTGGAGTTGGTTCAGGAATTGGACTAATAAATCAATACTCATCATTAAGAACAGCATTATTTGGATATAGTCCAAAAGGAATATTAGGTGGTGGTACCGGTGCTATAGCAACAGGTCTTAAGAAAATATTTGGTGTTAAAGATACGACTGCTCCACAATAATAATTAAAAATATTATTTTTTATTAAACTCTCCGCTTAAAATAAATAAGATTTTAGTATGAAAAAAACCTTATTAGAAGTAATATATTAAAAAACAACAATCACTTAAATCCTGGAATCTTCAGAACATTTACCCCAATAATTCTTAAGATAAAGATTGAAAATATTATTACCAATAAACCAATTAGACTTGAAGTAATATTTTCTTTGGCTTTTTTAAGTTTTTCTGGATTGCCCTCAGATAATTGAATTAATATTACAGAATAAATTATTCTGAAAAACAAAAATATTCCAGCAAGCCCTAAACCCATCCCAAAAATGTTATTTGATATAAAGGCAGATAAATCTGTATAAACACAGCCAATTCCTGTCCATACACCAGCAGATGAACAACTAACACACTGTCCATATTCAGAAGAATTTTTTAGATACATATCACATAATATCTGTGAATTTGTATTTGATTCAACACAAGTACAACCTTCTCCGGATCCAGAAGGTTCTCCATTTACACATTGTTTTAATTGATAATTTTTATTTGACTTCATTATTCTATCTTTAAATCCAAGACCAACGTAAGACCCTAGTTCTATTACTTTTTTTGCTGGATAAACCATTAGTGTTGAAATACAAAAACCTTTTATTCCTGCAACATCAATAAGACAACCAAACTTAAAGTTTTTCATTGTCTTGTCAAACATAGCGTCATAATTTTGATCTTGAGGATCAATGCAGCATTTATTAGCACCTTGGTCTGCTAAAGTATAATCTCCACAGGTTACACCAGGAACTATTACATTTTTTATCGCATCTTCAGTAGTTCCATCTTCAGCAAAAATACTTTTTGTAAAAAAAAATGGAATAAATAAAAATAGAATTAAGAAAATGAATATTTTTTTACCCATAACTTGATAATATCACATTTATTTCTTTGGCTCTACTAGCTCTTTTGAACCTTCTTTTAGAGATTTCCACAATAAAAATAACATTAAATAGAATGAAACGTTTGGTATTACCTGTTTAGTTAACATTGTTTTCCAATCAACTTTAAAAGCTTTAGAAATTTGATCAAAAGACCAAGGTCCTTTTTCAGCAATTACTCCAGTTTTCCAAAGTTGTTGAAAATAATTATTTAATTCATTGGAATTCATAGAATAAGCAGTTCTTCCAAAATGAATATTTGATAATGATAAATTTCTATCTCCAACCATAAAACTTGCGAATGGTCCAATAATTGGCATTGTAGTGTAGTGATGTTGTTGGAAAAATTTTCCAACCAAACTTGCTATGTAATATTGAGCTTCATGCATCCTTCTCTCTCCAACTACTCCTTTTATTGAAGTTAACTCTCCATGAAGTTTTATAATTTCATCCATTTTTCCAGATTGAGCAACTCCAAGTAAAAGTTTGTCTAAATGTAATAGCTTTCCAACAGTCTCATTCCATTTAGCTACATCTCCAATAAGTCTTTTATTCATATCTTCACCCGCTTTAGAGATGTATTTGTAAATTTTTCCATGATCGATTTCTGCAGTATTTGGAATTGTACCAACCTCTTCTTCCTTAAACCAAATCTTTCCCATTCTATAAAAAAAACTAGATTTATCTATTCGTCCTGCTTGTGGACGTTCATCTGGGCTTTTATCAAGCGCTAACAACTGTTTTTCTCTATCTCCTAAAACTTTAAAATAATCCATCAATCCATTTCCTCCAAAAATTATTTTTCTAATTTCTTCATCTTTAATATCATTCTCGTTCATTTTTATATCTTTTCTATCTCTTACTCCCTCTACTGCAAATGTTAAAATATTTCTAATATAATCTTGCTCCGATACTCCTTTTAAATTTTTATATTTTTCATCTGTGTATTTATTTTTTTCAGCATCTTCTAAAGTTTTTTTTGCACTATGGCGTAATTTACTCCATACTTCAGCAACTTTTTTTAAATGAATATAGTTGCCTTCTCCCCATTTTTGTTTAATTTTATTTTGAAACATTTTTATTTCTGATATTTTTTTTGCTTGTTCAGGAGTTGTATTTGGAAGAGAAAAAACATCATCAATAAAATATTCCGACAATGCTTTTTCATTATTTAACTCTGGCACCATTTGAGTTATGTTATACATAAAATCAAGTGGCGATCTTTCAAGAAGTCTAAAAAAAGTATAACCTTTGTATTGTGAATCTCTGGCATCAGTAATTTCTGACATATTACCAGTTAAACCAAAAGCTGTTATCTCCATGTCTTTTTGACCACCAGTAAATTCATTCCAAATCTTTCCCCATGCTTCATCAGGTAATGATTTCCAATTCCTATCGATCATTCCTTTTTTTTCCAAAATATTTCCAACTAAATTTCTTAAATCTGCACCAGCTTTTCCTCCATCACTATACCAGCAAGCACCAGCTCCAATGTATCTAATAAGATATTCGTCATTCCATGCTTTTTCCCATTCTGCATCCGATGCAAAATTTTTTCCAGTTTTTTCAATTTGTTTTTTTATGTCTTTTTTTAATTCTCCAATTCCTTCAAATCGCCAACCAGCCCTTGAATTAAGGGAATGAATACTAAAAATTCTCATTAACTTTCCATATTCTCCCATACTATCAAGCCATGATTGATCAATTTTTTCTCCTAATTTCTCATCAACTTTATATGATTGATCTTCACCAAAATGTTTATCATAAAAATCTTTTGGCACCCAATCTTTAGCTTTTCCAGCAGTTTTTGCATCAATAATAATTGGAATTCTAGTTAATTCTGGAATAATTAGATTGTGCATTGTAGGATCTGCCCCATAATCACCAAGCAATGCTCTTTGCACTCCCCAATTCCATTGAGGATTAAAAAAAGCAGCTAAGTTATATAAAAAATTTCCTTTAAAGTCTCCAGCTTTTGGAGGAAGAGCGGTTGCTACAATCTCAGGAATTCTTAAAGTATTAATAAAAGAAATTCCTTTTCCTAAAGTTAAATTTGCATTAACTTCCCAATCCTCAAGTTCAATTCCTTTTTCTTTAAGAATTTGATTATAGTATTCTTTTATGTTTTTTAAATCTGGTTGACTATATTCTTGAGAATCAGAACTAAAAACTCCAGCTAAAAAATCAGATCTTAATCTATTTCCATTTTTAACAAGTTCTGCTTGTAGATATCTTTCAAAAGCCATTCTTGCTAACTCTACAGGATTTATATCACGCTCTGAATCATTTAAAAAAATAGAAACTTCTGAAACATAATTTCTTCCTACATATCCTGCCCACTTATCCATTGCTGGATCTTTAGCATAAATCCAAATATCATGGTACATTTCTTTCCATGACTGATATATATTTACTTCACGAATTACTGATTCAAGAAACCCTCCCAACATCTCTTCTTTCCCCTCACCAAAAGAAACTTTTTTTTCTCTTATAAGATGATTTGTTTTGAGTTTTTCAAGTTGATTTTTTAAATACCTAAAAGTCGCACCCTCATGAAAGTCGCTAAATTCTTCTCTAAATTGTCTATTTGGTTGACTATCAATTTTTTCATAAAGTTTATTAAATATTCTTTTTACTTGTTTTTTAAATAAGATTCTGTTTTCTTTACTAAACTTCCCATCCGTTCCTATTAAAGTTAATATTCCATTTGGATCTTGAAAGTATTTTTCAATAACATTCTTTTCATCTTCTGAATATGTTCCACCAATATATCGTTCTGCTTCATCGTCCCATTTATATTCAGATAAAGCTTCAATCATTTGATCAGCTTCTTCAGCATTTAAAGCAAAGTTTTCTGGTTTTTCTTTTCTTGTTAAGGCAGTTTTAATTTTTGCTTTTAATGTAGTCTGTTGTTCTGGAGTTAAATTTTCATCATTTTTTATTTTATCCCAAGCTGCCCAAGCATCTTGTGGTAATCCCTTTCCTTCATTTAATAGACTAATTTTTTTATATAAATGATCAAGTCCTGATCTTTGCTCAGCTTTTATTTCTGCTCGTGAATTAATATTATTGATTGGTTTTTTTTGCTCTTGTTTTGAAAAAAGTTCAGACACAACATCAATCAATTGCTCTTTTGATAAAGCAGCTAATTGCTCTCTTGGCATTCCTGATAAGTTATTTATATTTTGTCCTCTATTGTTATTTTCAGGATTCATTTTCATATCAGAAATTTTTAATGATATAACTTATTGTTATACCCCATTTCGATTCTACCAAAACTAAAAACCAAAGGCAAATTTTGAAGAATATTATTTTTTTATAAAAAAAGAAGAAATATATTTAAATATTTTTTTTAAAGTTGAAGATATTTTTTGAAAAAAATTCTCACCCAAATTTGAATCAAAATTTGCATTAAATTGTGGAGTTTTAATCGTATCAATTAAAGAACTATTTGGATTATTTTGAAGTTCAGATAAAATAGATTGTGCTTTTAAAATATCTTCTTCACTTGATTTAAAATTTGATAAATCAACATCTGAGTAATTATCGTCCTTTTCATGAGCAATGTCAGCTTGGTTAATCTCTGTTTTTATTTCATTTTTTTGTCCTTCATTTTCCATAATATAAAAATATTATACAAAATTAAATGTTTAAACCAGTGTTACTTGATTTTATAAAATGTTTTTTCATATAATCAATACAAATGAACCCTACAACTAATAATATAGAAGAAGTAAAAGAACAATTAAAAAAAGATTTTGCTTATGCTATGGCAGATGAAATTGAAAGTGGTAAATTGACTCCTGAAGATGCTCAAAAAATTGCTCAAGAATTACTCATAGAGATTGCCAAAATAAACTCTCAAGAAGAAGTATTAAATTTAGTAAAATTAAACAAAGATAAATATAATTATTTTTCCGGAGTATATGTCAAATACACAAAAGACACAAAATCTGAAGAAGAAAAAAAAGTTATTGAAAAAATTTCAAATTTAATTAAGAATTATTAAATATGGCTGTAAACACAACTGAAGCAACTGGAGTAGTTATCGACCAAGTTTTAAATAGAGCTCCAGTAGCACCAGGCGCTATTGAACTAAATAGAAAACTTGTTGAAAATATAAAAGCCAGTGATAAACCTCTTGAATCAATCGCAAGTGAAAAATTGCCTGATAGAAACACTTCACACCAACTTGTTACTGAAAATGTTTCTGATCCATTAAGGCAAACTGAATTAAATGATAAAGTGGATTTTTTATACAACTTAGTAGAAACAGGAAATCCAAATTTTATAGCACATCCTCAAGAAAGAATTTTTATTGAATCAATTATTTCTCAAAATTCTGTAATAGATGCACAATATCAAGCTCTTGCACCAGCTGATAGAGATAATTTTTTAAATAATTTACTAAAAGAACCAAAAACTATTAAAAAAATTGAAGGATTAATTACAGCTAGATTATCAGCTGAAAAAAGAATCACTTTTACAGCAAATATTATTCAACAAGAAGTAACAAGACTTACAACCGAAAGAACAAGACTTGAAACTGAAAAAACTAATGCGCAAACAGCAATTAATAACGCAAAATCAGAATTACAACAATTTGAAACATCAATCGATAATTCAACCACTCCTCCAACCATTAGAAAAGGAGTATATCTTGAAAATAAAAATAATTTAACTACTCAAGCAGAACCATTAAA
>CAZWRH010000010.1:0-29016 GCA_964636045.1 uncultured Gammaproteobacteria bacterium | reverse complement strand
TGAAATTCTTTCATTGATAAAGTTTTATTAACAATTTCATCAAGCTTTTGATTACAGCTTTTAAGTGTAGTTTTTAAATCAATGTAAAAAATTTTATAGTTATTATCAAATACAAAATGATCAATGTAAAGATCAGAAAATTTTATTGCAATGTCATTTTTATTATTCAAATGAAGATAGCTGATAAAAGACCACATAGCGCGAGAATAAAAGCTTTTTATATCCATAAGAAATGGAATATCTTTATTTGAGTTAGTAATTGTAGGTATGTTGTAACTTTTCCAAAAATTAAGATTTTTTTCATAATTAATATTGTCTTCCTTTAAAACTGTTTCTTTTGTTGGATAGTATTTCCATAAAATTCCGATAGGTACCCAAAAACCATTTTCCATTGGTCTGTCAAAATAAATATTTATGCCATTTTTATAATTTGTTTCTAAGAAATCATCAATTCTTTTATTTTTATCTATTTTGTCACTAGATAAATAAATTTTATTTTTAAATTGCTTCAAAATAAATTCTTCTTTTGACCCAAGATAGCCAAGGTTAAACATCACAACATCTTCTCTAAATTTTTTATTTTTTTGAACATAATGGCTTAAAAAAATACTATTATCTGCAGAAAACATAATGATTGAATTTTTTTCTGGAGTATTAAGCAGATCTTTAGCAAACTTCTCAAAATCACTAGTAGCTTTAACTTCTTTTATGGTTTGATAATTAGTAATTAAATTTATAAATATAAATCCAATTATTAATGAATAAAAAGAAAATGTTGCAATTTGTTTTATTAGTTTTTTTTGAGTATATTTTGATATAAATCCTGATAAAAATTCGTCTAGTGCTAATAATCCAAAGAAAAAATAAAATATCATATTAATAATAAAAAAAGTTACAAATCGCTCAAATGTAGCAACCCCAAACTCATTAGTTAAGAAAAAGTTTGAATAAAAAAAGAAAAACAAAAGAGATATTGTGTTTATTCCAAAAAAATTAAATAGTATTTTATTAGTCTTTTTTAAGTAAAAAAAACCAGCCACAATAAATAAAATTCCTAATACTTTAAACTCTTTATGAATAAATACTAATAAGCTAAGTTGATCAAAAAACATATTAAGAAGATTTCCTGATGAGCCGTTATATGCTTTAAATGTGCCATATGGAGCTCTAGTAATCATTTCATACATTCCTTGTAGTGTTTTAGTATTGGTCATTCCGACGATATCTTTTATATGTGAAACAGCAGGGATGTAGACATAGGCAATAAAGGCTGTTAAAGATATTACAAAAATATTAAAAAATATCTTTTTCAAAAAAATATTTGATAATTCTTTGTTGTTTTTGATTAAGTAATAATATCCTGGTATAAAAAAAACAAAAATATGATGATGAGCAATTGATAATCCAAGAGATATTAAAAAAAATATTTTCAAAAAAAAGACATCTTTGTTTTTTTTATCAATTAGATTGAATAAACAATAAAATTGAACTGCGATGAGGCAAAGAGCAAAAGAAAAAACTTCTGGAACAAGAGAATAAAACCAAATTAAAAAAATAATAGAATAAAAAAAACTAGTTAAAAAAGCCAGAAATTTTTTTTCTGAAAATTTATATAAAATTTCAAAGATTAAAATAGTTGTTATGATAGTGAATATCGCAGAGATAAATGAAATTACTATTTGTTTAAATTCTTCTGGAAAGGTTGAAGATATCAAATTGTTTAAAAGTGTGTATATTGGATATCCAGGTGGATGGGCAATTTCCCAGTTTGTCAATACTCGAGAAAATTCAGCACTATCTCCTCCCATAACATAGTGAGATAGATTTAGAAAATAAAATATTAATCCAGATATTAAGAGAAGTATTTTATAAAAAGTTTTCCTACTAAAAAGCATTGGTGATTATTTAACACACCAATAACAATTTGTTGCAGAAGCATTTCCACATGACATTTCTGTTCCTTGTACTGAACCTGCATCATTAAATTTAGTGTTAGGATCAGATCTGAATGATTTTGATTCTGGTTGAAAACATACTGCAACTGTTGTTGTAGTTCCTGAGACGAATATGTTTCTAAGTTGATTTTGTGCAAGAGAAAGAAAATCTGTTTTTAGTTCTCCTGTGCTAATTATTGTACTAATAAAATTGGTTACGCTTGGATCTGTGGCAGGTACTCCTGCAGTTGCAAAAACGGTCGATCCCCAAGGCATTGAATTTTTGATTGAATAATATCTGATTACTGCACCTTGAATTTCTGAAACTGTATTTCTAACTCCAGTATCATCTCCTTTTTTAAATTGTTCAAAAGGATCAAGAGATGCTAAAAGTCCAACTGCTAAAGCTCCTAAAAGAGCAATAACAATTAAAAGTTCAACTAAAGTAAAACCCTTTTGATTATTTTTCATATTTATTTTTAATAATTTAAACTTATTTAAATAATAAGATTTTAATGTTTATTAGTCAAGTACTATTTAACACACCAATAACATGTTAAAGATGTTGTTGGACAACCAGTTTGTTCTGTTCCATTTGAGAAAAATTTGGTATTAGGATCAGCTCTAAAGGCTTTTGAGTCAGGTCTAAAACATACTCCAACATTTTGATCATCAGCTGTGATAAAAATTTTTGCAAGTTGACCTTTAGCAAGTGTTAAAAAATCTCTTTTTAACTCTCCTGTTTCAATGATTGCTTGAATGTATGTGTTTGTAAAGACTGCCTCATTTGCGGTACCAGTAAATCCAACATCGCTCCAAGGCATTGAATTTTTGATGGAATAATATCTGATTATGGCTCCTTGAATTTCTGAAACTGTATTTCTAACTCCAGTATCATCTCCTTTTTTAAATTGTTCAAAAGGATCAAGAGATGCTAAAAGTCCAACTGCTAAAGCTCCTAAAAGAGCAATAACAATTAAAAGTTCAACTAAAGTAAAACCCTTTTGATTATTTTTCATATTTTAAAGTTATATATTAAACAATCATAAATAAAATAACACCTAATTGTCAATAGTAATTATTTAAAAGAATTGGTTAAACTATATATTGGAGTAATGACTGAAATGACAAAGAAACCTACCATTACTCCCATAACTATTAATATAGCAGGCTCAATTAATGTTACCATTGATTTTACTGCTAATTCAGATTCCATTTCAAAATAATTTGACATTCTAAGCAGTGTTTCATCCAAATGTCCAGTTTGTTCTCCAACAATTGCCATTTGTACTAAAATACTTGGAAAAATTTCGGCTTCTTCTAAACTTCTACCAAAAGACATTCCTTTTTCGACTTTTTTATAAATTTCAGCAAAGGCTTCTTGGTAAATAACATTTGGAGAGGTTTCTATAACAATATTTAGAGTTTCTAGAATTGAGACTCCAGCGCTTGCTAAAATAGAAAAAGTCCTTGTTGTGTCAACTAAAGAAGACATTTTAACAATGTCAGAAATAACTGGAATTTTTAAAATAAATTGATCATATTGTTTTTTACCAATTTTAGTATTAAGATATTTTTTTAAACTGACTGATCCCATAATCCCACCAATAATTATTAAAGGCCAGAACATTTGTAAAAAACCAGACACTGCCATTAAGATCTGAGTTGATAGTGGAAGATCAATATTAAAATCTTTATATAAATCTAAAAGTTTTGGAATAACAAAAGTAACAACAATAAACATGACGATAAGCATTGCTGAAATAACAATAATTGGGTAAACTAAAGCTCCTTTAATCTTTGAGTTAAATGATCTTTGTTTTTCTAAGTTGTCAGCAAGTTTAAGTAAAATTTCATCTAGTTTTCCTGATGCTTCTCCAGCTTTAATAAGGGAAATGTAAAGATTTGAAAAAAGACTTGGAAATTTTTTTAAACTTCCAGAAAAGCTACTTCCTCCTTTAACATCTTCATCAATTTTATTAACGATTTTTAAAAGAGCTGGATTTTTAAGTTGTTTTTTTAAAATACCAAGACTGTCAACGATAGTTAAACCAGCATTTAAGGTTATAGCAATTTGTCTTGTTAAATCAACTATATCAGTAAAACTAATTGTTGAAAAATTTTCGTGAATATATTCTGTAATTGGATTTTCTTTTTTTTCAATATTAACAATAAATAAGTTTTTTGATTTTAAAAAATCTACTACCTTTCCTTTGTCGTCGGCTTCAAGTTTACCTTTAATAGTTTTGTTGTTTGGATCAATTGCGATATAGGAAAAAATCATATTATTTAGTAGTTTCCTTCAATTAGTTTTTTGATATCGTTTTGTCTAATTGAAAATCTTAAGGCGGTTTCTTTAGTTATTTTTCCTTCTATATATAAGTTGTATAGATTTCTTTCTAAAAGTATCATTCCTTCCTCAGCTGAAGTTTGAATTACATTGTCAATTAAGTGAGTTTTTCCTTCTCGAATAAGTGAAGATACTGCGTCATTATTTAGCAATGTTTCACAAACTGCCATACGAGCATTATTTTCAACATTTGGAATAAGTCTTTGAGAAATAACTGCGCTTAATACGGATGATAATTGAATTTTGGTTTGCGTTTGTTGGTCGGATGGGAAAACGTCAATAATTCTGTCAATTGTTTGACTACATGAGTTTGTGTGAAGAGTTGAAAAGACTAAATGTCCAGTTTCAGCAATTGTTAATGCGGCTTGGATTGTTTCATAGTCTCTCATTTCTCCAATAACTACAATATCTGGGTCTTCACGAAGACAAGATTTTAGTGCAATTCTCCAAGAATGTGTATCTTGTCCAATTTCACGTTGAGAAATTACAGCTCTGGCTTTTGGATATACATATTCAATTGGATCCTCAATTGTTAGAATGTGACGATTAAATTTAATATTAATTTCATTAATTATGGAAGCGATTGTGGTTGATTTACCCTCTCCTGTTGGGCCAGTTATTAAAACAAATCCTTGTTTTAGATTAGTTAAATTATGTAGAATTGCAGGAAGTCCTAATTCTTCAATGGTTTTTACTTTATTTGGAATAAGTCTAAATGATGCGGCTGGAGTATTTCTTGTAAAATAAATATTTACTCTAAACCTATACGTTTCAAAATCATATCCCAAATCAATTTCTCGATTTATCAAAAAAGTTTCTTTTTGTTCATCGGTAAGAATCGAAAAGATTAGACTTTCCATTGTTTTTCTATCAATAATTGGAAGAGTTTTAAGCTGAACTAAGTCGCTATTAGTTCTAATCGTTGGAAAGTAATCACAAACTAGATGAAGATCAGAGGCTTGTCTTTCGATTGTGAGTTTTAATAATTGAAAAATGTCCATATTTTAATAATAATCAAAACTATCCTGATTCTGCAACTCTAAGTACTTCTTCAATTGTAGTTACGCCGTCAAGACACTTTAAATAACCATCTTGTTTCATGGTCATTAATCCTTCAGCTCTAGCTTGATCTGTAATTTCTTTTGCTGTTGTATGCTGGATAATTAATTTATTAATAGTAGGACTTATTCTAAAGATTTCAAAAATAGCAATTCGTCCGAGGTATCCTGTATTATTACATTCATTGCATCCTGTACCTTTGTATAATTTAATATCTTCATTATTTTTATATTTTAATGGAATAATTCCACCCAAAACTTCTTGAATATTTTTTTTGGTTTCTGGAGGTGCCATGTATTCTTTTTTACAAAATTTACAAATTCTTCTACAAATTCTTTGAGCAAGAGATGCATTAAGGACAGATGCGATTAAAAATGGCTCTGCCCCTAAATCAATTAAACGAGGAATTGCGGTAGCTGCGTCATTTGTGTGAAGAGTTGAAAAGACTAAATGTCCAGTTAAGGCAGCTTGAATTGCAAGCTGAGTGGTTTCCTTATCTCTAATTTCTCCAACTAGGATGATATTTGGATCTTGACGTAAAAAAGATCGAAGTCCGGTTGCAAAAGTTAAGCCTGCTTGGGGATTTGTCTGAACTTGATTAATTCCTGGCAATTGATATTCAACGGGATCTTCAAGTGTTACGATATTAACATTTGGTCTATTTAGTCTTGAGAGAATTGAATATAAAGTTGTTGATTTTCCACTTCCTGTTGGACCTGTAACAAGAATTATTCCATAGGGTTTGGTAATTGCTTCTTCAAGTATTTTAAATTGAGGCCCTCCAAAGCCAAGATCAGTTAAAGTTGGAATACCACCAGTTTTTTTCAAAAGTCTAATAACAATTTTTTCTCCATGAACAGTTGGAAGTGTTGATATACGAAGGTCAACTTCTTGATCCCCTACTTTAAATGAAAATCTACCATCTTGAGGAACTCTTTTTTCGTCAATTTTAAGTTGTGAAAGAATTTTAATTCTTGAAACAAGAGAGTCATGGATTCCTCTAGGTAAAGTTATTTTTTCTTGTAATAATCCATCAATTCTATATCTTACTCTTGTTTTGTCTTCTTGAGGTTCTATATGGACATCTGATGCTCTTCCTTTTATAGCAAATTCCAAAATGACACTGACAATTTTTGCAATTGGTGCTTCTTTACCAATGTCAGTGACAACATCAGTGACAATTTTCTTTTCTGGAGTAACATCTTTTAAGGCTGATAAAACATCAGGAGAAAGTCCTTGAGAATATGATGAATCAATTGTTTTGATTATGTCTTCTAAAATTGCTATATGAGCAATAATCTTTTTACTGGCTTTTTTTTCTAAAAAATCAATAATTTGTAGATCAAGTGGATCTGCCATAGCCACTTTTAATGTTTGGTTTTTTTCGTCAAGCTCAAACGGAATCAAATTAAACTTTCTCGAAATTGATTCAGGAATAAGACTAAGTGCTTGTGGAGATACTGGAATAGTGTTTAAATCAACCCATAAACAGCCACTCAATTTCCCCATTGCCTTAAGAATAAATTCTCTTTTTATTTTAGTGTTGTTTACTAGATATCTATCAATTGAAATATTTTTTTGAATGGAGGCAATTTCATAGTGTCCAGCCTCTTCTGCATCAAGTATTTTATCTTGTATTAAAATGTCTAGAAATTGTCTGGTTGCAAAGTTAATCATAAAATTCAATATAAAGAAATTTTTGATAAAATGCAATTATGTTTCCAATAATTTTAGTATCAAACAAAAAATCACAAATTACAAAAGAAATTAAAAAAATCCTAAAAAAAGAAAAGATTTCTAGTAATAAATATTTCGAGTTTTTGCCCGATGGAACAATAATAAAAATTGAACAAATTAGAGAAATTATTAAGTTTGTAAAAAATCTTTCTAATACAAAGACTGCAATCGCTATTTATGATTTTGATACAGCAAAAGAAGAAACTCAAAATACTTTTTTAAAAACATTAGAAGAAAAAAATATTAATTGTCAATTTATTTTGGTAGTAAGTAATGTTTCTTTACTTTTACCAACTATTATTTCAAGAAGTAATGTTAAAAAAGTAGTTGATGAAAGTCTGATTGAAAAGGTTAAAGATGAAGTGGATTTATTATCTGGAGATTATTATCAAGATCTAAAGAAATATGACTCCTTAACAAAAGAAAAGGTAATTTTAGTTTTAGATAAGCTTTTAATTCATTTTAGAAACGAACTTAAACTAAATAAAAAAATAGAATTAAAGAATATTATTAAAAAAATTTTTGAAACAAGAAAACTGATTATTAAAAATAATATTAATCCACAACTAGCTATTGACCACGTTTTATATTCTATTTATTTGAGCCGTTGACAACAAATCCTTGATTGTACTATTATGAATTAATGAGGAATAAAGGTTTCACTTTAATCGAGATGCTTGTTGTTATTGCAATTATTGGTGGTTTATCTGCTTTGCTTTTACCAAACTATATGGATGTTAGAAGTAGAGGAAAAGATGCCCAAAGAAAAAATGATCTAAAAACTCTTCAAAAAGCTCTTGAAATGTATAGGCAGGATCAAAAAGCCCCTACTCCTCCAGTATTTCCAACAGCAATTCCTGCATCAGGTACGGCTTGGATCGGAACAAGCAATAATCAATATTTGGGAAAAATGCCTTCTGATCCAAATGGAGGTAGTTATCCAAATGGAGGTGCCTATGAATATACAAGAAGTGCAGATGGTTATGGGTACACATTATGTGCTTGTCTTGAAAATGGTAAGGACGGATCAGCTTGTGCAGTAGATTGTCCTAGAATGGCAGGTAATAATCCAGTTTCATGTGCCGCTAATAATTGTTATATAGTTAGACCAGAATAAAAAATATGAAAAAAAATAATTTTTGGAAAAAAGGTTTTACTCTTTTAGAAATTTTAGTAGTTATCGGAATAATTACGGTTCTGATGAGTTTAGGTGCTGCCTCTTATACAACTGCACAAAAAAAAGCACGTGATGCTCGTAAAAAAGGTGACTTAAAAACTATTCAATCAGCCATGGAACAGTATTATTCTGTTTGTGGTTATAAATATCCAACCCCAGATACTGGAAAAGTTCCTTCATCAATAGTATGTCTTTCTCCTTCAAGATCAATTTTAAGTAGCACTCCTTTAAGTCCATCTGATGCATCAAGATATAACATGACTGGAGATGTTAGCGGTTCTTTTTATAATATTTCTGTTGTTCTTGAATCTGAGGGTGCAGGATCATCTTTTTTACTTGAAAGCAAACAATAAAAATATGAATAAAAAAGGGTTTACATTAATTGAGATTTTGGTAGTAGCAACAATAATGTCACTACTTGCTTCTATGGGTGTTACGTCATATAGTACATTAAATCAAAATTCAAGAGATGCAAAACGTAAGGCAGACGCAGAACAAATTAGATCTGCTCTTGAAATGTATAAAAATACAAACGGAAACTATCCAATATCTCTTAATAATTTAACAGCTGCCGATCCTAGTGGAAATATTTATTTAAGTGAGATTCCAGTTGATCCAAAAGGAGTAAACAGTTATTATTATGGACCTATTAGTTCTCCTCCTAATAACTATACAATAGGTGTAGTACTAGAGAATACCGCTGCTGTTTCGAACTGTTCTGGAGGACCATATAGTTGTGGAACTGAAAATTGTAATTATTGCTTAGGACCTTATGGCCAAAAATAAATTCGGTTTTACTTTAATTGAAATTATTGTAGTTGTTGGGGTTATAACAACTTTATTTGGAATGTCAATCGCTTCTTATAACGATTTTAATGAGCAAAAAAAACTTGAGGCCGAGGCAGAAAAACTTGTAAGTACTATAGAGTTAGTCAAGAAAAATGTTACAAGTGGAAAATCAAGTAATTATAATGATTGTGATGGTTATGTTTTAAGACTTTCTTCAGTAAACAACTATTTAGTTTGTGAAGAATGTAGTTCTAATATTAATAGATGTAATAATGCAGACATATCTCAGGTTGTTAGAATGGTTAATTACACAATCCCAAATGATGTTAAGGTTGAGTTATCATCTTCCCTTTCTACTTGGACTTTTAAAAAAGCCTTAAATACAACTGGTGCAATTACTGTTAAAAATATTAATAACAATTCTTGTTTAGAAGTAAGTTTTACTAATCCAGGTTTAGTTACAAGTATAAAAAAAACATGTCCATAAAAAAATACAAAGGACGTATTCAAAATAATATTGAAGGTTTTACTTTAATTGAAGTAATTGTCTTTGTAGGTTTAATTTCAATAATTTTCGTAACAGGACTTGCTTTAATGACAACTTCAATTAGAGATTCGAAAATAAATCAACACAGAATAATTGCTAGTAATTACGCACAAAATCTCCAAGAAACAATACGAGCTGAAAAAGAAATTGACTGGATTACTTTTTCGTCAAAAGCTCTTCAAGGAGATGGAAATAGTTATTGTTTTAATACAGAAAACATTACAATCAGTACTTGGCCTGAAATTGGAGAATGTGTTTCTTATTCACTTGATAATCTATACAAAAGGACTTTAACTTTAACAGGAAATCCAGATGGTTCTGGAGTTGTTAATGCAAAAATAAAGGTTGAATGGGTTGATGCTGGTAATAATTATATTGTAGTAAATCAAACAAGTTATAATCGTTGGGAAGAATAAATTATGAAAAAAAATCAAAAAAAACTTATTCTTTCGATAAACTCAAGGTATAGTTTAAGCAAAGTTGAGGGATTTACTTTAATTGAAGTTATAGTTGCTGTTGGAATAATTTCTTTAGTTTTGCCTGTTATTTTTAATATTTTTTTTATAACTCTTAAGTCTCAATTTGAATTTAATGAGTTGAAAAAAGTTAAAAACAATGGAGATAATGCAGTAAATCAAATTCAAAATTTAATTAGAAATGACGCTACTAGATTGGTTAAATGCACTGACAGAACAACTATTTGTCAACAAAGTGAAACGTATGAAAGCCCTGATGGAGATTTTTGTTTTATTCAAAAAACAGGAAAATTAGTAAAAATTGCAAAACAAGGAAATAATTTTGTTGTTCAATCAACAGAAGAAGCATCCTTTAATTATAATTTTAATTTAATATCAATTTCGCAAGTTGGTCTTGATATGGTTCCTATTGCAAAATGCACAGGCTTTACTTATAGTCCACCAATAGTAAATTATGATTTTTCTTTAGCTAGTTCAAAAAGTGCAAATGTAAAATTGCAATATAAAGTTACTTCAAAATTAAGAAATTATTGACATCTGGTTAAAATTATTTCATACTAAAAATATGTCTTCAAATAGTTTTATTTTAAATATTGGTGAAAGAAATTTAAAAGTAGTTGATATGGATAAGGTGGCGGATAATTATGTGATTAATTCTATGGGATTGGTTGATTCTGAGGTTAATATTTACAATAGCGATGAAAAAACAGGGAATAAAGTTGTCCCAAAGATTGTAAAACTTTTAGAGGATACAAAAATTGAAAAAAAAGAAGTAAATATAGTAATTCCAAATACTTATTCTTATTGTCGAATTATTGAAATGCCTATTCTTACAGAAAAAGAACTTATATCAGCCATAAAATATCAAGCAGACCAATTTATTCCAGTACCTATTGATAAAGTTAACTTAGATATTGAAATACTTAGACAAGAAAAAAATGATAAATATCTTATTTTGTTAGTTGCTGCACAAAATTCTGTTTTAGAAAAAGTTACAAATATAGTTGAGGCAGCAGGCCTTATTCCAAATTCAATTGAAAATGAAACGTCATCAATCTTTAGTTTTATTTCAGATATTGATTTCGCAAAGATTTACCCAAATCAAAATAATAATTTTTTAATTTTGATAAATTTTGGATACGCTACTTCATCAGTATATCTTTTTGATAAGCAATCCAATATTCCTCTTGAAATTTATGATATCTCAATTGGATTAAATATTTTTGTTAAGGATTTAATGGCAAATTACTCAATCTCTGAAGATCAAGCAAAAAATATTTTATTAGGATTTGATTTTACAAACAATACAAGTAATCCACAATTTGCAAATTTAATACAAATTCTTAATACTCCATATTCTGAAATGTTTACAGAAATTGAAAAGTTTATTTCTTCGATTAAGAATAAATATAACGTTCCAATTGATAAACTTATTCTTTTTGGCGATGGACTTAGGATTAATAAATTAAGCGAAAAAATTACACAAACATTAGGAATAAGCTCACATATTTTTATTCCTGATGCGGTTTTTCAAAAAAATAATGTATTTGATTTTTTTAAAAATGATTTATCGATGTTTATACCTTCGCTTGGTGCCAACACAAGATGAGAAAAAAAATTAATCTATTATTAACAAAAAAAGATTATCAAAAAAATGAAAAGCATTTTGGTTACTTTAGAACTTTAACTGTAATTTTTGGTGCTATTTCATTTGTTTGCCTATTAATTGTCTTTTTTAATTCAAATTCACTTGATACTAATATCTCTAAACTTGAAATAGAAAAGGAAACATATGTTAAAGAGATGATAAAAAGAACAGATCAAGAAGCAAAGATAAATTTGTTTACTGATAAAAATAACTATCTAAAAAATGTAATTCAAAATGATGTTAACTTTGTTCCATACTATGATCTGATTAAAAAAAATTTACCAATTTCAACTGACTCAGCAAGGATTGAAAAAATAGATTTTAATAATAAAAAAGAAATAATTATGGTTTTGTCATTTGCTGACTATGAGGCATTTTATAATTTTATAGGTCACTTGCAAGATAAGAGTTTTTTAAATATTTTTAAAAGATTAACTTTAGATTCATTTACAATTTCTGAACAATCAGGAAATAATTATCAATTAACCTTTAAGGGGGTATTAAATCCTTTAAAAAAAGATGCAACCAAAAAAAATTGATTATTATTCAATACAGCTTTTAAAACAAAATATTCCATATATCGTATCTTTTTTTATTTTTATTTTGGTTTTAGTTTATGTTGGGTTTTTTTATTTTGTTACTATTCCAGAAAAAGATAAAAAAATTGCCGATTTACAAAGAGAAAACGATAATCTTATAAATAATATAAACATTACAAAAAAATATAAAGTTAATGATTTGAATAATTTATATAAAATGATTAATTCACTTGTTCCTGATAAGGAAGATTATTTTTCAATTGTTAGTGCTATAGAAAACTTAACTTCAAAGACGAATTATAAGATTAACGCTTACTCAATTGCGTTTTCAAAAAATCCTGGAGAAAAACTTACCTTGAGGGTTGAAGGACAGGGTTCATTATCAGAGCTTCTTGATTTTTTGGAAAAATATCAATATGAAGGTGGAAGGTTAATTACGATTGATGGCATAGAATTTTTAAATAAAGATTCACAATCAATATTAAATTTGAATTTTTATTCAAAAAAAGTAACTGCTCAAAAAAAGGAAAGAATTCAGGCAATTGATAATGAAACAATGAAGTTTTTTAATAAAATTAACCAGACATTTTCAAATGCAGCTGTGTATAGTGATAATTCAGAGGTATCTGGAAATGATAATTATACGAATAAAGAAAACCCCTTTAGGTATTAATTTTCTTTTAAGTTAATAAATATTCTTTTTGAGCTATCAGAGTTATTTTTGAAGTAATATAAAGAAGCTAAGTTCCTGATGGCATTGATGGTTCTACCTTTTTTCCCAACTACTCTACCAAAATCTTCTTCAGCAATTGAGAGGTTATATCTAATTTGATTATCATCCTCTTCCTTTTCAATATTAATTGAATCAGGAACATTTACGACTTTTTCTAAGATATATTTTAAGAATTCTTCCATTTTATTTGACTAATTTTTCAAGTAATCTTTTTGTTCCTTGAGTAAATTTTGCGCCTTTTTTAATCCAATCCTTAAGTTTTTCCATATCAATATCTAAGATATGAGGGTTTTTTATTGGATCATAAAATCCAATTTTATCAATATATTTACCATCTCTTTTTGAGTGTTCCTCAGCAATGATGATTCTATATTTTGGATCGTTTCTTTTTCCGATTCTAGTTAATTTTATTTTTATAGCCATTTGTAAATTATACTCAAATTTTTAAATTTTTCAAGGCTAAAACTGCGGCAGCTTCTTCTGCTGCTTTTTTTGAGTTCCCAACTCCATCAGCAATAAGTTTTTTTTCAAAAAAAACGCCTACTTGATAGATTTTATTATGTTCAGGACCGCTTTGTTTTAAAACTTTATATTCTGGTAACTTCTTATGAATTTCTTGAAAATATTCTTGTAGTCTATTCTTTGGGGATTGATATAAATTATTTTTAACTATGTAATCTAGTTTATCTTTAAATAAAAATCTACTAATAAAACCATAAGCAGTATTAAATCCTTTATCTAAAAAAATAGAACCAATAAGAGCTTCAAAACAATCAGCGATTATTGATTTGCTAAGTCTTCCTTTATTTTCTTCTTCTCCCTTTGATAAAAGTAAATACTCGTTTATCTTAAGTTCAATTCCTGCTTCAAATAGACTTTCTGTTTTTACAATTTTTGCTTTTATATTTGTATATTCTCCTTCATGAAGTTCTGGAAATTTTTGATAAAGATAGATTGAAGTTACAAGTGATAAAACGCTATCTCCCAAAAATTCAAGCTTTTCATTTGAAGGAAGGTAGAATTTTTTATTTTCATTTAAATAAGATCGGTGTACAAATGCGTTTAATAGTAATTTTTTATTTTCAAAATTTATTCCGATTATTTTTTCAAGTAATTCAAGTTTTTTCATATTGATCTTTTATTTCATCATAAATTTTACCTAAAACTGCATTGATAAATCCTGGAGATTTTTCTCCAGCCATTTCTTTTGCAATTTCAATTGCTTCATTAATAAGTACTTTTGGTGGTTCTTTTTTTTCAATTATAAGGTCATAGATTGCAAGTCTTAAGATAGCAAGGTCAACTTTGGCAATTTTTGCAATTTCATATTTAGGTGCAGATTTTTTAATTAATCCATCAATCATTTCCGTTTTTGCAATAATATCATTTACCTTTTCATTTTCAAATTTTTGTTTATTAAAGCAGTAAGAATATAAATCTTGAACTATTTTGATTCTATTAAAATGGCGAGGATCCATATTAAATTTAGTTACCGCACTTTTTGCAAATTCTATGTGGCATTTTTGGTTGTCCACAATGACTGCATTTAATAAGTTTTGGAAGTGAGATTTTTTTTGATGAAAGTCTTTTTCCTTTTCTCATTGTTGAGTGCTTTCTTTTTGGAAGTGGTGTCATAGTAAATTTAAAAATTAAATATTAAAAATCAAAAAAATAAAACATTAATCTTTTGATATTAATGATATTTTATAATTTTCTAATCGATTTTTCAACAAGGGATATTGTTCTATCGAATAGTTTTGTAAAAAATCTAAAACTGCTTCTGCATTTTTTTTAATCATGTTTGAGTTAGTGAGTTCTGCTATTTTTAGTTCATTTTTTCCGTGTTGTTTTAACCCAAAAATATTTCCACTACCTCTATTTTTTAAATCATATTCTGCAATTTTAAATCCATCATTGTTTTTACAAAAAAAATCTAATTTTACTTTTAAGCTAGAATTTTCATTTTCTGAAAATAAAAAACAGTATGACTGTTTTTCTCCTCTACCGACCCTACCTCTAAGTTGATGAAGTTGGGCTAATCCAAATCGTTCTGCTCCTTCAATAATTATTATTGTTGCATTTGGTATATCAATTCCAACTTCAACAACCGATGTTGACACAAGAATATCAAGTTTTTTATTTTTAAAGTCTTCCATTATCTTATCTTTTTCAGTGGATTTCATTTTTCCATGTAGTAATTCAATTTTAAATTGAGGAAAAATATTTTTTTGTAGATTATCAAATTCTGTTTTGGCTGCTTTAACTGATACCATTGTTTCGCTTTCTGATTCGTCAATCAATGGACACACAATAAATACTTGTATTTTTTCAGTAATTATTTGATTAGATATCCATTCGTATGATTTTTGTCTTTTATTTTTTTCTACATAATATGTTTTAATTGGAAGTCTATTTTTGGGCATTTCATCGATAATAGAAACATCAAGTTCTCGATAAAGCGTTAGAGCGACAGTTCTTGGAATTGGAGTTGCTGTCATTGTTAATAAATGACAATTTTCTCCTTTATTTTTTAATGTTGCTCGTTGTGCTACTCCAAATTTATGTTGTTCATCAATAATAACTAAAGAAATTTTTTGCAAATCTACTTTGTTAAAAATAATTGCATGGGTTCCAATTAATACATCAAATTCTTCAAGTTGTTTTTTTGTAGGTTTTGAAGATTTGGTTAAAAGACAAAGTTTAAGTTTATTTTTTGCATTTTTTTCAAAAGATGAATAATGTTGAGTTGCTAAAATTTCTGTTGGTGCCATAATTATGGTTTTATTTCCTGCTAGTTTATTTAGATAAGCAATTATTATGGCGATGATTGTTTTTCCACTTCCAACATCTCCTTGTAACAGCCTATTCATTGGATAAGGTTTTTTTAAATCTAAAAATATTTCTGCTAATACTTTTTTTTGACTTATAGTTAATTCAAATGGTAATTGGTTAATAAAAGTATTTAATTTATCTTTATGTATTTGAAAATCCAAACTTTTAGCAAAACTATTTTTTTGCCATTTTCTTCTGATGATTTCTGATGTTAATTGGATTGTAAATAATTCGTCAAATCCAAGTCTTTCTTGTGCTTTTTGAATATCTTCATAATCTTGTGGCTTGTGAATTTTAGAATACGCAGTATTTTCATCGATTAAATTGTATTTTCTAATAAATTCAGAAGGCAAATATTCAATATTATCTTCAGAACTTTTTTTAATTACTTGATCCATTTTTTCTCTAACAAGTTTTGATGATAGTCCGTATTTTTCTGAATAAACAGGAATTAGATTTCCAGTGTGAATTAGTGGTTGGTTTAATGAACTAATTATTTCAAATTCTTTTGGTTCAAACGTGAGTTTATAACCGTTTTTTTTAGTAACTCCAGAAACAGACAATAAACTATTTTTATAAATAATTCGTGATAAATATGGTTGGTTGTACCAAATAATATCTATTTTTGAATTATCATTTTCTAAAATACATTTTTGAATAGTTAACCCACGTCTTGTATATTGGTTCTTAAATTCTATAACTTTTCCTTTGATAGTTACCTTGTCATTTTCTTGAAGAGATTTAATTGATTTTATTTTTGAATAATCTTCAAAACGATAAGGAAAATAATTTAATAAATCAAAATATGTATTAATGTTTAAAGCTTTAAATCTTTTTATTGTTACAGGACTTGTCCTTTGTAAGTTGTTAATATCAACATTTAATCCGTTCATTAAAAAATTACCTCATAAATACTAAAAAAAATGGAGCAGCACTGGACAATATTAACATGATTGATGAAATTATTATTATTACTTTCCAGAATTTTTTGTTAAAAAGGATTTTTTTAAATTTCATAATTTTATTTTTAAATTATATAATTTTTTCAGTTTAAAAAAAATTGTATAATAAATTATTATTTTTTATGGAAACTTATACTAGAAGAACTTCACTTAGAAGTAGGTACAACAAACAAAAAATATTCTCATTTTTACTTTTGTTTGTAATTGGTGCAATTATACTTTCCTTTTTATTTTCAATAGTTTTATTTGCTTGGTATTCAAAAGATTTACCTTCTCCAGGAAAAGTTCAAAGAAATACAGGATTTTCAACTGTTTTTTTGGATAGAGATGATAAGGTAATTTACCAAATGTATAAGGATGAAAATAGAATACCCATTGATATTAAGGATATTCCTGATTATTTAAAAAAAGGAACTATCGCTATTGAAGATAAAAACTTTTATCAACATAGTGGATTTTCAATTACCGGAATAATTAGAGGAGTTTTTATAAATACTATTCTTCATGGAAGAACTGAAGGAGGCTCTACTCTAACACAACAATTAATCAAAAATTCACTTTTATCATCTGAAAGAACAATTACCAGAAAAATAAAAGAATTTATTCTTGCAACAGAAGTTGAAAGACGATACAGTAAAGACCAAATTTTAGGAATGTACTTAAATGAATCTCCATATGGCGGTACTTTTTATGGAGTTGAGTCAGCTGCAAAAGGTTATTTTGGAAAATCAGCAAAAGATCTAAATTTAATAGAGTGTGCTATTTTATCTGGTATGCCTCAAAATCCAAGTGTTTACTCTCCTTTTATTGGAAAGTCGGACGCATACGTGGGTAGAACTACTGATGTATTGCGTCGTATGCGTGAAGATAAGTACATTACAGCAGCTCAAGAAAAAAAAGCTTTGGAAGATCTAAAATCAATCAAATTTACTGAGCCTAAGGTTGGTATAAGAGCTCCTCATTTTGTTTTTTATATAAGAGATCAATTGACAAAATTGTATGGAGATAAAATTTTTGATCAAGGTTTAAAAATTAAAACAACATTGTCTCTTGAAGTTCAAGAAACAATTGAAAAAATTGCGAAAGATGAAATTGAAAAATTAAAAGGTCTTAATGCTACAAATGCAGCCGTTGTTGTTTTAGATAGTCAATCAAATGAGATTTTAGGAATGGTTGGTTCGTATGATTTTAACAATGAGAGTTTTGGAAAATTTAATGTTGTAACTGCACTTAGGCAACCTGGAAGTTCTATTAAACCAGTTACTTTTGCTCTTGCTTTTGAAAAAGGATACACTCCCGCAACGGTTTTAATGGATACTAAAACAGTTTTTCCAAAACAAGGTGAAAAGGATTATATTCCAGAAAATTATGATGGAAAATTTAGAGGACCTGTTCAACTTAGATTTGCACTTGGAAATTCGCTTAATCTTCCTGCAGTAAAGCTTTTGGCAATGCTTGGAGTAAGAGATTTTTTACAAGGAGCTTATAATATGGGGCTTGATACTTTTGAACCAAATTCTGAAAATTTAAAAAGATTTGGATTGGCAATAACTCTTGGAGGTGGAGAAAGCCGTCTTATTGATATGACTTCTGCTTATACTGTTTTTGCAAGAGGAGGAATAAGAAAAAATTATTCAGCTATTTTAGAAGTTAAGGATTATAAAGGAAAAAGTATTTATACACCAACTTCAAAAAATGAAAAAAGAGTTTTAAGCGACAATACTTCTTTTTTAATTTCTCATATTTTGTCTGACAATAATGCAAGACTTGAAGAATTTGGACCAAATAGTTATTTAAATGTGCCAGGAAAAACAGTTGCTGTAAAAACTGGAACAACAGATGATAAACGTGATAATTGGGCTATTGGTTTTACAAAAAGTATTACAGTCGGAGTTTGGGTTGGAAATAATGATAATAGCCCAATGAATCCAAAAATTGCCTCAGGTGCAACCGGTGCTTCTCCTATTTGGCATTATTCCATGAGAGAATTATTAAAGAAATTTCCAGACGGAATTATGGATAAACCGGATGGAGTTTCGGCAGTTGAGATAAATAGTTATTTGGGAGGTCTTCCAAAAGATGGAGAAGGAAAAAGAGTTGAGTATTTTGCAAAAGGCACAGAACCAAAAGATATTTCACCATTTTATAAGCGATTAAAAATTTCGAAAAATAATGGAAAAATAGCAAATGATTTAGAAGTTAAACTGGGAGACTATGAGGAAAAAGATTTTATTGTCATTGAGGAAAAAGATCCAATTTCTCAAGATGGAAAAAATCGTTGGCAAGAAGCAATTGATGAATGGAGAAAGAATCAAGGCAATGATAAATTTAAATATCCAACTGAAGTTTCTGACTCAAAAAAAGATGACGTTGCTGTTTCAATAAAAAATCCAGAGGATAAGAAAAAACTTGATAATACAGATTTTAATTTGAAGGCAAAGATTACTAGTTTAGAAAGTGTAAAAAAGATAGAAATTTTTGTAAATGGAAATGTTGTTAAAACAATAAATGAAGATAAGAGAGAGATTGATGAAAATATGAAACAATACGTTTCAAGTGATAATGTTTTTGAAATAAAAGTTAAGGCAGAAAATAACAAAGGAAAAACTGGTGAAAGTAAAATTAATATTGGAATAAATAAAGATTGGGATTGGAAAAGTAATTAATTAGATATTTTTTCTAATTCTTTTTTTGCATCTTCTTCAACAATATTTGAATCTTTTTTTGAAAAATAAAATCTTATTGTTATTTTATTTTTATATGAATCAATTAATTCAAATTTATCTAAATATTCTGACTTAAATTTTTGAATAAGGTTTTTATAGTCACCGTCTTTTTTTATTTCAAAAGATTTATCTAGCTTGATTTGAGCAAAATGATTGATTGGGATAAATTTTGAGATTTTTTTTATTTTTGAAACTAAACTTTTAAAATCTGTTTCAAAAAAATAAATTTGTTTTTTTATGCCAAAATTTTCTAAGACTGTTGGTTTAACTTTTTGAATAATGACTTCTTCTTCGATATTATATTCTCTATATAAAGATTCAACAATTGTTTTAATATCAAGATAATTTGTATTTCCAGCGATAATGATTTTTTTTATTTCTTCAGGCAAATCATTGTTTTTTTTATGATAAACATTTGCAATTTCAAACAATTGGAGTTCATCTTTTTTTCCTTCATTATCTTTAATGTTTTTAATAATTGATGGTAAGAGAGATGTTCTCATATATTCAATATCAGTGGATATAGTGTTTTTAATCTTTATATGATTTTCAATTTTTAAATTACAATTTTCGATTTGTTCTTTACTAATCATTGAGTAGTTATAAAATTCGTTTAGACCTTGATGTTTTAAATAGTATTTAATTTTATTTTCATATTGATAAAAATCATCAATATCTTTTGGTTGTATTTGATTTTCTATTGTTTGAACTTTTGATGGCAAATTAAAATACCCATATATTCTAGCTACTTCTTCGACAATGTCTTCTGGAATATTTATATCTAAATTTCTGTAAGATGGAATTGAAACTTCAAGTAAATTATTCTTTTCTTCGAGAGTAAACCCTAAAGAATTTAGAATTTGCTTTATATTCTCTGAAGAGATTTTGACTCCGATTTTTTTATCAATAAATTCATAAGTTAATGATATTTTTTTATTTTTATATGAATTTGGATATATGTCTAAAATGTCAGAAATTTCAGAGTAAGAAGAATGTTCTTTTAAAAGTGAAATTGCATAGGCAATTGTTGTTTCAACCCTTTCTTCATCAAGGCCTTTTTCAAAATATGTACAAGCAACTGTTCTTTGAGCAGTAATCATAGAAGTTTTTCTAACATTGGATTTATTATAATTTTGTGCAAAAACCAAAATGTTTTTTGTTTCAGCGCTTACACATGAACTTAATCCTCCCATAATTCCGCAAAGATCAATTAATTTTCCACTTTCATCTTCCATTACAATATCTTGGCCTGGAAGAATAATTTTTTTACCATCAAGCGTTTCAATCTCTTCTCCTTTTTTAGACAACCTCATAATCATTTTTTTGCCTACGATTTTATCGTAATCAAAAATATGAGTAGGTTGCCCAAGAGATATCATTAAATAATTTGAGATATCGACAACATTGTTGATTGATTTAATATCTACCAAATTTAATCTTGTTTTAATAACTTCAGAAGATTCATTTATTTTTATATTTTTTAATAGAACAATTGTAAATCTACTACAAATGTTATCATCTATTATAGAAACATTAAGCTCAGGGATTTTATCTTTTACTATTTTATTTTTGAAATTATACTCCTCAAGAGGATTGAATTTTAATTTAGCTTTTTTGTTAAATTGTGGAAGTATTGCTGAACATTCAAGTGCAATTCCAAAAACGCTTGCCATATCTACTCTATTTGAGGTTATTTCAATATCAAAAACATAATCATCTCCAACTTTATCAACTCTTTCAATTGATGGTCCACAAAGTGACAAATATTTTTGAATTTCATATGGATCAGCGTCAGTTTCAAGGTAATCAAGAAGCCAGTTGTAAGTAATTTTAATGTTCATATTTTAAAATTGTTCTAAAAATCTAATATCTCCACTGTACATTAATCTAATATCACCAATTTTTAAATCTTCTTTCATCATGAAATTTCTTTCAATACCAAATCCAAGCGCCCAACCAGAATATATTTCTGGATCAATTCCTCCGGCTTTTAAAACGTTAGGATGGATCATTCCTGCTCCTCCAAGTTCTAGCCAACCAGATTTACAAAGCTTACATTTTTCACCATTAATAATTCCTTTACCTTTACAAATATCACAAGAAATATCAAGCTCAAAAGATGGTTCAGTAAATTGGAAATGAAATGGTCTAAAACGAACCTTTCTGTCCTTGCCAAAAAACTCGTGGACAAAATATTCAATAGTCCCTTTTAGATTTGTTAAATTAATGTCTTTATCAATACATACACCTTCAAATTGATGAAAAATTGGCACATGAGAAATGTCCCAATTTGGTCGGTAAGTTTTTCCAATATTAATCATTTTAATAGGTGGAGTTTTAGCTCGAAGCATTTCTCTAACTTGGCCATTTGAAGTATGAGGTGTTAAGACAACTTTTCCAAGTTTTGAATCATCTGGTAAATCAACAAAAAAAGTTTCAAAATCATCTCGTGCTGGGTGGTTTTTTGGCATGTTTAAAGCTTCAAAAGCAAAGTGTTCCCATTCGACTTCAGGATAAGACATTCTAATAAAACCAATTTTTTCAAAAATACGTGCTATTTCTTCTATAGCATAGGTCATTACATGGAGACTTCCTTTTTTATTAAGTTTGGTAGGAACAGAATAATCAACAATTTCATGATCGTTTTCTTGTTGAAGTAAAGCATTCTTTTTCTCTAAAAACTTTTCTTCAAGTTCTTTTTTTAGTAGGTTTATTTCTTTTCCCTCGGATTTTGGATCTTTCATTTGGAGGAATAAATTATTAATTATTCCTTTTCTACCAAAATATTTTATATTCAGAGCTTCTAAAGAAGATATTTCAGATATATTTAAAATTTCGTCCAAAAAAGATTTTCTTATATCTGATAAGTTCATAATAAACAATTATATCAGGTTTATTATATGTATAAAGAAGAAATTGAAAAAAATTATTTTACTTTTTCTACAATTTTTTCAAAAATTTGAGGATGATCTATAGCAATTTTTGCTAAGATTTTTCTATCAATTTCAATTTTTTTAGATTTTAAAGCTTTAATAAATAAGCTATATTTTGTATTAAGTTTTCTTAATGCTGCATTTAGTCTTGTAATCCATAAACTTCTTAAGTCTCTTTTTTTAAGTTTTCTACCCATAAAAGCATATTGACCAGCATGAAGCAAAGCTTCTTTTGCTTTTTTAATTTGTTTATGTCTTGTCATTCTAAAACCTTTTGCAAGTTTTAAAACTTTTTTATGTTTGCTTCTTGTTATTTTTCCACCTTTTACTCTAACCATATATTTAGTTTATTTATTAAATCTTTAAATTATTAAAATTATTTACCAAGCATTTTGGTGATTTTTTTTGCGAATACACCAGAAATTTCTTTTATTTGTTTAAGATGTCTAAGTTGTTTTTTAGATTTTTTAGATTTTAAATGTCTTACTCCAGCTGATCTATGTAAAATTTTTCCAGATGCAGTAATTTTAAATCTTTTTATTGCTGCTTTTTTAGATTTGTTTTTTGTTTTTTTTGCCATATTTTTTATTCTTTTTTTCTACTTATAACTGCTATTATAACTCTTCCCTGAATTTTTGGTTCAGAAACGATATTTATATCTCCTGCTAAAGTAAAAAATTCTTTAATTAAATCAAACGCCATTTGTTTTTTAGCTATTTCTCTTCCTTTTAAAAGAAGTCCAACTCTTACTTGGTATCCATCTTTTAAAAACTCTTTTGCTCGCTCTGCCAGTCTTTCAAAATCTCCTCTTCCTATAAAAAGTGATAACTTTAAATCTTTAACAGTGCTTTTTTTTACTCCTTTTCTTGCTTCTTTTTGTTTTTTGCTTTCTTGATATAAAAACTTATTGAAATCAATAATTTTAACAACAGGTGGATTTGCTTTTTCAGCAATCAAAACTAAGTCCAATTGTTGTTCTTGAGCCATTTTTAAAGCATCGTATTTATTCAAGATGCCAACCTGTTTTCCTTGATCGTCAATCAAACGAAAGGATGGTGCTTGAATTCTCTCATTCAAAGTATAAAAAATCCTTTGATCTCTTTTAAATGGTCTTTTATTGTAATTTCCTGTTTTCAATTTTCTCTTTAATTTCTTTTATAAACTCATAAAGGTCCTGATTTTCGATATTTTTTCCGTCTCTAGTTCTAACTGAGATTTTCATTTCGTTAGAATTTTCAGTTTCCTTCTCTCCTATTATAACCATAAGAGGGATTTTTTGCAAGGTTGTTTCCCTAATTTTAGCTCCAAGCGTTTTATTGTCATTATTTAAAATTACGCGAATATTTTCTTTTTCAAACTTTTCTTTAATTATTTCACAGTGAGAATTAAATTTATCTGATACTGGTAAAATGGCAACTTGAACAGGGGCCAACCATAAAGGAAAATTTCCTGCAAAATGTTCAATTAAAATTCCAAAAAATCTTTCTAAGCTTCCGTAAATTGTTCTATGAAGCATTATTGGTTGGTGTTTTTCACCGTCAGCACCTTCATACTCAATATTAAATTTAGCTGGCATTTGAAAATCTAATTGAATTGTTCCACATTGCCAACTCCTACCAATAGCGTCTTTAATATGAAAGTCAATTTTTGGTCCGTAAAAAGCACCATCTCCTGGATTAACTTTATAATTAACATTTAATTTTTTTAAAGAGTTTTCAAGTATTTTTTCAGCTTTTTCCCAAAGTTCTGGATCTCCCATTGCTTTTTCAGGTCTAGTTGAAAGTTCAACATGATATTCAAAATTAAATATATCTTTATAAAAATAATCTTCTAATTTAATTAAATTTTCAATTTCACAAGAGAGTTGTTCTGGTGTGCAGTAAATATGCGCATCATCTTGATGAAAGCTTCTAACTCGAAATAAACCTGATAATACTCCTGACAATTCGTGCCTATGAACAAGTCCAATTTCTGCAACTCTCATAGGCAATTCCCTATATGAGTGAGGACTGTTTTTAAAAAAGAGGATTCCTCCAGGACAATTCATTGGTTTGACGGCATAATCTAAGTCATCAATTTTAGTAAAATACATATTCTCTTTATAATGATCCCAATGTCCTGATTGGTGCCATAAATCATTATTTAAAATAATTGGAGTTTTAATTTCAACATATCCATTTTGTGTATGAATTTTTCTCCAAAAATTAGTTAACTGATTCCAAACAACCATTCCTTTTGGATGAATAAATGGCATTCCAGGTGCTTCTTCATGAAGACTAAATAAGTCTAGTTCGCGTCCAATTTTTTTGTTATCTCTTTTTTTTGCTTCTTCAATTTGCCATAAATATTTTTCTAAATCTTCTTTTGTTTCAAATGCGGTGGCGTAAATGCGGGTAAGCATTTTATTTTTTTCACTACCCTTCCAGTAAGCACCTGCAATAGATAATAATTTATAAGCTCCAATTTCTTTTGTATTTTTAACATGTGGCCCTGCACATAAATCTACAAAATTTCCGGTTTCATAGATAGAAACTTCTTCCTGTTCTATATCATTTATTAATTCAAGTTTATAAGGTTGGTTTTTAAAAATTTCTTTTGCTTCATTTTTTGAAATTTTTTTATGAATGAATTCAAGTTTTTGATTTTTGATTTTACCCATTTCATTTTCAATACGGCTAAAATCTTTATCAGATACAGGAGTATTAAATTCAAAGTCGTAATAAAATCCATTTTCTATAGAAGGTCCAATTGCAAGTTTTGTATCAGGGAATAGCGCTAAAATAGCACTTGCCATTAAATGACTACATGAATGTCTCATTTTATCTAAATTTGTTTTTTCCATAGGTTTATTTTACAGGATTTTAATAATTTTGACTTATTAATTCTATTTTTTCGTTTTCTATTTTTATATATTGGCCAATGCCATGTCTAATTAGCCCAGTATTAATAAATTTATTTTTTAAGTCAAATTCGGCTAAATGAGTATGTCCACAAACAAGAATTTCATGGGGTTTTAAATTTTTAAGTGAATGTTTTTTTAATTTTTTATTAGCTTTTTTTTCAATTTTAAAATATTTATTTCCTAGAACATAAAGACCAACTCTTTCTAAAGCGTTTCTTGTTTTTGCTGCTGCAAAATTGATTGGTCTAATTGAAAACTTAGCAATTCTTTTTTCATCAAGTGAGGGTATTATTTTATTTCCATGTTCAATAATTAAATTATTTGAACCATTTTTAAATTCGTATTGCTCTGTTTGTATTTCTGAAAAAAGAGAAACATTTTTGTTTGTCCATTTTTTTCTATCATGGTTTCCAAAAACATAAACTGCCCCTTTGTTTTTTAAATCTGGAAAAAGTCTTTTCCACTCAGATTTAATAAATTGATCAAACCGAGTTATGTAGTGATCCCAAAAGTCACCATTAATAATAACGTGATCAGCGTCATTAATTATATTTTTTAAAAAGAGATATTTTTTTTTATCAAATTTTTTTGTTAAGTGAACATCTGAGAAAATAATTGTTTTCATTTTTCTTACGCTGTGGACCTGACAGGACTCGAACCTGTGACCTTTGCAATGTCAATGCAACGCTCTAACCAACTGAGCTACAAGTCCAGATTAGTTACTAGCTACTAGTTACTAGCGATTAGTTCTTTGTTCCTTGTTTTTTTGTTACTAACCACCAATCGCTAACCACTGATCTCTAATTCTAATATCACAAACTATCCAATATTTTACCAAAAATCTTTGAATTTTTGTATTCAATAATCTTAACTTTTTTTATTTGACCGATTAAATCTTGTTTTGTTTTAATAAAAGCAACTATTTGATTGTTTAATAAAACTTCTTGAAATCCATTTTTTAAGTTTTTTAAAAATAGCGCTTCATTTTCAGAATTAACAATTTTTTTTATAAATTCTTGATATTTTTTTTCTGATAAATCTCGCAAGATTTTAGCTCTTTTCGTTTTTTCACTTTCTGTGACTTCTCCAAAATCTTCAATAATTTTTTCAGATAATGTTCCAGGTCTTTTTGAAAATCTAAAAACATGAACTTTGTTTATTGGAAGTTTAGAAATTAAATCAACTGTTTTTTGAAAATCCTCTGGTTTTTCATTTGGAAAACCAACAATCATGTCTGTTGCAATTAGAGCTTTTGGAAATATTTTATTTATCGCCAAAATTTTATTTTTAATTTCAGAAACCTTATAATCGCGTTTCATTAATTTTAAGATTTTATCTGATCCTGATTGAATGGGAATATGGAAAAAATGAACCAAACGATTATTGCTTTTGTGTTTTTTAAGGATTTTTAGAAAACTGCTATCAATACTCCAAGGATTTATTGATCCAAAACTAATTCTTGGTATTTGTGTTTTTTTAATAATTTCATCAATTAATAACCCTAAGCTTTCATTATTTTCTTCTCCAAATAATTCGCTGTTAATTGCTGTTAAAATTACTTCTTTATATTCAGGGTCAGAATTTATTTCAGAAATAATTTGTGAGATAGTTTTCGAAATTTTTTCTGTTCTTAAAAAAGGAACAATACAGTAACTACAGAATCTATTACATCCATCCTGAATTTTTATAACAACTCTATTTGATGCCAAAAATCTATCTGATTTTGGATTATTATTTTTTTTATTAACTAAATTTTTACTTAAAAAATTGAATATAAAATTCTTTTTTTTGTTTTCGAAAATAGAAAAAATTGGTAAATTACCATTAAGTTTATTATTCTTCCAATGAGTAGCTGCACATCCAGTTAAAATAATTTTTACTTTTGGAAATGTTTTTTTTATTTTTTTTATAAAATCTCTAACTTCCTTTTCTGCTTTTTGAGTTATTGCGCAAGAATTAATGATAAAATAGTCTGGATTATTTTCTGTCATTGTCCAACCTGATTTTAGAAGCATTCTATCTAAAGATTCTTTTTCGGCATGGTTTACGCGGCAACCAAAACTATAAGAATAAAATTTCATTTTATTGAACAGATCTTGTAACCTGAAGTTCTTGGCTCATTGAGTATTGGGTACCTTTTGATTTTGATAAAGATAAGAAAGAGCCTCTCTTCTTCTTTTTTGAATTAATTGCTGAAAGCCAAGTGTTTGATTCAGAAACTTTTTGTTTTAATAAAAAAACTAAATTTAATAAATTTTCTAAAAATCTAACATGATAAATTCCTGTTTTTTCTGGATTATTTTGAAAAGTATTTTTTTCAATTTCCAAAACTTCTTTTGAAAAAGATCTTGTTTGTTTTTTAAGATGTTCTACTTCAGTTTTAATTGTTTCAGAAAGTTTTACTATCTCACTCTTAACTTGTCTATCAGATAAATATTCAACTCGATTAAAAATAGTAAATTCCTGTTTTGGTTTGTTGTTTTGGTCTTTTTCGAAGTTATTTTTGTCTTGGATATTTTTTTCCATGACAGAGGAAAAATCTAGGTTATAATCACCTAGTTCAAAAGGATCAATTCTTTCCTTTTTTTGTTTATTCTTGAATGTTTTATTATTCATGGTTTTGGCTTTTAATACAAGCCAATTTTACTATAAGCCGTAAAGGTAATCAAGTGTCTTTTGTCTTTTTAGTAAAGAAGCATAAAAGTATGCATTTCTTTTAGCATCTTCTTTTTGTTTTTCATCTTTAATGTTTCCAAACAATACTTCAAGATCTTTATCTTCAACAATTATTTTTTCATCTTCAGCTATTTTTTCCAAAATAAATTCCATTTTATACATTTCTGTAATTTCTTTTGTATATTTAGCTTTAATTGAATCCATTGTTTCGTTTTTTGTTTTTAAATAGGCTTCAATTGTCATTCCAATTTTTCGAACATCATCAACTAATTGTGTTAATTTGTTATTGATTTCAGATTCAATAATAAGATCAGAAATTTCAACTGTAGATTTTTTTAGTAAAAAGTCAAAAATTTTATTTAAAATTTGATTTTTTTTCTCCTCTGGTTTTTGTTCTTGAGGCTTAATATCATTTTTGTCTTTTCCAGGAGTCCAAATATCTTCTTTTTTCATTTCCTTTTTAATGTTTTCTATCTCTTTTTTATAGTCAGGTAATTTTACTTCTGGTTTTTCTGAAATAGTCATTTTAACAACCCAATCTTCATTTTCTTTTGCAGAAATAAGATCGATTTTTGGAGTAATAATTGGTTTTAAATTTTCACTTTGTAATACTTTTGTATATTCATCTTGAATAAGGTGCTCAATCATATGTTGATATACATTTTCTTTTGGGATTTTTTTCTCTGCTACATCTTTTGGAACATTTCCTTTTCTAAATCCTTCTGTTTCAAAGTCTTTAAGTATATGTTCAAACGCATGATCATATTCTTTTTTAATTGTTTCTTTAGGAATAATGACTTCATATTCATAAGTTTTTTTTCCTAGATCTTTTTTCTTAAGGTTCATAAAATTTAAATACAAATATTAATTTTGAAATTATAACATGAATAATTAACAGTGGCTAGAGATTAGTTTCTAGTAACTAGTAACTAATTATGTTTCGAGGAAGGGACTTGCTCAACTGTTTGTTTGCGAACATGTGAGCAATTACAAACA
>CAZWRH010000009.1:0-30985 GCA_964636045.1 uncultured Gammaproteobacteria bacterium | reverse complement strand
TATTAGCTAATGATAATGACATACTATTTATTTCATTTATTTCAGATAAAGAAAATTTAAAAAAAAGGATTGAGGAAAGAGTAGAAAAAAGAATTAATAATGGAGCAATCAAAGAAGTAGAAGAAATTTTAAAACTTGGATATTCAACTTTAAGTCCTGGGTTAAACACTATTGGTTATAAGCAATTAATTAATTTTTTATTAAACAAAATTAGTTTTGAGAATGCAAAACTTGAATGGTTACAAAAAGAAATTGATTATGCACGGCGTCAGTTAGTTTTTTTAAAGAAGATGAAAAATAATAATTTTGTTTGTGTAGACAATCTAGCCGAAATTGAAAATACTAAAACAATAGTGTATAAATGGTTATATGATTCAAAAAGTTGAGATAACTCCAAAAACTATAATCTTTACAGTTTTCTTTTTATTATCTCTTCAGATTCTCTGGACAGTAAAAGAATTGATCTTTGGTTTATTTTTTGCATTTATTTTTATGAGTGCATTAAAACCAGTAGTTCTTTTTTTTGAAAAAGCTAGAGTACCAAGAGCAATTGCCGTTATTTTATCAATAATCTCAGCAGTTTCTATTTTGGTTTTTTTAATTTCTTTTGCATTTCCTCCACTTATTTCTGAAGCGTTTATTTTTTTCAAAAATTTACCTCATTTAATAAAAGGGGTTATGCCAACAGTTTCGCAATTTATTAACTTTGAATCATTAAATAAATTTTTACCTGAAATAACTCAAAATACAGTAGGAATAATATCAGGGGTTTTTTCAAATTATTTTTTTGTAATCTCTGTATTATTTTTTTCATTTTATTTTTTACTTGATGATATGTTTTTTAAGAATGTATTCAAAAGATTTTTAGAAGAAAAAGAAGCAGAAAGAATTTATCACATTCTAGAAAAAACTGAAGAAAGAATGAGTGCGTGGATGTGGGGAGAGTTAAAATTAATGACAATAATTGGAGTTTTGTCTTATATTGGTCTTTCCTTTTTAGGAGTTAAGTATGCATTTTCATTGGCTGTTATCGCAGGGCTTTTAGAAATAGTTCCAGTTATAGGTCCAGTAACTTCCGTTATACCAGCTTTTATCGTAGCCGCTTCAACTTCTTGGTTTTTAGGATTATCGGTTTTGCCTTTATATTTTATAATTCAACAACTTGAAAATAATTTAATTGTTCCACTTGTTATGCAAACATCAGTTGGAATTCATCCGATAATGACTTTAATTGCACTTACCATTGGAGGAAAACTTGGAGGAGTCTTAGGAGTCCTTTTAGCAGTTCCTATAGCTTTATTTGTAGAAACTACGATTGTTGAATACTCGAAAAAAAAGAAATAAAATTGCCTACTATACACCCTCGACAAATGTTTTTTACTTACTTACATTAAATAGATGTTATCAACTGTTTTATCAGCAAGTGTTTTTGGAATTGATGGTTTTATAATAAAAGTTGAAGTTGATGTATCAAATAGAGGTCTTCCTAATTTAACTATAGTTGGTTTGCCAGATAAATCAGTTGAAGAGGCAAAAGAAAGAGTAAAAAGTGCTATTAGGAATTCTTCTTTAACAATGCCAGAGAACAGAATCATTATTAATTTAGCACCCGCTGATATTTATAAAGAGGGTTCTGGTTTTGATTTGCCAATTGCTTTAGGAATTTTAGCTGCAAATGATAATTTTGATAAAAATATTTTTTTAGAAAGTATCTTTATCGGAGAACTAGCTTTAAATGGAGATGTGAGAGGAGTTAAGGGAGCATTACCTATAATTTTAAAAGCAAAAGAAGTTGGCATTAAAAATATTTTTCTACCGAAAGAAAATTTTTATTATGATTTTCAAATAAATAATGTAAACATTTTTCCTGTAACAAATTTAAAGCAATTATTACTACATCTTTATAAAGAAATAGAGATATCACCTTATATTGTTTCTAAACAAGAGGAAGATATTTCTAACAAGTTTATTGAAACAGATTTTTATGATATAAGAGGTCAGTTTAAAGCAAAACGGGCAATGGAGATAGCAGCTGCAGGTTTTCACAATCTTTATTTAAAAGGTACTCCAGGAGTTGGGAAAACAATGCTTTCTAAAGCTTTTGTTTCTATTTTACCTGAAATGGATAATGATGAATTTTTAGAAGTATCAAAAATTTATTCAATTGTTAATAAAAATCAATATTTTTCTAAAATTAGGCCTTTTAGATCACCACACCACACAGCTTCAAAAATCGGTTTAATAGGTGGAGGCGCTAAATTAATACCAGGAGAAATAACATTAGCACATAGAGGAGTTTTGTTTTTGGACGAATTTTCTGAATTTCCAAGAAATTTATTGGAAGCATTAAGACAACCATTGGAAGACGGCTACGTAAACATATCTAGAGCTACTGGGAATTATAGTTTCCCGTGTAGATTTCAGTTAATTGCAGCTGCAAATCCTTGTCCGTGTGGGTATTTAGGACATTCTAAGAAAACATGTATTTGTAGTTATTCTCAAATAGAAAAATACAAAAAAAGAATTTCTGGTCCTATTTTAGATAGAATTGATCTTCATATTGAAGTACATAATATTTCAGAATCAGATTTAAATATTGAAAAAAATGAAAAATCTGAAGTAATTAAAAAAAGAGTAGAAAATGCTAGAAAAATTCAATTATTAAGATTTAAAGATGAAAAAATAAAAACTAATTCAGAAATGAGCGTAAACAATATAAAAAAATATTGTTTATTTGAAGATTCTGCTTTATTTTTAATTAAAAAATCAATCTCAAAATTTAATTTTTCAACAAGAAGCTATTTTAAAATAATTAAAATTGCTCAAACGATTTGTGACTTAGATAAACAAATTAAAATAAACGAAAAGCACGTTTTAGAAGCATTACAATATCGACCTCTCATTGATTAACTCTTGTTTTTTTAATTATTTTTTGATATATTATCAGTTATCTTTTCAAAAAAAAGAGGAGGAAAATAATTGATGGTAAAAAAAACTACACAAACTTCAACAGCATCTTCAATGGAAGAGTTGTTAAAAAAACAAGTATTTAATGCCCCAAAAAAAGGACAAGAAATTGAATCTCAAATTGTTTCAATTGATAAAAAACAAGTTCTTTTTGATGTTGGTTTTAAAACATATGCTGTTTTAGGAGAAATAGAAACAAAAGAACTTCCTACTTATTCTTCATATTTAAAAGTTGGAGATAAAGTAAGAGTTAGAATTGTTGTTGAAGAATCAAAAGATGGTTTTCCTGTTGTTTCAATGAGAAAATTTTTTGACAAAGGAAAATGGGATATCTTGGAAGAAAAACATAAAAATGAGGAAGAAATTGAAGTCTTTTGTGGAGAATATGGAAAAGGTGGTATATTTGTTGATTTCATGGGAATAAGAGGAGTAATTCCAAAAATTCAATTAACTCAAGATTTTATTGATCATCCAGAAAAACTTCATAATCAAAAAATTAAAGTAAAAGTTTTAGAAGTTGATAAAGCAAAAAATAGATTAGTTGTTTCTCAAAAAGCAGTTGCTCTTGGTATTTCATATAAAGATCTAAAAAAAGAATTTGATCAAATTAAACTTAATGAAGCTTATAAAGCTAAAGTGATTGGATTTTCTGATTTTGGAGTTTTTTGTGAAGTAAATAAAATTGAAGGACTTATTCATATTTCAGAAATTTCATGGCAAAAAATTTCTGATCCATCTAGTGTTCTAAAAGTTGGAGATATTGTTGATGTTGTTGTTACAGAAAAAAATGAAACAAACTTTAAATTAAATCTTTCTATTAAAAGGCTTTCACATGATCCATGGAAAGATGTTGAAGAAAGATATTCAAAAGATAAAGAACTTGAAGGTGAAATTATTAGAAAAGAAAAATATGGATTTATTGTTAGATTTGAACCGGGAATTGAAGGACTTATTCATATTTCAAAAGTTGGAACATCTAGTGAATTTGCTGTTGGAAAAAAAGTAAAAGTATTTGTTGAAAAAGTTGACGCAAAAAACAGAAGAATGAGTTTAATTACTGCAGAAACTGAAAAGCCAATATTCTATAGATAAAATACTCCTATTTTTAAAGTTATTTTTTTATTTTAATTTTAAATTAATTGTTTTTTTGATACTTTCTAAATTAGAGCTTTACTTTCAGACATTTTTTTTGTAAAATACTAATTGCCTTGGTAATTTGAGCGTTTTGGAAACACCTCTTCTCATACCGAACAGAGTCGTGAAACAGAACAGCGCCTATGATACTTTCGCCTAATTCGGCGATGGGAAAATAGGTCATTGCCAAGGCATTTTTTTTGCCTTCTTGCAATAACAGTCATGCTATAATTTATTAATGAATACTGTATTTGATAAAAAAGAGAAACTTCCTTTTAAAGAGCTATTTTCTTTTTTTTCAAATAACCTTCCTGTTTCTTTTAAAAATCAATTTGAAAATGAAAAAGTAATTTTATTTTTAAGAGCTCATCCAGCTACTCAAATTCCATGGATACTTTCTGCTGCTTTTTTATTTTTTCTTATTTTTTTTGGAAGTATTTTTTTGCAAAATAGTTTTTCAATCATTGATTTAAAACAAATATTTTTTATCAATATGATTTCATATTCACTTTTATTCAGTTATGTGTTTATTAATTTAATGAACTGGATTTTTAATATTGGAATAGTCAGTAATAAAAGAGTAATCGATATTGATTTTGATGGTTTTTTGTGTAGAGTTGTTAGCTCTGCATCTTTACAAAAAATAGAAGAAATAACTATTAGAAATACTGGTTTTTTTTCATCAATTTTTGATTATGGAAATGTTTTTGTTCAGACAGCAGGATCAGAGCAAAATGTTGAGTTTTTAAATATTCCAAAATCGGCAGAAGTACAAGATACAATTAATAATTTAATAAAAAGAAGATAAAAATGAACCTAGATGCTTTGTTTTCTAATGTTGATTATAAAATATTTTTTGATTATGGATTTAAAATTGCCTCTGTTGTGATATCGATTGTTTATTTGTATTATAGTTTAGTCTTTATAAGACAAGTTTCAATGATGAAGGAAACTATATCTATTAATGATGGAAATTTTTTAAATTTTTTAGCATATTGCCAACTTGGAATATCAGTTTTCATTTTTCTCTATGCTATATTAGTTTTATAGATATGTATTATAAAACTGAATGTTCAATGTTTGTCGGTAAAGAAACTTCTAATATTCTTCTAGATTTTTTAATAGAAGAAAATTTTTATTCTATTGTTGAAGTTGAAAACTTAATTTCAAAAGAAGAGATAAAAGAAAAATTAATTTTAGTTAAGGATGACATCTTTCGTTTAGACAAATTAAACCTTAACGCTATTAACGAAAGAATTGATTATTATTTTTCTGATCTAATTACTAAAAATAAATTCTCTTTATGTATTTTTTTAAATATTGATGGATTAATTTATCTTATTACAAGAGGAGAAGGAGAGGTTTTAGTTTTTAGAAAAGATAAACTATCTAAAATAATTAGAGGTAATACTTTTGCTTCAGGTTATGCAAAAGACAATGATATTTATATTCTCGTTTCAGGAAGTTTTAAAGATAAATTTAATGTTTACTCTCTTGAAGAACATTTAAAAAAATTAGACTTAAAAAAAACTATAGAAGAGATAGCATCAAATTTAAAACAAAAAGATAGTGATGAATCTTTGGCAATTTTTATTCATTTTAAAAAAAATAATATTGAAGAAGAAAATCTAATTTCTGATTTGGCAGATAATAAAAAAAATTTATTAACTAATTTTATAAACGAATTTAATTTTTACCAAAAAAATTTCTCTAATAAGAAAAAAATTACTTTTATTGTTTTATTAATTATTTTAATAATATTTATTTGGAGTGTAGGTTTTGGATATAGTAGAAGACAAGCATCGGACAATATTAAAAAAATTGATATTACTAACAAAAAAATTGATGATTACTTATCAGAAGCAAAAAACACCATTTTATTTGATTCGTTAAAAACAAGCCAATTAATTGAAAATTCAAAAAAAGAATTAGAAGACTTAAAAAAAATATTAAATGGTAATAATCAAAATGAAATTGATAAATTAGCTGAAAAAATTTCTGTTTTTGAAAAAAATATTCTGAAAAAAGAGAGTAAAAATTATGAAATTTATTATGATTTTTCTTTAATAAGAAAAAATATAAAAATAGATAAAATTATTTATTTAGATAATAATTCTCTTCTGGCTTTTAACAAACAAGATGGTGAAATTTATGAAATATCTATAGAAAGTAAAGCAGTAAAAACCTTTAAAAACACTCTGTTTAAGTCTGCAACTTTTGTTGGAAAAATTGATGATGAAATTTTATTTTTTAATTTTGAAAATGGAATAAGTAAATTAACAAAAGACAATCAAATTGTTGAAGTAATTAAAAAAGATCCTTCATGGGGAAGTATTGTTGAAATGTTTATTTATGGAAAAAATATTTATTTATTTGATAATGGATTGTCTGATATATATAAATATACCGCTATTGATGGGGGATATAGCGATAAAAAAACATATTTTGCTGATAATGACGGTAGTAATTTTTCTAATGCAAATTCTTTTTCTATTGATGGAAGTATTTATTTTGGTTATTCAGATTCAATTGTAAAGTATACTTCTGGATTAAGAGATGGCTTTTCTTTTTCATCTCCAGATGAACATTTTTTAATTGACAAAATATTCACTTCGAAAGAATTAGATTATTTTTATTTATTAGATAAAAAATCAAATAGAGTTTTAATTTTAAAAAAAGATGGAAAGTATGAAAAACAAATAAATTCATTAATTTTTGAAAAAGCAGTTAATTTTTTTGTATCAGAAAATGTTCATGGTATTTTTGTATTATTTGATGATAAAATCTATAAAGTAGGTTTAGATTAAAAATTAAATTATTAAAAATGAAAAAAATAAAAGTAGATGTAGAGAAATGTATTGGCTGTAGTTTATGTGCCTCAATAGCACCAAAAAGTTTTAAGATGAATTCTGATTATAAATCGGAGGCAATTAATCCTTTTGGAGATAAAGAAGAGAGTGTTAGGGATGCTATTGCATCATGTCCAGTAACAGCTATTTCAGAAGAATAAATGTCTGTTTTTTATCAAATAAAATTTGAAATTTTATTTACTAAATCAATTAATCTTGTTGAGTATCCCCATTCATTGTCGTACCATCCAAATATTTTAATAAAGTTTTCATTTATTACTTTTGTATAATTTGCATCAAATATACATGAATATGAGCTTCCAATGTAGTCAGATGAAACCAACTCTTCTTCTTCATATTTTAAAATATTTTTCATTGAGGTTTCTGAAGCATTTTTAAACATTTTATTTATTTCTTCTACTGAAGTTTTATTTTCAACAAGACAAGTAATATCTGTTATTGACCCAGTTGGAACAGGAACTCTTAAAGATACTCCATCAACTTTACCATATAATTCAGGAATTATTTTTCCAACAGTTTTTGCAGCTCCTGTAGTCGATGGAATGATTGATAAAGCAGCTGCTCTTGATCTTGTTGGCTCTTTTGAGGCATTATCGAGTAGTTCCTGTGTAGCAGTATAGGCATGAGCTGTTGTTAATAGTCCTGAGACAATTTTTAAGTTGTCATTTATGACTTTGAACATTGGAGCAGCACAATTTGTTGTGCATGATGCATTAGAGATAATATTATTATTGGTAAAATCAAAATTAGCATCGTTTACGCCTAAAACAATATGTGGTAAATCATCTTTTGCTGGAGCTGTTAAAATTACTTTTTTTACACTTCCTTTTAAATGTTTTTGCAAATCCTCTTTTTTTTCAAATTTTCCTGTGCAGTCTATTACAATATCAACTTCATCTTTTTCAAATGGAATTTCTTCTGGTGTTTTAAAGTTGTAGCAATTAATAGCCTGATCATTGATTATTATTTGATTTTCTTTAGAGTGAATATCTTGAGGAAAGGTTCTGTAAACTGAATCATATTTTAATAAATATGAAAGTATTTTAGAATCTGATTTAGCTGTATTGATAGCTTTAATATTAATATTTCCTTGGGATAGGGCAATTCTTGTGAAAGCTCTTCCAATTCTTCCAAAACCATTTAATCCAATGTTGATTTTTTTCATATCAAACATTATAGAATAAATTAGATTATTTTTCTTCAGTTTTTTCTTCTTTTTTTGTATTATCGTCTTCAATTACTTCTTCATCTTTTTTCTCTGATGTTATTTCAACTGCATCAGGAGTTGTGATTTCGGTTTCTGTACTTTCTTCTTTATGTTCTGTAATTCTTACAATTACTTTTTCTGGTTCATCAATTACTAAGAAATTTCCATTTATTTTTAAATCTGATACTTTAACTTCATCGTCTAACTCTTTTAAAACACTTATATCAACTTCTATTTCTGATGGAATATCTTCTGGCAATGCTTCAACATTTACGCTATCTGAGATATTGAGTAAAATTCCTTTACTTTGAATAACTGCTTCTGATTCACCAATTAAACTAATTGGTACTTCAGTTTGAATTTTTTTCTTTAAGTTAACTTTTCTAAAATCAACATGTAAAAAATCTCCAGTTAATGGATGGTCTTGTAAATTCTGAATTAAAACAGGAAGTTCATCATTTTTATAAGTAATATAAACAATTTGAGTTTCACCAGCTTTTTTATATGTTTTTAAAAAATCTTTAACAGGTAATTGAACTGCTGTTGACTCAAAAGCTTCTCCATAAATATTTGCAGGTAAAATTCCTTGTTTTCTAATTTGTTTTAATTTTTTACCAAAAACTTTTCTTTCATCAACATTAAGTAAAATTTTTTCCTTTGTTGTTTTATTTGTTTTTTTCATATTTATTCTTTTAATAATTCGATAAAAAATATTTTATCTGTAGATAGATTTGTATTGTAAACCAAACTAGTGCCTTTTGCAAGAGCGGAGAAGTTTTGATTTATTATCTGAATGTTGTTTGGAAACTTAAACTCTAAAATTAAATCATTATTTGCAGATCCTATTTGTTTTTGAACAATTAGTTGATAAGCTCCCTTTCCTTTTTGAATAACGTTTTCAAGAGAATATTCTATTTTTATTTCAGCTGTTTTTTTTGGTTGTATTTCAAAATAAAAAGATAAATTATCATAAAAACCACTAATATTTTTTTCATAGTCGTTAATTAAAACTCCGTCTTTAGTAATTTTTTTTATTTTTGAATTTGCTGGAATAAAAACCTGAAAATAATTTTTATAAATTCCTCCTGGAAAAACTGTCATTGGAGAATCATTTTTAAAAAGTATTGAAAGTTGATTTTCTATTTCTCCTGTTTCTTTAATGTTAATTTTTTGAGAAATCATTCTCGAGAGAAAAAAATTTGATTTATTTACTCCAAGATTTGCATCAACTGGCATTAAAGCATCTACTAAACAATTTCCGGTTTGGCTTGCACATTTTGGGATTACCATTTTTCCACTCCATCCATATGATTCAATTGTTGATTGTAAGTCTGTATTTTTTGAATTTATAACAATTTGTTTTTCTTCAAAAGATTTTTTTATAGAAAAAATTAATTCTTTATATGAAACGCTACTTAAATTAATCATTAGATTTCTAACTAAAGAAGATAAGAAACTTTTCTTTTGAATAGATCCAGGAAAAAAGTTTTTTTCAACTTGAGTTTGGGTTTTGATATAAAAATTATTTTTATTAATATGTTCATTAAAATCAGGCAAATAAATATCTCCATAGGCTTCAAGAATGTAATTAATTGCTGAGGTAGTAAATAAAATAGTTCCATCAAATTCTTTAAAGTTCATTTCTTTTTCTAAAAAAAATTCAGCTTTGATTATATTTTCAGAAAAATCAGGACTAAAATTTGAGTCTCTCAAAAACCAATGTGGCTGATTTAAATATTTACGAATAGCAGCTGGAGGTTCAATATGTGCTTTAAGTTGTCCATCAGCATCGTAAATATCATAAATTTTTAAATCTGTTAAAGTATTTTTATAAAATTTTAAAACTCCAAATGATCCTAAAAAACCTCCACCCGGACGAAGTTCCATATTATTTGCAAATAATAATAAATATTTTTTTTCTTTATTTTCGCCAAGCATTTCTTTTCTATATTCATAGAATTTTTTGATTTGAGAAATTGCTTGCTCTGCATTATTAATATTATTTCTTGTTTTTTCAAAAAATGGTAAATCGTAGTTGATTAACTGTTTGATTGCAGATATTCTTTTTTGGATTTCATTTATTTGAAAATCTAATTTATCCAATCTTATTATTAAGTTTTCTTCTTCATTTTTATTTTTATTTTTTTTCAAAATTCCTTCAATAATATTTTGGGTATTTTTGGTAACATCTAACCCATTTTGAATAAGCTGATAACCATTTTCTTCAAGAGAAATTAAATTATCTGGAATTAAAGCAAGGTAAAAGATTGAAAGAACTGGTCTTGAATATTCATATGTTTTTTTTGTTAAAGAAAGAAATGGCGTAGAGTAATATAAATAATTTTCAGAATTTTTTATATCAAATCTTATTAAATACTGTGAGCTTTTGAAAAGTAATACTCCTGATATTACTAAAGGAATTATAAAAATAAATTCTAAAAAAAATACAAATGCAATTATTTTTTTCCAGATATTTTTTATTTTTATTTTTTTAATAAAACGAAAATTATTTTTCTTAACTAGATCAACGTGTCTAATGTTTTTATCTAAGTTTAGAGATATTTCCTTGGATGATGATAAAAAAAACCAAAAAACTTTTTCAATTATTTCATCATTCAGTTCATTAACATCTAAATTAATAAGTTTAATTTGGTGTAATTGTTCGTGTGATATTTTTTTCCCAATTTTGATGAAATTTTCCTTATCATTAAAAAAAATTATTAATATTTTTGTTTTTTTATTTGCGTTAAGTAGTTCTTTTTTTTCAATTATTTTTTCCGCTTCTGAGATATTTGCAAAAATAATTATGTATTTGTATTTAAAAAAATTTTCAGGTAATTTTGGAGAGGAAAAAACTTCAATTTCGAAAGAATTTAATTTATTTTTAAAAATATCAATGTATAGGTGATATTTATTAAATATAAAAAGAGACTTGCTATTTTCGTTTATTTCTTCAGTTTTTAAAAACATAAATACTATATTAATAATAGCCTACTGATAGAAAAAAAATAAAGACGTTCTAAGATAGAACGTCTTTATAAAAAGAAAAAAGCTGTTTTATGCTTTTCCGATTTTATACATTCCGGTTCCGCAATCAGGACATTTTGATTTCATAGCTGGTTTACCATTTTTCATGGTAACGTGCTCTGGGTTTGAAATTTCCTTTTTTGCTTTACATTTTACACAGTACATGGATGTCATAGTTTTTCACCTCCTTTTTTATATTTAAAATGAGCCTAAATTAATATGTTTAAGATTAGCAAAAAAAATAAAAAATTCAAGCAAGAGGATAATTGATGTTATTATCAAAGTCTTCTTAAGATCCGATAAAGTATGTGCTGCAACTATTTTATCTTGTTCTGATAAGCTATATTTAATTTTATTATTGTTTTCGTTTTTAACTTCAGTAATAAATTGTTTTTTTTCTATAGGAATATTTTTGTCAATTTGAAGAGTTTGAATTTTTTTTCTATACTCTGCCATTATTTTTTGTTTTTTAGTTTTCTTAGGCATATTATGATTTTTATCATATTGAATCTTACTTGTAAAGTCGTTAAAATTAAAAAATGTTAAGCATGGAGTTAGTTTTGATTTTTGTAGTAGTCTGGCTTTTGATTTTAAGTTATTTTACTTTCAAGACAAGAAATCATTATTTGAAACTATTAAAAAGATCAGGAAAAAATAATATAGAAGATATTTTAGAAAGATTTTTACAAAATGAAAATCTCTTAAAAGATGAAATCTTAAAGTTAAAAAATGAAATTTTAAGAATAGAAAAAGAAAGTGTTTCACACCTACAAAAGGTTGGTTTTTTAAGATTTAATCCTTTTGATAGGGTTGGAGGAGATCAAAGTTTTGTAATGGCGATACTAAATAAAGAAGATTCAGGTATTATTATTAATTACCTATATACGAGAGAAGGGGTAAGAATTTACTCAAAAAGAGTAATTAAAGGAAAAGGAGAAGATTATGAGTTGTCGACTGAAGAAATTGAAGCAGTAAAAAAAGCATATTAAAATTTTTCGTCAAATTGGCGAATTTTGCACAATAAGTATGAATAAAAAAAACATATTAATTTCGATTGTTTTATATATTGTTTCAGCATTTTTGTCTTTTTTATTTTTTTCAAATAATGGAAGTACTAAGGATTTATTTAAATCTCCAATTTCAAAAAATTATACACCACCAAAAATGGAAAATGGAGTTTTAGTTGATACTGGTGAGCCAAAAACAGAAGAATGTCCATTAAATGGAGAAATGTTAACTGAAAAACATAGAGCATTATGGGAAAGTAGACGACCTTTAGGAGTAATGATTGAAAATCACAAAGAAGCAAGGCCACAATCAGGACTTTCAAGTGCAGATATTATCTATGAAGCAGTTGCTGAAGGTGGAATAACAAGATTTTTAGCAGTTTTTTATTGTAAAGATGCTAAATATATTGGTCCTGTTAGATCAGCAAGAATTTATTTTATAAACTTTTTATCTGAATATGGAAAGTATCCTCTTTATGCTCATGTTGGGGGAGCAAATACAGAAGGTCCAGCGGATGCTTTAGGAAAAATTAATCAACTAAATTGGGATGTCTATAACGATTTAAACCAGTTTGCAGTTCCATTTCCATATTACTGGAGAGATTATGATCGTCTTCCAGATAGAGCAACCGAGCATACAATGTACTCCTCAACTAACAAATTGTGGGAATTTGCAAAAAATAAAAGGAATTTAACTAATGTTGATGAAAATAATAAAGCATGGGATACTGCGTTTACAAAATGGAAATTCAAAGATGATGGTATAGAAAAAGGATTACTAACTTCAATTAGTTTTGATTTTTGGAGCACAATGAAAGATTATTCAGTTAATTGGAAATATGATAAAACAACAAATTCTTTCAAAAGATTTAATGGTGGTGAGATTCATTTGGATAAAAATACTGGAAAGCAACTTGAGACAAAAAATTTAATTGTTCTTTTTATGAAAGAATCTCCAGCAAACGATGGTTATGAAGGAGGACATCTTTTATATAAAAATATTGGAACAGGAGATGCTATTATTTTTCAAGATGGAAAAGCCACAGAAGGATCATGGTCTAAAGTAGATGCATTTTCAAGAATGAAAGTTATGGATGACAAAGGAAAAGAGATTTCTTTTATAAGAGGACAGATATTTTTTGAAATTGTACCAATTGGAAATAAAGTAGATTATCAATAATTATGCTAGAAACTATTATTCCATCGAAAACTAGAAGGAAAATATTAAAATTGTTTTTTGAAAATATTGGTTCAAATTTTCATTTGAGAAAAATTGCAAGAGAAGTTGATGAAGAGATTAATGCAGTTAAGAGAGAATTAGATATTTTAGAAAAAGGAAATATTTTATCAAAAGAAAAAAGAATGAATAGGATTATTTATTCTTTAAATCATAAATACTATTTATTTGATGAGTTTTTAAGAATTTTTGTTAAAGAGGGAGAATTTGTAAAAAAAATTAATAGCAATTTATCAAAGCTTGGAAAGATTAAATATTTAGCACTATCTTTAAAATATCCAAAAAAGCAAAAAACAAAAGAAGGAGAGATTTTATTTTTAGCAGTTGGAGTTATTGTTGTTCCTGAAATTACTGATATAATTTCTGAGGAAGAAAAAAAATCAGGATCAGAAATTAATTTTACAGTTATGACAGAAGATGAGTTTTCTTTTCGAAAAAAAAGTAATGACCCATTTATTTGGTCGTTTTTAAAACAGCCAAAAGTTATGATTTTTGGAGAAGAAGATGATTTATCAAAATGAAAAATAATAATTTTTTAAAAATAATATTTTTTTTAGCATTTGTTTTTGTAATCCTTATTGATCTTCCTGAAAATTTTCCAATTAAATTTAAAATAGGTAATTTTAAAATTGATACGATAATAAACCCAATCAACATTGATGCAAATATTTTTGGGGTAAATATAAAACGAGATTTTAAAACAAAACTCGGACTTGATTTAAAAGGAGGAAGTCATCTTGTTTTTGAGGCGGACATGAAGAGTTTAAAAGTAGAAGATAGGGAAGAAGCGCTTCTTTCAGCAAGAGATGTAATAGAAAGAAGGGTAAATTTTTTTGGTGTTTCTGAGCCAAGTGTTTACACTTTAAAACTTGGAAAAGATAATTATCGAATAAATGTTGATCTTCCAGGAATAGAAAATACAAATGATGCTATAAAAGTTATTGGACAAATAGCTCAACTTGATTTTAGAGAAGAGGCAACTATGGATGCAAAAATCGCAACACAAACTCCTTTATATATGAGAATGACAAAAAAAACTGCTTTAACTGGAAAATTTATTAAAAAATCCTCAGTTCAATTTGATCCAAATAATGGAAAACCAATGGTTGGATTAGAATTCAATAGTGAAGGTGCAAAATTATTTGAAGAAATAACTTCAAGAAATGTTCAAAAACCTCTTGCTATTTTTTTGGATGATATGCCACTTTCTATTCCAACAGTAGAACAAGCAATAACAGGAGGAAGTGCTGTTATTAATGGAAACTTTACTGTTGAAGAAGCCAAAAAATTATCACTTGCTATTAATTCTGGTTCATTACCAGTTCCTATTAAAATGATTGAACAAAGAAATATGGGAGCAACTCTTGGAGCAGAACAAATTCAAAAAAGCGTTTTTGCAGGTATTATTGGTCTTTTAGCGGTTGTTTTATTTATGGTATTTTATTATGGAAGACTTGGATTAATTGCCTCTTTAGCATTGTTAATTTATGCATTGATTTCTTTAGCTATTTTTCGTGCAATTCCAGTTGTTATGACATTATCAGGTGTTGCTGGATTTATTCTGTCAATCGGTATGGCAGTTGATTCAAATATTTTAATATTTGAAAGAATTAGAGAAGAGATTAGAAAAGGAAAAGATTTTGATATTGCTATAAAACTTGGATTTGGAAGAGCCATTACTGCAATTAAAGATGCAAATTTAACGACGCTTTTAGTTGCTTTCATTTTATTTAATCCATTAAATTGGAATTTTCTTCCTCAGTTTGGAATGATAAAAGGCTTTGCTTTAACTCTTGCTATTGGAGTATTAACAAGTTTATTTACTGGAGTAGTTATCACTAAACGTTTAATTGCAATTTTTTATAAAAAAGAAAATTTATGATTAATTTTTTAAAGTATAAGTGGTTATATTTTTCGATTTCTATAATAGTTATTTTATTTGGATTGTATTCTATTTTTACTTTTGGATATAAATTTTCAATAGATTTTGTTGGTGGAAGCGTAGTGGAATATCAATCAAGTAAAGAGGTTAAAAAAGATCAAGTAATAAAATTACTGGCGAAAAATGAAATTAATTTTTTTTCAATTGAAAAAAATAATTCAAATTATGTTTTGAGAGTTTCTGCAATTGATGGTGTTCAAGAAGAATTATTAAGAAATGAAATCAAAAAAAATAATCCAGACATAAGGTTGCTTAGATTTGAAACAGTTGGCCCATCTTTAGGAAAAGAAACAATGAATAAAACTCTAGTTGCCTCTTTAATGGCGATTGGAGGAATTATGCTTTACATGACTTTTGCATTTTCAAAATTTAATTATGGATTATCAGCAATTTTAGCAATGCTTCATGATTTTTTAGTGGTTGTTGGTGTGTATTCAATAATGTCTAAATATTTTGGCGCAGAAATTGACTCATTATTTGTAACAGGTGTGTTAACAACCATGTCTTTTTCGGTTCATGATACGATTGTTGTTTTCGATAAAATTAGAGAGTATAAAAAAACAGAAAGTAGCGATTTTAGTTATCTTGCAAACAAAGCTTTAACCGAAACAATGGTTAGATCGTTAAATAATTCTTTAACAATTATTCTAATGCTTTTAGCTTTAGTTTTACTTGGTGGAAGTACAATTAAATTTTTTGCGATAACGTTACTTGTTGGAACAATTACTGGGACATATTCATCACCTTTTATTGCTACTCCAATTTTAGATTTTTTAGAAAAAAACAAAAAGTAATTTATTGATAATAATATTCTTATTTAATAAGATTAAATAAATGTCTAAAAAAACTTTTGGATTTACTCTTATTGAAATACTTGTTGTGGCAACCGTAATGTCTCTTTTAGCTTCACTTGGAGTTGCCTCTTATAAGAGTATTAATGTTAAATCTAGAAATGCTGCCGTAAGACAAGAAATGCAAGAAATAAAAACTGCTTTAGAGAGTTATCGAGCTATTAATGGATCGTATCCTACTTCAAACACAATCAAAACTTTAGTTGACCAAAAATTTATACAAAAATATCCAGCATATGTGTATTACATAAGAATGTGTTCAATTGATTATTTATTATTTTCAAAGATTGAAGATGTGAATACAGGAATTGATAATACAGATTGTATTACTTCTTCATGCAATATTGCAATTGGACAATCTGGAGAAAAAGCAATTTCTGCTTATTCTGGATCATTGCTTAAATGTTATTATGCTTTTGGGCAAATATACAATCCATTAACAAAAACAACTACCCTTGAAAATGAGGGAGGTGGGGGAGATGGTGGTGGAGGTAATTAAATTTAAAATAAGCAATTAATTTTTAAGATTATTCTTTTTTAAATAATCCAAAATATCTTTCTTTTTATTTTCTAACTTTTTTTCTTCAACAAGTTGGAATATTTGATTTAAAATTTCGCCAACTTTTCTACTAGGTGGGATTTTAAGTAATTTCATTATTTCATTTCCATTTATTTTTAAGTCAGTGATTTTAAATGGTTCTTGCTGAACTTCAATAATCCTTTTTTTAAATAACTCTGTTCTCCAAGAGGTTGGAGTAGCGCCGCTTCCAATCCTGTCTGCTTCTCTAACTATCAACATATCTTCAATATTTTCTTTCCCAATATTTTTAATAAATCTTTTAACTGCTTTATCAGTTTGTATTTCAGTAACTGTAAATTGGTGAAATCTAACAAGTTTATATAGTTTATCTTTTTGGATTGAAGAAAGTTTTAAGTCTTCAGCAATTTTTAAAATTAATTTGCCTCCAATAATTTCATGATTAAAAAAAGTAATAAGTTTTGTTTTTACATCTTTTTTGAAGGTTTTTACTTTTCCAATATCATGAAGAAGGCTTGCAAGACGAACAATAATATCATCTGATTTGCAATTTTTTAAACTCATTACCATATGAGTTCCAACATCATAAATATGGTGACGTTTTGGGCTTTTTTGAGGAATGCTAAATGCTTGATCAACGATAGGTAGTATGTATTTTAATAATCCAGTATTTTTTAAAAATAAAATTCCTTCAGAAGGGTGTTTGCTTTTTATTATTTTAAATAATTCATCTCTTATTCTTTCTCTAGAAATATTTTCTATTAATTGACTATTTTTAATAATTGATTCTTTAGTTTTATCTTCAATAACGAATTGAAGTTCTGTAGCGATTCTTACAGCTCTTATAAGTCTTAATGCATCCTCATTAAATCTTTTATCAGGATATCCAACTGCTTTGATTATTTTATTTTCTAAATCTTTTGTTCCAAAGAAAGGATCTATGGTTTTTTCTCCATCATAAGCTATTGCATTGATAGTAAAATCTCGTCTTGATAAATCTTCCTCAATATTTTTTGTCCATTCTATTTTTTTTGGATGGCGAAAGTCATCATATTCGGTTTCTTTTCTCATTGGAGTAATTTCAAAAATTATTTTATTATCTTGTGGAATAAGTACTGTTCCAAAATTATTTTCGTATATTCCATTTGGAAATAATTTTAAAATTTCTTCAGGTGTTGCTGATGTTGTAAAATCCCAATCATAAATTTCTTTCTTTAAAAAAATATCCCTTACTGCGCCACCCACCAAATAAATTTGAAAATTGTTTTTCTTAAAAGTAGACATAAAACTAGTTACCATTTTTGGTAGAATAAATTCGCTTTTCATGTAAGTATTTTACTATGAATTTAAAGATAAAAAAAACAATTAAAGAAAATGAAGATATTGGGAATGATGAAATTATTCGTTTTTTACTAGAAGATCGAGGAATTATTGATAAAAATAATTTTATAAATCCAATACATCCCGATAAAATTAATTTTTTTGAAATTTTTTCTGAAGAAAATTTTAAAAAATTAATTGATAAATTAATTTGCATAAGAAAAAATAAAGAAAAAATTTTGGTTTATACAGATTATGATGCAGATGGAATAACAGGTGGAGCAATTATGTGGGAAACCTTACATAAATTAGGTTTCGAAACAATGCCTTATGTTCCAAATAGAAAAACCGAAGGTTATGGTTTTTCAAAAATTGGATTAGATAAAATAAAAATAGAATTTAACCCTAAATTAATTATTTCCGTTGATCATGGAATTGCTGCTGCAGATAAAATTTCTTACGCAAAAGAAAATGGTATGGAAGTAGTCGTTACAGATCATCATTTAATTGGAGAAAAAGAAATAAAAGATGCAGTTGCAATTTTTCACAGTGATAAGTTATCAGGTTCAGGAGTAAGTTATTTTGTAGCAAGAGAAATATTTTATTTTTTTAAGAAGGAAAAATTAATTAATGAAGAGACAATTTTTGAGTTAAACAATTTGTTTAAAAATGATTATTTAGCTATTGCGTCTATTGGAACAATTGCGGATTTAGTTCCTTTAATTAGCTATTCAAGAAGTCTTGTAAAGCATGGGCTTATGGCTTTTTCAAAAATCAATCGTTTAGGGTTGAGCAAGTTAATGAAACATGCACAAATTTGGGGAAAAACTATTACAACTTTTGATATTGGATTTATTATTGCACCAAGAATAAATGCATTAGGAAGGTTGGAACATGCTATTGATGCATTACGTTTGCTTTGTACAACTCAAGAAGAAAAAGCTGAAACACTCGCAGAAAAAATAAATTCTAAAAACTCAGAAAGAAAAGATATTGTAAAAATTGCAGTTCAAGAAGCTTTAGAAATAGTTAAAAAAAATAATAAGCTAGATAAAATCATTATTTTAGAATCAAATAATTGGAACGAAGGAATCATCGGACTTATTGCATCAAAAATTTGTGAAGAATATTTTAGGCCAACTATAATAATGACAGTATCTGATGGATTTGCAAAGGGCTCAGTTAGATCAATTCCAGGATTTAATATAACCGAGTTTTTAAAAACACAAAAAAAGTATTTAATTGATTTTGGAGGACATAAAATGGCAGCAGGATTTTCAATAAAAAAAGAAAATATTTCTAGTTTTAAAAAATCGGCAATAAAAGCAGCAAATAAAATAATAAAAGATGAAGACATTGTTAAGTCTATCGAAATAGATGTGGCAATTCCTATTGAAAAATTAAATTATGAATTAGCGGAAAAGATAAGTAGTTTTTATCCTTTTGGAATTGGTAACTCTCAACCTGTATTTATGACAGAAGGAATTTTGAAAGATGCAAGATTAATTGGTAAAACAAATACTCATTTAAAAATAAAAGTTGAAGATAAAAATGGTAAAAGTATTGATGGTGTTTTTTTTGGAGCATCTAATATGCTTTCAAAAATTTCAATAAATGAAAATATAAAAATAATATTTAATTTGGAAAAAAATGATTGGAACTATAAAAAACAAATCCAAGCACTTGGTAAAATAATTGTTTTATAACCCTGCATCTTTTTGAAAAACAATAACTGATTCTTCTTTTTTTGCTATGTTAATTTTTTTTTGAACCTCAAACGCTTCACCAATTGCTTCATATTCACTTTTATGTGCAATTGTTTCTTGAAGTGTTTTTGCTGCACTACCAGAAAAATTAATTTCTGAAACTCCAAATTTATTTAATATATCAGATAGACTACCAAGTTCATTTTTCATATTTTTTAAAATTAACTTTTAATAAGTAAGTGCAGGCTCAAATTTTATTTGAGATAATTTTTTATAATTAAAAACTTCAACTGATTGATTTTTTTTAGGTTTTTCTTGAGTTGCTTTTTCTGCAATAATAGACGTTAATGCAAATATTACCTTTTCTTCAATTGCAGCATTTTTTAGATCATTTCTTGCTTGATTAATAAATAATTCATTAGATGGATCATCAACACCAAGACAATTAATACATTGATAATAATTATTAAATCTCTGTTCCATATAACTGTCACTAGCAACAAGATTTTTTATGGTCATTAAATCAATCTCAGCTTGTTTACTTAAACTTTTTAACAAGTCTGTTTTATATTTTTCTAATTGTTGTTGATTTGTTTTTCTTTCCATATAACAAAAAAACCCGCCGTTTCTGGCGGGGGTTGGTTTTAAATTTTATTTATATCTACCATCCCACGCCACATTCTCTGCCTTTAATGCAGGATGTGTACATGAGATTAAATGATTGATATAAATTATTTTTCATACGAAACAAGTTTATAATATAAACCATTTATAAAGTTCTGTCAATGATTATTTTTGGATTTTTCTATTTTCTGGAATATCTGTTTTTGAGATTCTAACTGATTTTCTTCTATCTTCAATCATTCTTTTTTTAATCAAATCAAAATCTACTCCATAAATGTCATTTGGATATATTAAGTTAACAACTCCATCATCAAAAAGTCTTTTTATCATATATTCTTCAGCTCCAACTTCATCTCGATATCGACTATCTAAATATGTTCTTAAAGTATGAAGTTGAAGTTCTGCTTTTACACCAGAAATAATTAAATTTATTTTAATCATTTCTGTTTTTCCACTTGAGCCTTTACTTGCTCCTTTAAATTCTTCGCCATTTTCTATGGTATCCTGAACATCTTCAATAATTACTAAATTGCCAGAATTTTTTGAACTATTTTTTAGACTATCAATAAAATCAAGACAATCAATTTTGTTAATACAAACAATTCTTATTCCAATGTGATCGGTTATTTTTTCAACATCTTTTGTATTTAATCTTAAGGCTTTTAAATATGCTGAAATAGAATCTTTTCTTCTACTTATAAAATAGGCAGGTTTTTTTATTCTTTCTCCAGTTTGTTTATTTATTCTTCTACTTTGAAATTCTCGCATGTCAAAAACTTCATATCTCATTAAATTATGAAGTTCAACTTTTTGATTTGGTTCAAGAATTGAGATATTTTCACATTTATAATCTTCTCGATTATGTTTTGTTAAGATTTCTATTTTCTTAGTTTCTCCTATTGGACCGTCCCAAATATGAGTATTGAAATATCTAAGAACAGTATCCATATTATTATTTTGTTTTTCAAATTCAAGATTTAATTTTAAAGTTAAATCCATAAGAGCCAATTTTCGTCTTGCTTCAAATTTCATTTTTTTAGAAGCTTTACTTGAAAAGCAAATCATTAATAAATCTACGGGATTTTTAATTGCTTCAATTTCATTTACCTGTCCGATAGAAGTGTCGTATTTTCTTAAAATTCCAATTTCAGTATTTTCAAAAAACCTAATAATATCATTTGCATTGTTAAGGGCTTGAAGAATTGATGATTCTTTTTTTTCAAAATCAAACTTTTCGAAATAAGACTTATTTCTTTTTGTGTGAGTTAATTCTTGTTCAGTCAGTTTTTCTTCTTCTTTTCCAGAAATTTCTTTAATAGAAGGAATTTTTATTCCAATACCATACGTATTACCATATTCAATAATAAATTTTTTATATATTTCTTGTTTTTTTGCTTCATCGTAAAATAGTTCTGGAATTTGTGAAAAATTAGTTACTCCAACTATATTTAAGATTGTTCTTCTTATAATTCTAGCGTCAAATTTTTCTGTTCCTGATAATGATCTGTAATAATCCGATGAAATGTTTGAATTATAAATATTAGTTTCTGGAAAAATTCTATTTTCTCCAAGAAGTGAATATTTATTTCTTTTTTCTCTTTCTGACATATTTTTTATCCCATAGTATATCAAAAATTGATCTTAATTAAAAGAGCCAAATATCAATCAATTTTGGTGTAAAATATAGATATTTATGAAAACAAATATTTTAGATATAACAAATAAAATTGGAGAAGAAGTTGAACTTTATGGATGGGTTGATACAAAGCGCGATCATAAAAAAATTGTTTTTATAGATTTAAGAGATAGATCTGGAATTGTTCAGGTGGTTGGAGATGAAAAGATGAAAGAGTTAGTTTCAGAAGATGTAATTTTGCTTAAAGGATTGGTAAAAGAGCGACCTGAAAAATTAGTTAATCCAAAGTTACCAACTGGAAAGATTGAAATTGAAGCAAAAGAATTTAAGATTCTATCTAAATCAAAACCAGTTCCTATTCCAATAAATACTGATGGTCATGAAATAGATGAAGAAGTAAGACTTAAATACAGATACTTAGATTTAAGAAGAGAGAGGATGAAAAACAACTTAATGTTTAGAAGTAAATTTATTAGACTTATCAGAGAATTTTATTATAAAAATGGATTTATTGAGATAGAAACACCAAATTTATCTGCACCAACACCAGAGGGTGCAAGAGACTTTTTGATCCCTTCACGTCTTCAAAATGGTAAATTTTATGCATTACCTCAATCACCACAACAATATAAACAATTACTAATGGCAGGAGGAATTGAAAAATATTTTCAAATTGCCAGATGTTTTAGAGATGAAGATCCAAGAGCAGATAGAGCATATGGTGAATTTACTCAACTTGATTTAGAGATGAGTTTTGTAACTCGTGAGGAAGTAATGAAATTAACTGAAGAAATGATTATTTCAGTTTATGAAGAGCTAAATATTCCAATAAAACAAAAACCATTTCCTATTTTTACTTATAAAGAAGCAATGGAGAAATTTGGCGCAGATAAATTTGATATGAGAAATGAAGAAGAAAAGAAAGCTAATATTCAAGCTTTTGCTTGGGTTGTTGATTTTCCATTTTTTGAAAAGGACAAAGATAATAATTGGACTTTTACTCATAATCCATTCTCTGCAGCAAAACCTGAATTTAGAGATCAATTGTTAAAAAAGGAAAATATTGGAAATATTATTACTTCTCAATATGATCTTGTATGTAATGGATATGAAGTTGCAGGTGGCAGTATAAGAAATCATGAACCTGAACTTTTAGAAAAAGTTTTTGAAATCATGGGTTATGAAAATGACCGAATTCAAAAAGAGTTCGGACATATGCTTGAGGCATTTTCTTACGGATGTCCTCCTCATGGAGGAATTGCACCTGGAATTGATAGATTAATTGCCAGTATTTTGGGAGAAAAATCTCTACGAGAAGTAATTGCATTTCCATTAACTTCTGGAGGAAGGACAGCTATTATGGATGCTCCAGCAGAAGTGACAAATAGTCAATTAAAAGAGTTAGGGATTAAAGTTGCTCAATAATTCATGCAAAAAAGACATCTGATTTTTTTAGTAACAATTATTTTTTTTATTCTTTTTTATCCTGGTGATAATTTTTATTCAAAAATATTTTCTTTTAATAGAGAATTATTTTTAGAAAAAAATAATTCGATAAACTACAAACCAAAACCAATTCCTTTTTTAAAAGATAAAAATTATTTGCCACAACTGTCAGCCCAAGGCGCATATATTTCTACTCTTGATTCTTTTACTCCCGTTTTTGAAAAAAATAGTAATCAAAAGTTTTTACCTGCGTCAACTACAAAAATAATTACTGCTTTAACAGCTATTGATTATTTTAAAGATGATGACATTTTAGAAACAAAAAGATCTCTTGATGATGGACAAGTGATGGGTCTTGTTGTTGGTGAAAAAATGACTTTTGAGAATATGCTTTATGGACTTTTAGTTTATTCTGGTAATGATGTCGCCTACACTATTGCTGATAACTATTCTCAAGGATTTGATAAATTTGTTGAAAAAATGAATGAAAAAGCAAAAAAATTAAACATGCAAAATACTCATTTTAAAAATCCAGCTGGTCTTGATAGTTTTGATCAATATTCAAGTCCATACGATCTTGCTTTAGCAAGTCGTGAATTATTGAAGAATAAATTATTATCAAAAATTGTATCTACTAAAAGCATTACCGTATCAGATGTGGATTTTAAATATTTTCATTATTTAACTAATGTAAATAAATTATTAGGAGAAATTCCAGGTTTAGGAGGTTTAAAAACAGGTTATACAGAAGAGGCTGGTGAGAATTTGATTTCATTTTATAAAAAAAATAATCATGACTTTATTATTGTTGTTTTAAAAAGTGAAGATAGATTTTTGGATACAAAAAATATAATTTCGTGGATTGAGAGTAATGTTATTTATTCTAAATAATCATTTTTAATTCCATCAACAATTGCTACAAAACCATTTTCTCCTAAAAAAACATAAACTGGTTGAAGGTATGGTTGATAATTATCAAAATCATAATAACCAAGTTCCATACTTTTGATTTTTACAGTGCCTTCGTTAGTTCCTAAAAAAACAATATGGCCATTTTTATTTTTTAAATCACTCCAAGCTTCAACTCCTGTTTTTATTGGATAGACTCCAAACTTTTGCGTTTCTTTTTCAAAGTATTTAATACCAGCTTTTAAAGGAATGAATTTTTTTTCTTCATCATAAGTTAAAACAACATAATTTTGACTATTAAAATATTTTGGAGCCATAATAGGAGTTCCATCAATATCAGGTCTATAAAAATCTATTTCAATTGCATTTGCTTCTTGTTTTCTTTTAACTATTTGAAATTCATCTTGTGTACTGTTGTATTTTAAATAGATTATTTTTTCATTTCCTTGTGATAACTCTTCAGGAAATTCTCTGATTTTTTTTATAAAATTTCGGCTATCTGTTTTTGCAAGACTTTCTAAATTAGAATCAGTAAAATTATTTTTTAAAAATATTTTTTTATCTTTTTCAAAGTTTAATTTATAGTCAAAATTAAAATAGGCAACATCAATATCCAGTCTTTTTTTACCATCATCAAAGACAGCGACTTGATCATCCATTACATGTTTTATTTTTTCTGTATCAAAACCAACTTGTTTTGCTGATACATAAATTTTTTGTAAATATCTAAATTGTGTAGTTTTTGAAGGTAAGAAAAAAACTTTTGCACTTGGCGTTGCATTTTTTGGTTCACCTTCTATTGTATCAAGTAAAAAATCAACACCTTCTTTGTAATCGACTTTTTGAGAAGGTACAATCCTTGTAATTTTTCCAAATATAGGCTCAATTTGAAGCGTAGTTGGTGTAAGAGAATTTAAATAATTTAAAAAAGTAATTATTAAAAAATAAAACGCAACAATAAAAAAGAACCCTAAAATTGCAAAAGGAAAATATTTTCTTAAATAAAATGATATTTCTGTTAAAGTCATTGATTTAAATATAAAAAAAAATCATATATAATTCAACCTATGATAAGAGTAAGAATAGCTCCAAGTCCAACAGGAGAGAATATTCATATAGGAAATTTATTTACTGCCTATTTTAATTATATTTTTGCTAAAAAAAATAACGGCAAATTTATTGTTAGAATTGAAGATACTGATAGAACAAGATATGTAGAGGGAGCAGAAAAAAGAATTTTAAAGTCTCTTGAGGATTTTGGAATCATTCCTGATGAGTCTCCAACAATTGGTGGCGAATATGGACCATATAGGCAATCAGATAGACTTCCAATTTATAAAAAGTATGCAGAAGAACTTGTTGAAAAAGGACATGCATATTATTGTTTTTGTTCAAAAGAAAGATTGGATGAAGTTAGAAAAAATTGCCAGGCAAATAAACAAATTCCAAAATATGATAAACATTGTTTACATAATGTTTCTATTGATGAGGCAAAAAAAAGAATTGAAAATGGAGAAAAGTATGTAATTAGATTAAATGTTCCAGAAAACAAAGATGTTATTTTTAATGATTTGATAAGAGGAGAAATTAAAATTAATACAAAAGAAATTGATGATCAAGTACTTCTTAAATCTGATGGTTATCCAACTTATCATTTAGGAGTTGTTGTTGATGATTCTTTAATGAAAATTTCACATATAATTCGTGCAGAGGAATGGATTTCTTCAACTCCAAAACATGTATTACTCTACGAATACTTAGGTTTTGAAAAACCAATATTTTGTCATTTATCAATACTTAGAAATTCTGATAAATCAAAATTGTCTAAAAGAAAAAATCCTGTTTGGGCAAATTGGTTTTTAGAACAGGGCTTTTATCCGGAAGCAATATTAAATTATTTATCCTTAATGAGTTGGTCACATCCTGAAGGAAAAGAAATTTTTGATAAAGAGGAGTTTATGAAAGTATTTAATCTTGAGGACTTAAAAGCAGTTGGACCAGCTTTTGATATGGTTAAATTAGAGTGGATGAATGGAGAATATGTTAGGAAATATGATCCACTAAAAATTAAGAATGATATTTTAAATTATTATAAAGACAAAAAACTAAATCCTGAATTAGTTGAAAAAACAGTTCCATTGATTCAAACAAGAATTAAAAAAATATCTGATTATTATTCATTGTGTTCTTTCTTTTTTGAAGACATAAATAGTTATGAAGTCGATCTTAAAGATCGAAAAGTAGTTTTACAAAATGTAAAAGCAAAATTAGAAAAAATTTCAGATTGGAATTTACAAAATATTGGGGACATATTAATGGAGGTATGTAAAGAATCTGGATTAAAAACTGGTGATTTTTTTGGAATTTTAAGAGTTGTTATTACAGGTAAAAAAATCTCTCCTCCTTTAAACGAATCGATAGAAATTCTTGGTAAAAATAAAACTTTAGAGAGATTTGATAAATTTTGTTAAAATAAAAAAATGTCTGAAAATAATTCATCTTTTTTAGATAGTTTATTGAGGAAAGAAGCATATGTGAGGATGTCTAGTTCTAAAACTGGAAAAAACATGAATGCAGCAATATCTGAAGTAAAAAGACAAGTTAAGCAGTGTACAAAAAACGGAAATATTTTAACAGGAGAGGGAGTAGAGAAATCAGGAGGAACTGACTGATTCAAAAATTGTTTTACAGTTACTAAAATTTTCTACTGGATATTTATTTGTGACACATCCCATGCATAAATCAAAGCTTGTTTTTAAAGATTTGTTAATACTGTTTTGGTAATCAAAAAGAGATAAATATTCTAAACTTTCAACTCCAAGTTTTTGTGCAATTGATTGGGTGTCTTTGTAATGTTTTGCAATTAAGTAGTCATTATTATTAATATCAATTCCTAATGGACAACCAGAAATAACAGGTGGAAAGATTATTCGTAAGTGAATTTTCCCAACTCCTTTTTCTTTTAGTGTTTTTATTACTCCTTCGGTTGTTTTTCCTCTAATTATTGAATCATCAATTAAAACAATATTTGCACCGATTAAATCATCAAACAAATGATAGCTTTTTTTTGAAACTATCCCTCTAGTTTCTTGGTTTGGATTAATGAATCCTCTAATAGATCCCTCAAGTGCTCCATATCTGTTTTTTAACATTGTATTTTTCATAGGAATTTTTTTCCCAATTATTTCTGATAAAGATTCTGCATATCCAACAGCACTTGATCTGCTTGATTCTGGAATATAAGTTACAAAATCAATATCCTCATTTAAAGGATAGGTTTCTGCTAGTTTTTTTCCAAGATTTTGTCTTATATATTCAAGTTGTACATTATTAATTCTTGAGTCTGGTCGCATTAGATATGCGATTTCCAGTCCACATAAAGCTGTTTTTTCACATTTTTTAAAAGCACTATATTCAATTGTTTGACCTGGTCCAAATTTTATTATTTCTCCAGGCATTACAGATAAAATTTTTTTTATTCCTAATTTTTCTAGCCCAGGAGTTTCAGAAGAAACTGCATATAAAATTTCATCGTTATGAATAATTGACCCAAAATTTAAAGGTCTATTTCCAATAGCGTCTCGCGCTGCATATAATCCATCTCTTGTACACATAACTAAGCTAAACGAACCCTCAGCTTTTATTAGTGCATTATGAATTTTGCTCATCCAATTATTTCCTTCACTGGAAGCTATAAGCGCTGTCAAGATCTCACTATCTGTTGTGCTTTTTGGACGAAAACCAGATTTTACCAATTCTTTTTTTAATGTTTCTGCATTTGTAATATTTCCATTATGCGCTAGTGCAATTTGTCCTAAATTAGAACTACTAATAAATGGAGCAGCATTTTCTATATTTGAAGAACCTGTTGTGGAGTAGCGGTTATGACCAATCGCCATTGATCCAAAATATTGAGGGTCGATATTTTTTTCTTTTTCAATAAAACTTGAGTACAACTCTTTTACAAGACCCATTTTTTTAAATGGAATAGAGAAACTGTCTTTACTTGCGACAACTATACCGCTAGATTCTTCTCCTCGATGTTGATTTTCATGAAGACCATTTAATACTAAGGATGAAATATTTTTTTGAAGCTCTTTTGAAGAAGTGTATACCCCAAAAACACCACACTCTTCTTTTGGTTTTGTGAATTCGCGATTACTAATTCTTTCTATCATAAATTAAGCCATTGTTTGTATCCAGTGTTTATCAACTTCAATGCGTAGATCTAAAAATATTTTTCTTTTTGTTGCGGTTTCAAGTTCTTTTCTTGCCATCATTCCAATTTCTTTAATACGTCTTCCTCCAAGTCCAATTAATATTTTTCTATATTTTTCATCAGTTGTTAGAATTCGAGCTTTTATAACAGTAAGGTTTGTTTTTTTCTCTGTTATTTCATCTACAATAACAGTAGTGGTGTAAGGGATTTCTTTTCTTGTTTTTAAAAAAACCTTTTCTCTTATTATTTCTGATAAAAATATTTTGCTATCCATATTTAAAGCTGGATAAACATATTCATTTTCAGAAATCATTTTTTCTTTTTTTTCTGGAAGTAATTCGAATATTCTATTAAGAAGTGCTTTTAAATTTTTTTCTTCAAGAGCGGAAATATAAAAAATATCTTTAAATTCTTCTTCTAAAAATTTATATTGTGGTAAAAAAGTTGGATCTTCTATATCGCTTTTATTAAAAACCAAAATTTTTGGTTTATCGATTTTTCTAACCATTCCTAAGACTTTTGCTTCTTCAAAATCACGTTTGCGAGTATGATCAACAATATATAAAACAACATCTGTACCTTCTGAAAAAGCGTCAGATGATTTTTGATTAATTTTTTTTGATAATGCATCAGTTGCTTTATTAAATATTCCTGGTGTATCAACAAAAATTATTTGTCCTTCTTCGCTATTGAAAACTGCATGAATTGGAAAACGAGTAGTTTGTGGTTTTGGAGAAGTGATAGCAACTTTTTGACCAATAAGAGAATTGACAAGAGTTGACTTGCCAACATTTGGACGACCAATTAGCGCTACAGTTCCACATTTCATATTCATGTATTGTACCATTTATATTTAAAAATAATCAAAATTTTTTATTAATTATTTTTCGTATGTAACGATATCTACAAGCATTGAGTGAAAATTTGAAAATTGTTTTTCAGAAGTAAATTTTTCTTCAACTGTTTTTTTGCCGGCTTGAATAAAATTTTCTCTTATATTTGAACTATTTAGAAGTTTTTCAATTTTTTGAGCAAGAATACTTGAATCGTCAGGTTGGATTAAATATCCATTATAAGAATCACTAATAATTTCTGGAATTCCTCCAACTTTTGTTCCAATAACTGGAACACCACTAGCTAAAGATTCAATAAATACTTGACCAAAAGTTTCATTTTCTGATGGCAAGACAAAGATATCTGAACCTCTGTAAACATTAGGCATTTCATGTAGTTTAAACATTTTTAAAATTGTTTGATTTTCAACATTGTATAATTTCAAATATCCTTGAAGCATTTCATATGCAATATTAAATTCATTATTTAAATTTTCTGGTGGTTTTCCAATTGCTATTAACATTTTTACATGAGGATAGCGAAAAGAAAATCTTGAAAAAGCTTGTATTAAATTTATTATTCCTTTGTCTTTTAATATATTAGCTTTTCCTCTGATAATTCGAGTTGCAGTTAAGATAATTTTATTATCAGCTGTTAAATTGAGTTGTTTTTTTAAATCAAAATTTTTTTCTAAATTAGAATTAAATTCTTTTGTATTAACTCCTAAATAATGAGTGGCTATATCATTAATATCTGCTCCTTTTTGGAAACAATCACCAGCAACACTTCTACTTACACAACTAATTTTGTCCCATTTTAATTGGTTAATAAGTTCTGTTTGAAGTTCGGTTGTTGCAAATGAATGAAGTTGAAGTACTAGTGGAATTTTTTTTGATATTGAAATCATGTTTAATAACAAACTATATGCAGGAGGTAAATCTGTATGAAAATTTTCAGCACAAATAATATCAATTGAATTATTACTAATTGTTTTTACAATATGTTCTGAAAATGCTTGAGCTTTTTTTGAAATTTCTTTTTTTCCAATTATTTTACTTCTTGGTAAATAAAGGCTATTTGTAAAATAAATTGTTACATTTGTTTGTTTTTCAAAATAATCTTCTTTTTCTGTTGGAAGCATTAAAAACAATTGTGATTCATCTTGGGTTTTATAGTATGAAATTAGATTTGTTATATATCTTTCAATTCCTCCAATACTTTCAAAAGGAGAGTTTCTGCTAATAAATAAAATATTCATAATTAATTATTTGTGTGCAGTTGCTTAGAAATAAAATGGTTTTTTTATTGAAAAAGATATAGATAAGTAGGATAGGAGATATCTCTAATCTTTTAAAAAACTAAGTCAAATTTAAACAGATGTACAATCTGTAACTGATCATAGTATAACAGAGTATGTCATATTAAACTATAGGATTTATTTTTTTGAAAAATTTTAAAAATTCAAAATTAAGAAATTATTTAAAGAATATTTATCTATCTGTCTGAGACCT